>CANJWG010000055.1 GCA_947478365.1 Flavobacteriaceae bacterium | reverse complement strand
TGAACCAAATATCCCTATAAATTCCAATATCAAAATTCCAAATTCCAAAATCTAATGTAGATTTATTTTGAACAGTACCAAGTTTGAAGAATTCAACGCTGTTAGAATTTAATGCTTTTTCAAATGTTGTATCATCTTTTGCTTGAAGCACTAAACCGATATTTTCAGCAAATAAAATCTTTACTAAATCTTTTTCTGTAAATGAAGAGAAATCAATTTTGGCTCCTAAATTTACATCTGAAAAGCACATTTCCAATAAAGTGGTAATCAATCCACCTGAACCAATGTCATGTCCGGCAACGATTTGTCTTTCTTTGATTAAATTCTGAATCGTGTTAAATGCTCTTTTGAAGAAATCAGTATTTTTAATGGATGGAGTATCGTTTCCTACTTTATTCTGAATTTGTGCAAATGAACTTCCACCCAATTTAAATTCGTCTTGTGACAAATTGATATAATACATAGATTCACCGTTTCTTTGTAAAACAGGTTCAACAACTTTAGTTATATTAGGACAATTTCCGGCCGCTGAAATGATAACCGTTCCCGGTGCAATAACTTCGTCATTAGGATATTTCTGCTTCATCGAAAGCGAATCTTTACCTGTTGGAATATTAATTCCAAGTTCAATAGCAAAATCAGAACATGCTTTTACGGCTTCGTATAATCGGGCATCTTCGCCTTCATTTTTACACGCCCACATCCAGTTGGCAGAAAGTGAAACGCTTTTTAAACCATCTTTCAAAGGAGCAAAAACAATATTCGACAAGGCTTCACCAATAGAATTTCTGGAACCAGCCGCAGGATTAATCAAAGCTGAAACAGGCGAATGCCCAATGGAAGTTGCAATTCCTTCTTTTCCGTTAAAATCTAATGCCATTACACCAACATTGTTTAAAGGTAATTGTAATGGTCCCACGCATTGTTGTTTGGCTACTTTTCCACCCACGCAACGGTCGACTTTATTGGTCAGCCAATCTTTGCAAGCTACCGCTTCGAGTTGCAAAACTTGTTCAAGATATTCCTTAATTTTATCTTGACTATAGCTTAGTTCAGTATAGTTTATTTGTGAATTAGTGTCGGTCATTATTACTTTTGGAGAACTTCCGAACATGTCTTCTAAAGCAAAATCCATAGGTTTAGCGCCAGTAGTTTTGCTTTCAAATGTAAAGCGATGATTGTCGGTTACTTCACCTACTTCATACATCGGGGCACGTTCTCGTTCCGCAATTTTTCGCAACATTTCAATATCACCTTTTCCAATAACCAATCCCATTCGTTCCTGAGATTCGTTCCCGATAATTTCTTTGGCAGATAGGGTAGGATCTCCAATAGGCAATTTATCCAAATCAATCAAACCGCCAGTTTCTTCCACTAATTCGGAAAGGCAATTTAAATGACCACCAGCACCATGATCATGAATCGAAACAATTGGATTTATATCGCTTTCAACCATTGCTCGAATTGCATTGGCAGTACGTTTTTGCATTTCGGGATTGGAACGTTGAATCGCATTGAGTTCTATTCCCGAACCAAAAGCTCCTGTATCAGCAGAAGAAACGGCAGCACCACCCATTCCGATTCTATAATTTTCTCCACCAAGAACAACGATTTTATCCCCTTTTTTTGGTTTGTGTTTTTTGGCTTGTTCTTCTTTTCCGTAACCAATTCCACCAGCCAACATAATTACTTTATCAAAACCCAGTTTTCGACTTGTCCCACTGAGCTTGTCGAAGTGTTCATGCTCAAATGTCAAAACCGAACCTGTAATTAACGGTTGTCCAAATTTGTTTCCAAAATCGGAAGCTCCATTGGAGGCTTTTATCAAAATATCCATTGGTGTTTGGTACAACCATTTTCTTTCGATCATTCCGTTTTCCCAAGGGCGATTTTCTGTTAATCTTGAATAGGAAGTCATGTAAACGGCTGTTCCTGCTAATGGTAATGAACCTTGTCCACCTGCCAAACGGTCTCGAATTTCTCCGCCCGAACCAGTTGCAGCTCCGTTGAAAGGTTCAACAGTGGTTGGGAAATTATGGGTTTCTGCTTTTATGGAAATTACCGAATTGAATACAGATTCCTGATAGAAATCGGCTTTATCTCCTGTTTTTGGGGCAAATTGGGTCACTTTCGGACCTTTGATAAATGCCACATTGTCTTTATAAGCCGAAACAATATCATTCGGATTTAGTTCCGATGTTTTCTTTATCATTTTGAATAAAGACATTTCCTTCTCAACTCCATCGATTACAAATGTTCCATTGAAAATTTTATGACGACAATGCTCTGAATTGACTTGTGAGAAACCAAACACTTCGGAATCGGTTAGTTTTCTATTGAGTTTTTCAGATAGATTTTCTAAATAAATAACTTCTTCATCGCTTAGAGCCAAACCTTCTTGTTTGTTGTATTCACCAATATTATCAATATATAGAATAGGTTCAGGATTGATATTGATAGTGAAGACATCTTGATTCAGTTCGCTATACTTTTGTGAAAGCATTGGATCAAAATCTTTAAAATCGGCAGCTACTTTTTGGAATTCTTCAATTCTGATGATGCCTTCAATTCCCATGTTTTGGGCAATTTCTACAGCATTGGTACTCCAAGGTGTTATCATTGCAGCACGTGGACCAATAAAAAAATCCGTCAGTACGGATTTTGATTTGCTTTTATGGGAATCTGAAACAAGTTCAGATTGAAATAGCCAATTAAGTTTTGAGATGGTTTCTGCCGAAAGCTGGTTTTGCGACTGTACTGCAAAAACAGTGGTACTTTCGTTTCCGAAGAAATGAATCATTTTTTTGTAGTTTTAGTGTGTGTTGTTGCCTGTCTGCCGACAGGAATATAGTTGCAAATTTAGGGTAAAAAAATGAATCCTAAAATTGCTTTTTAAATTAATCTGCTGGAAATATTATTGAATTATATGCACCCAAATCAAAAACGCCATTTCTTGGATTTCCCAATATATCAAAAGGGACTCCAACATCTACTCCGAAGTTTTTAGCTGCTGAATCAGCACCGATAAACAGTTTGTTTTTACTTATATCTTGAAAGTCTACAATTCCGTTTTTAATAATTTCAGAAGTATCGTTTATAAAGGCATAATCCGGATTATTGGTAAATTGATTGTTGGTATTGTTAAATTTAATCTGGCATTTGCTGAATAATTTATTGAATTGTTTACTTGTATCCGTACTTTTATTAACGAGCAATTCCACTTGATTAGAACCAAAAATAATACAGTTTTTGAAATCAGCTTTTATTAAATCAAATGCCACTTGTTGATTTGTTGTAGTATCGGTATAATAATTATCAACCGTAACAGCTACTTGTTTTGAACTTGCCCAATTATTGTTGAATGTACAGTGTTTGAATTCATAACTCCCCCCCAATGTGCAGGCCAAAGAAGCTACACCAGCTGTATTGATAACCATATTTTTTACTTCTATAGTTGCTGCTCTTCCTAGTAAACCAACATTAGAGCAATCATAAATCTGAGTGTTTTCAATAGTCATTGGTGAACCAAAATTGTTTTCTACCAATAAACCTACGACAGCGTTTTTGACAGTTAAATTTTTGATTCTATGATTGCGACTTCCTTGTCTGAGATAAACGGTTCCCCATTGTCCTGGAACATCAGAGAAATCTGGCTCTAAACGATCGCCTTCGAAAATAACTTCGTTTTCTAATGTTTCAGTAGTAGATGTTGAACCATCAACATGTAGCGTTCCGCCTTGCTGCACAACCAAACCGGAATCGGCATGAAAATGAACTCTGGCGCCCGCGGGAATAGTCAATGTTTCCCCATTGGGAACACTAGCATAACCATAGACGACATAAGGTTTGTCTGTTTTAAATAAATATTCATTACCATTATCTGGATGATTTTGACTTAGATTTCGTCCATTGGTTTCCAGAACAGTTCCATCTTCGTTAAATCCAATAGGAATGGACTCTGTAATTCCGTTTTGTTTATTTGGAAAAATAAAATAAGCATCTTGTATTAGCGTTACCAGTTCTACCTTTTGCAAATTAGCACCGCTATCAAATTCTATCTGGTCTGTATAAAGGAAATCTGAAGGATTAGCATCGCCAATTCCTGCCGTGGTTTCTATAAAAATATACATGCTGTCTTTTGCCAGCAATTCTACGTCACGGAAAACCCTGTTTTCATCGCCCGTCATTCCGTCAACTGTAATTCTGTATTTTGTCCCCACGCCTTTAGCTAACCTTATAGTTGGTATTTTGATATCTTTGCTGCTTTTGTTATAGACTTTCAAAGTATACGTACTAGAACCAATATTAGCAAAAACAGTATCTAAATAAATAGTATCTTTAGAAAAAACTAAATCACCTGTACTAGGTTCAAAAACAAAGTCTTGACGACAAGAACTAAAAGTAATAGCTAAACCAACAAAAAAAAGAAAAATAAGTTTACGCATTTGCAGTATGAATTTTGGTAAATGTAAGTATTAAAGTTTAATTTGAAAATGTGAAGATTTGAAAATTTGAAAATCAGGCAGCTATTTTATTTTATAGATAACGTAAAAAAGTAGGTTTTATTGCATCTTATATCATTAAAGCACTTTTCTATTTGTTTTTCTAATGCTAAATAAATAGTATTTTTACGCCCAAGACCAATAGGTCTAATCATATAAAGAAAAAATAGCTATGTCATTCGATAAAAATAAAATCCTTCAACTTTGTAACGATTGGTCAAGAAACACATTGATGGAAACATTAGAAATTCAGTATATCGATGCTGGAGAAGGTTTTTTAACTGCAAAAATGCCTGTAAACTCTAGAGTGCATCAACCCATGGGATTGTTGCATGGTGGAGCAACAGTAGCATTAGCTGAAAGTGTAGGTAGTGCCGCATCACTTATGTTTATAAATCCAGAGAAACAGGAAAGTCGAGGAATTGAAATTTCGGCAAATCATTTAAGAAGCAAACGAGAAGGAACAGTGTTTTGTACCGCAAAAATTTTACATCAGGGGAGAAGTATTCATCTTTGGGAAATAAAAATTACCGATGAAGAAGGAAAATTAATTTCGCTTTGTAAATTAACCAATATGATTTTACCAAGAAGATAATGACTGATTTATTCATAAAAGTCAAAACACATCAAGAACAACAATTGCCCTTTGTGTTGTTTTGTAAGCCTGATTCAGATAAGATTGTTGGTGTGTTTCAAAAGAATGATCATCTGTATTTTCTAGAAAATTTTGAAGAAAAAGGGTTTGTTTTTGCACCATTTGATGCTGAGGAAATTCCTTTTATTCCTTTGGAACATGCCGATGTGTATGTAGAATATTTGAGTGCGACCGATTATTTTTTTGAAAAGAAGTCATTAAATACAAATAGCCCCATTAGCAACGATTTTTTTGAGGATTTAGTAGCTTCAGCTGTTGATGCTATCCATGAAAATAAGTTTTCTAAAGTAGTTTTATCTAGAAAAGAGGAAATTGACAATCCCGATTTTAATATTGAAAATACTATGAATAAAATGATTAGTCTTTATTCAAGTGCTTTTAAGTATTGTTTTTTTCATCCAAAAATTGGCACTTGGCTTGGCGCAACACCAGAACAATTTTTAAAAACGAATGGTAATGCTTTAAAAACAGTAGCGCTTGCTGGAACACAGTTAGCAACAAGCTCTGCAACTATTATTTGGAACGATAAAGAGAAAATAGAACAGCAATTAGTAACTGATTTTATTGTAGATAGCTTGGAAGATTTGGCTAAAGAAATAACAATTTCAAGTCCTTATTCAGTTAAAGCTGGAAATTTGTGGCATATCAAAACAGATATTTTAGCCCAATTGAAATCTAAGAAATCAATAAAAAAAATTATATTGGCTTTGCATCCCACTTCGGCGGTTTGCGGATTGCCTAAACAGGAAGCAAAGAAATTCATACTTCAAAACGAAGGCTATAATCGTGAATATTATTCAGGGTTTTTAGGTGAACTGAATATTGATTTTGTTACTTTCAAAACTTTGAAAACCGATTTGTTTGTGAATTTAAGGTGTATGAAAATCATCAAAAATAAGGCAAGTCTATTTGTTGGTTGCGGGATTACAAAAGAAAGTAATCCTGTGAATGAATATATGGAAACGGTCAATAAATCTATGACGATGAAAAAGATTATAAATTGATAATTGATAATTGATAATTGATAATTGATAATTGATAATTGATAATTGATAATTGATAATTTTGAAGTTAAATAACTTATACTAAAAAATATGAAACTAGACATACTAGCTTTTGGAGCACATCCGGATGATGTAGAGTTAGGTTGTAGTGGTACCATTGCCAAAGAAATTTCATTGGGAAAAAAGGTTGGTATTATCGATTTAACTCGCGGTGAATTGGGAACTCGTGGCTCAGTGGAAATAAGAGATTCTGAATCGGCCCTTGCTTCTGATATTTTGGGAATTTCTGCTCGTGAAAATCTGAATATGCGAGATGGTTTTTTTGTTAATGATGAAGCACATCAACTTCAAATTATAAAAATTATTCGAAAATATCAACCGGAAATTGTGCTTTGCAATGCTATTCGTGACCGGCATATTGACCACGGAAAAGCAAGTAAACTTGTTTCCGATGCCTGTTTTCTTTCTGGTTTAAGAAAAATTGAAACAACTCTTGATGGAGAAAAGCAAGAAGCTTGGCGTCCCAAAAGGGTCTATCATTATATTCAATGGGAAAACATTGAACCTGATTTTGTGGTCGATATTACTGGATTTATTGATAAAAAAACAGATAGCATTTTGGCCTATTCCTCACAGTTTTATTCTGAAAATTCGAATGAAGCTGAAACACCGATTGCTACTAAAAACTTCTTGGAAAGTATTCATTATCGTTCACAGGATTTCGGACGATTAGTAGGTATAGAATACGCTGAAGGTTTCACAGTTGAAAGATATTTGGCTGTTAATAGCTTAAGCGATTTACAGTAACTTTTTATTTTTTTTTCTTGACAAAAGAAAAGAATTATATATATTTGCACTCATTAAAAATGGTGGTTGTAGCTCAGCTGGTTAGAGTATTGGTTTGTGGTGCCGAGGGTCGCCGGTTCGAACCCGGTCAGCCACCCAGAAACGCAAAAGTCCTGAGAAATCAGGACTTTTTTTGTTTTAATTTTACTTTTTACTGACCATCTTTTTTGTCAACAACAAGTCGTTTTTCGCGATTGGCAATTTCCCAGGCAATGGCAAAAGCATACATGGTTCTTGTAGCTAAGGCATCAAATTCTATTTTGCCTACATCGTCTGTTGGCTTATGGTAATCGGTATGCTCTCCATCAAAAAGAAAAACAACTGGAATTCCTTTTTTGGCAAAATTATAATGGTCGGAACGGTAATAGTAACGATTAGGATCGCTTTTATCATTGTATTTATAATCTATTGATAAGAAGTTATATTTCTTATTTACCTCTTCGCATACATTAAATAAATCGGTTGATAAATAATCAGAGCCAATCAAATATATATAGTTATTAGAATCTTCGTGAAACGGATCACGTCGGCCAATCATATCAATATTTACATCGGCAATGGTATTTTTCAAAGGGAATAAAGGATTTTGTGTATAAAAACGAGAACCATGTAAACCATGTTCTTCGCCTGTCATATGAAGAATTAAGACGGAACGTTTAGGACCATGACCTTCATCTTTAGCTTTTTGAAATGCAGCGGCAATTTCCATAATAGCAACTGTTCCTGAGCCATCATCATCGGCACCATTGTAGATTTCTCCTTTCCTAATACCTACGTGATCATAATGAGCTGAAATTATCACGAATTCATCTGGTTTTTCAGAACCTTCTATAAATGCCCAAATATTCTCAGAATCGGGAAGGTTTTCGTTGTATTTTGCATTTAAAAAAGCAGCTGGGATGTGTTGGTAATAATTGGTTGCTCCTTTCGGAAAACGAACACCATGGCTTATATACCAATCAATAATATAGCGTCCTGCTTTTTTCTGACCTTCACTTCCGGTATCACGACCTTCCATTTCATCGGATGCAATAATTTCAAGGTTTTGTTCTAGGCTTTTCCTAGAAATAATATCAATATAATTATTTTTTGAATGATCAACAGGTTTTACCGCTACAACAGCTTTCTGGCTTGAACAGTTTAAAAATGCAAACGAGAAAAGTAATAATGCAATTGTTTTTCTAATCATGATATTGTTAATGGATATTGATAAAGGTATATACGATAAATGCTAAAAGTAAGATGCTCAACATAATTACAATCCAAGCAAGTTTTGTCTTTTCTTAACGGACTTTTGTACATATAAAATAGTTACAAAAATCAAAACGTAAATCTATTAAAATTATTTCTACTTTTGATATACAAATCATTAAACCATGCAATCAAAAGCTACAACTCCAGAACAATATTTATCTGAATTACCGGAAGATAGAAAAGAAGCCATGTTAAAACTTCGCAATGCTATAAAGGAAAATTTACCCCAAGGCTTTGAAGAAGTCATTAGTTACGGAATGTTGGGTTATGTTGTGCCTCATTCTATTTATCCGTCTGGTTATCATTGTAATCCGAAATTGCCATTACCTTTTATTAATTTGGCTTCCCAAAAGAATTTTATTGCCTTATATCACATGGGAATTTATGCCAATAAAAATTTGGAATCTTGGTTTGTTTCCGAATATCCAAAACACGTCAAAATCAAACTTGATATGGGAAAAAGCTGTATTAGATTTAAAAAAATGGATGATATTCCATTTGATTTTATTGGAGAATTGGCAGCTAAAGTGTCTGTGGAAGATTGGATTTCAAATTACGAAAAAGCATTTAGGAAATAGGATGATTGTAATTCAAAGAAACACTGACGAAAATTTCACAAGCATCAGAACCATTGCAGCAGCACTATGGCCAATTGCTTATGGTGCGATTTTGAGTCAGGAACAGCTGGATTACATGATGGAAATGATGTATAGTGTTTCGTCATTGAAACTGCAGTCTAGTACAAAAAAGCACCGTTTTATTTTGGCAAAAGAAGAGGAAACGGTATTGGGTTTTGCTTCCTATGAATTCAATCATGGTAAAAAACCCAAAACAAAAATTCATAAAATTTATATTTTGATCAATCATCAAGGCAAAGGCATCGGTAAATCGCTTATTAATTTTATTGTTAATGAAGCCAAAGAGCGTCATCAAAAAGGGTTGATTTTGAATGTAAATAAAAAAAATATAGCCATTCGGTTTTATGAAAATATTGGTTTTGCCATTAGCAATGAGGAAGTTATAGATATTGGAAACGGTTTTGTCATGGATGATTTTGTGATGGAAAAGGCTATTTAAGTAATTCGATGCATTTAAAAATCAAAATGCCCCAAAAGTGAAAAACTTTTGAGGCATTTTTTGTTAAATAAGTTAATTATTCTTTAATGAATTTTTGACAGTAGTTTTTATTGTTACTGTCTGTAAGTTTTAATATATAAGTGCCTTTAGATAATAAATCTACATTTACACTTTGATTTTGAACCGAAGTAGCTAGAACTCTTCTTCCTGTTAAGTCATAAATTTCAGCACAGCTGAATTCAACCTGATTAGCAGTGTTTATTGAAATATTGATAATGTTTTTTACAGGATTAGGATACATGGTGAACACATAGTTTTCAAATGAGTTGGTTCCTAAAGTAGCGCCTTCAACAACATTGAGTCTTTGATTTGGAGCAACATTGTTGTATGAGTCAATAATTCCAGAAGGCCATCTTATTATCACTTGATTAATAGTTGTTGCAGTACCTATTCCGAAATGTGCATTCAAAGAACTCATATATTTAAATCCTTCACCACTTCTGATGTCTCTTATTTGTTTTCCCCAAGCACCATATATTTCTATTCTAGCACCAATTCCGTTGCTATTACTTTGTATTCCGTTTAATCCAACTTTTAGCCAATTATTTCCATTTGGCAAAGCATAACGAATAGTACTTCCACTTTGGATATCAAGAAAACCATCATTGTTTAAATCTCCAACAGCTCCAACAGTTATGCCTGTATAAGTAACTGGAGCAAATGTTCCATTTCTTTGATTAAACATTATTTTTCCACCACCACCAAGTACATCAACAAATCCATCATTATCAAAATCATAAGCAATGTTGTCAATGTTTGTAGAAGTATTTGTATCCCAACCAGAACCTAAAGTAATATTTGTAAAAGCACTTAGCGTATTTGTTGTTTCAAAATTGTTTCTAAAATATTTATGAGTTCCAGAACTTGCTGTAATTATAATATCCATATCGCCATCGTTATCAAAATCAGCAATTGCAGAAGACCAGGTTTGAATAGGAGTTATATCTATTCCAGCTAATGTAGACACATTTGTATAGGTATTTCTATTTCCTCCATCATATCTAAAAAGTTGACATGGCGGCCCAGAACACTTAGAGATAAATACATCTGTATCTCCGTCATTATCAAAATCTGTGAATAATGTTGCATAATTTCCACCACCGGTACTTAAATTCATTGCCCCTGCTGTTGTGTTTGATTGGTAGTAGGTTAAATTAGCGTTTCCATCATTCAAGTAGTAAACATTTGGAGCAACATCATGACAAGAAAAAATATCTAAGTTTCCGTCTTTATTTAAATCAGCAAAATTTGTTCTTTGACAGAATATATATTCTCCGGGAGTTATTCCTGTATAAGCACTCCCCGTATTATTTGATTTTAAAATCGAAAGACCACTTCCACTTCCAAGTACCAAATCATTAAATCCATCTTTATTATAATCTCCAGCCGCCATACTCCAACCAGGCATGTAAGTAGCTCCAGTTATTGGGAAATCAGTTGTAGTAAATGATCCTGAAGTTTCACCTTGATAATTAATTCTTAAGTTGTTTGAGCTAACTCCGACGATATCATCTTTTTTGTCACCATTCATGTCAACAACACAAAGATTGTAAGTACTATTAATAGTTGGTATGGTTTGGGTAGTAAAAACAACAGGAGTAGGTGGGGGAACTACAAATTCTCCTTCAATTAATTGAAACGAAAATCCAGTATTAGAAGTTGTATTTAACCATCTGTTGTCCCAAGCAATGTAATAAGTCGTTCCTGCAATAACATTGAAAACACTAACTGATGAAAGGCTTGTTCCACTATCATCATCACCTGCATAACAAGTCAAAGAAGAACAATTTCCTGTGTAAACATGAAATCGAGTATCTTTTCTTGGAGTATTGGCAGAAATATTTGAAGTTACTGTAACAGTGTAATTTTGTGTTGGTGTATATACATACCATTCTCCAGCAGGAATATTAGCTTCAGGAATAGCACCATTTGGAG
>CANJWG010000054.1 GCA_947478365.1 Flavobacteriaceae bacterium | reverse complement strand
GAATAAAAAAATAGAGAATAGATGATAGACAAACCCAATGACGAAAGTTGTTGGGTTTTTTGTTTAGCATTAAAGCAGTAACTTTGCAACCTAAATTCAACAATTATGCTAGAAGATAAAACGCCGCAAAGAACTTCACTTTCTCAACTTGGAGAATTTGGTTTGATTGACCATTTGACGAAAAATTTTGATGTAAAACAACCATCGACTTTAAAAGGAATTGGTGATGATGCAGCTGTTTTAGATTTTGCTGCCAAAAAAGTTATTATTTCTACGGATTTATTGATTGAAGGCGTTCATTTTGATTTATCCTATATGCCCTTACGTCATTTGGGCTACAAAGCAGTTGTTGTAAATGTGTCCGATATTTGTGCGATGAATGCAAAACCAACACAAATTACGGTTTCTGTTGCAGTTTCAAATCGCTTTCCGCTGGAAGCTCTTGAAGAATTGTTTGATGGTATTGCTTTGGCAGCTAAATTTTATAATGTAGATGTTATTGGAGGCGATACTACTTCCTCACAAAAAGGATTGATCATTTCTATTACCGCGATTGGCGAAGCTAATGAAGAGGAGATTGTTTATAGAAATGGCGCAAATGATGGCGATTTGTTAGTGGTTACTGGCGATTTGGGGTCCGCTTATATGGGATTACAAGTTTTGGAGCGCGAGAAACAAGTGTTTCAGGTAAACCCAAACAACCAACCCGACTTGGATGCGTATACTTATTTAATAGAACGTCAATTAAAACCAGAAGCACGTCACGACATCAGAGAATTATTGAGCAAATTGGAAGTAAAACCAACCTCGATGATTGATATTTCGGATGGTTTGTCTTCTGAAATAATACACATTTGCAAACAAAGTAAAGTTGGCTGTAATTTATATGAAGAAAAAATTCCGGTAGACCCTCAATTTATAAATGTTTGCGAAGAATTTAATATTGACTCAACAACGGTTGCTATTAATGGTGGAGAAGATTACGAATTGCTATTTACCATTACTTTAGATGATTTTGACAAAATAAAAGCCAATCCAAATTTTACCGTAATCGGACATTTAACACAAGAAAGTGAAGGAATACATTTGATTACTAGAGCCAATACTAAAATCCCACTGAAAGCACGTGGTTGGGATGCCATGAATGAAGAATAATTCCCCGAAAAAACGATACTTTTTAAAGAATCGGTTTCCCGCATAATCGTTAAATGACGCCTTTTGTTTTGGCTTCATTAATTAAATCGATGTCACTTCCGCCTATCACTTCTAATATTTCGCTGACATTAAGTTTGCGTTTCTCAATGGCGCTAAGGGAAAGCGGAATATATTGAGGCAAATCTTTTGTTTTTACTCCTTTTGACAAGTGAAACAATATTTGTTTGTCAAAAGCATCTAATTCTATGTTGTTATATTGGGCCTGACCCACTAATTTAATAACTGTTTGGCTGTAATAACTTTCATTATTAATGATTTTATCAAAAGCAAAAATCAATTCGTCAAATGTCAAATCGTTTTTAATAATTAACCCATTTGGATTTATATTTTTAATAATGTTATTAATTTTAAGCAATTCTGTATGCATTGTTAATAGAATAACTTTACAACCAGGCATTTCGGATTTCATTAAAACTGCTAAGTCTTCGCCAGAGTAAATTCCTTTTTCAGCATATTCAGGCATACTAATGTCAAAAAAAGCTACGTCAAAAGATTTTTTTGATTCAACAATATTTTCATATCCCGATTTACAATTGTTCGCTTGTACAACATCAAACTCATATCCTTGTTGGCTATACTTGTCTAATGCATTTTTATAAGCTTGAATTATAAAAGGATGATCATCTACTATTAATATGTTCATTGATTTTGTCATGCTTGTTCTTGAATTAGCTGTTTGCTTTCTATTGGTATAGTGATAATGATGCTGGTCCCGTTATCTTTTTTAGAGGTGATTTCTATTATGCCCTGACAGTCATTTGTTCTTGAAATCATATTTTGCATTCCGATTCCTTTACTTTTTTTGTTGACATCAAATCCGATTCCGTCGTCATTTATTTTTAGAAAAACATTCTCGGTATTTCCGCTAATTTCTACTGTAATATTCTTGGCCAGGGCATATTTATTAATGTTTTGTAGCCCTTCCTGCAAAATACGGTACATATTAATTTTGATAGCATTCCCAATTTTATCCCAGTTAATAGAAGTATCGATATGAAATGTTACTTCAGCTTCATGTGAAGATTTCTGTTCTTCTAATAAATTATGGACTATCGACACAAAGTTATTAATTAATACTAACTTCTCTCTATTCAGGTCATGTGAAATTTCACGAATATCCTGTTCAATAGTTTTTAACTCATTTAATAATTCATTTCTTTTTTGAGGTGCTTCAGGATCAGTACTTGAATTTAAACTATCCAAATTTAAACGCAACCCAAACATTCTTCCTAATACTCCGTCGTGTAGGTCTTGCGCCAAACGTTTTTTCTCTTTATTCCGACTTTCGTCTATTATAGATTGTTGTGACATCATAAGATTAAAAATCTCCTCATTTGCTTTTTGCTGCGCTTGTTTATACAATAACTCTCGCGTTCGGGCACGTTGGGCTCTTACTACAAATAATAAGGCCACTAAAATAAAGGTTATAACAAAAAAATAAAGTAGGTTTCTGTTTCTGTTTTCTAAGTCATCATTTTGTTGAATGATTTCCTTTGTTTCAAACTGAATTCTACTAAAAAGATCCTTTGAATTTCGTTCTGCAATTTGTAAACTATCACTAATTCTAATATATTCATCAGAGTATTTTGCTGAGTTTCTTTTGTCAACGTTCGCTGCTTGTTTCAAAGAAGCAATTCTAAAAATAGGAATGTTTGATTTTTTGGAGCCTTCAATTGCTTGCTTTGAAAACTCAATAGCCTTCAAAGTATCTTTAACTTGCGAAAAATATTCGGATAAGTGAATATATACTACGACTTTTGAACTCTTATTTTTGAGGTTATTTTTATATTTGAGTGAGTTGTAATATAGTTCAGGGAGATTAGCGAAATTGTTTGATTTGAATTCTGAATAGGCTAGATTATCAATAATTATAGAATACAATTCTGGATTTTGATCTTTTAGTTTATCGTTAGACAACGCTTTTTTATAAGAAGCGATTGCTTTCTTATAATCTTTTAAATCACTATAAACCAGTCCAAGATTATTTAAACTATTTGCTTCCTGTTGTTCACTCGTCTGAAGATTACCAATTTTGATATTCTCCAACGCTTTTTGATAATAAAAAATTGCCCTACTGTATTCTTTTAATTCTGAAGAAACTGAACCGAGGCTAACTAAAGTTGCATAAATCCTTTGATAGTCCTCTGTCTTATTTAAAATACTATATGCTTTCCTTAGCGAAAGATCGGCTCCCAAAAAATCATTGGCGTTTAATTGAACGACTCCCTTTTTTAGTAGAACAATCCCATAATCTATATCATTAACATTTTTGTATATCTTTTCTGATTTAACATAATGATAAAACGAACTATCAAGAACGTTTTCGTTATAGTAATAGTTTCCAAGGTATCTATGAGATTTAGCAATAAGAATACTATCTCCAGACGATTCAGAAAGTTTGAGTAATTTTTGAGAAGATATCTTATATTTCCTCCATTCCCCTAATGCAAAATAATTGTCAATTATTTGATTTAAGTTATTTCTTTTATCTGAAGAGTTTTTTGCGTTGTCAAGAATTATATATGCCGTATCATTTAATTTTAAAGCTTCTTCATCGGAATTAGTAGCATCTATTTTTTTTAAATAACTCTTTGTCTTCTGAATATAATTGTCTTTTGAAGTTTTTTCCTCATGATTATTACAATTAAATAAAAAGACAGTTAAGAATATAAAAAGATGAAATTTTCTCAAAGCAAAAAAAATTTTAACAAATATATATAAAAAAAACTAGTGAAAATTTTCACTAGTTTTCTTTAAATTTATTAAAAATCTTTATTGGAATTAATTACCAGTTCCTACTTGTCCTCTTCCGCCAATTTCATAATTACCTGTTCCTACTTGACCTCTTCCGCCAATATCATAATTACCAGTTCCTACTTGACCTCTTCCGCCAATTTCATAATTACCTGTTCCAACTTGTCCTCTTCCGCCAATTTCAGAGGGAGTTGTAAAAGACGTGACGATAAGCATTAATGCTAATAATCCGAATGTTGTTGCTAATTTTTTCATAATTTGAGACTTTATGTTATTAATGTTTTAATTCGTTTTTAATGTGTGACCCATTTAATTGATTTGAGGGCATGAGACACTTTCACGATGTAAAACTAAAAAGGATGTCTCTGTCAATCCTTAAGAATAGTGGTGTTTATGGTAGAATGGCATCGTTTGATAGTGTACGATACCCAAATCCGAGTGGATGGTTTTTAAAAATTTTGCCTTTTTTACCAAAATGCTTGTCATTATTGGCTTTCGTAGAATTCGTTCTAAAGTAGTGACCTGAAATTCTGAGTAGGTTAACTCCAAAAAAACGATAGATTGACCCGTTGAGGGTGAAACTAGTTTTTATTAATCAATTTAAAGTGGTTTTTCGCTCTGAACTTTGCCTGCTATGAAATAGCGGAGGGTTGAAGATGCTAAATTTAAAATCAAAAAATAATTTTTTAACACAATTTATTAATTACTCCAGGGTGTAATAGATTATTAATACTAACCCGTTGGGTGTAATTAATCAAAATCTTTTATTAATAGATTTTTTGCAGGAAATTTATATTCAATTAGAACAAAAATGTCTGTCTGAGCTTGTCGAAGACATTAAAAAGGATACATTTCGACAGGCTCAATGTGACAATCTAGTATAAATTTGCCATAAAAAACAATTACACCCAACGGGTTAATACTATAAAAACATAACTTACTCGTTTTGTTAGAAGGAAGAAAAGAATAAAGTACTAAACTAAATTGTTATAAGGAATAGAAATATTTATAGAAGTGTTATTATTATTTGATTTAATAACTAACTTTCCTTTGAGAGATTTCACACGATATTTTATATTTTTCAAACCCATCCCTTCAAAGTTGGCATTACTGTCAAATCCTTTTCCGTTATCGGTGATTGAAAGACAAATATTGTTTTTATCTAAAACTAAACTAATTAAAACATTAGTCGCTTGAGCATGTTTGTTAATATTATGACATGCTTCTTGAATAATACGGTATAAATTCATTTTTATCTCACTCGAAATAAAACTCCAATCAATATTCGAATCTGTTTCGATTGTAAAATTTGAATTAGTTGTTTGGTTTTGCGTAACTACAAAATTATTTAACAAGAATATAAAACTATTATTTGTGTTAAAAATCTCTGTATTCAAATCATGAGCAATATTTCGAATTTCTTTTTCAATTTCATATATCTCTTCAATGTGGATTAAACACTTGTTTATCGTTTCTTCGTCTTTTTGGTATGAAAGTATATTAAGATTAAACCTAGTAGAAGCCAATCTGTTCAAAACTCCATCATGTAACTCTATTGCGATTCTTTTTTTCTCACTTTGCCTTGCGCTATCTTCTTTCGTTTTTTGAGTAAACATCAAATCATAGATTTCTTGATTAGCCTTTAGTTGTGATTGTTGAAATTGCATTCTATTTTGTTTGTAGCGTTGTAAGGTAATAATTAATAGTAATGCAATAATTAATATAACAACTCCTGCAATAGTTACGACAATCCACTTTTGTTTAATCGCAGTTGCTTTTTCTTGGGAGATTTCGTTCGTTTCATGTTGAATTATATAATACTGATTTCTGGATTTTCGTTCCATAAACCGTAAACTGTCACTTTTTTTATGATATTCTTTAATATAATAAGGTGCTTTTTTGTGATCAACACTTCCTGCGTTACTTAAAGCTGTAAGATAGTAGTATGGGGAATTAGCCTTTTTGGCAATTTTTATTGCTTTGTCTGCATATAATAGTGCTTTCAAACTGTCTTTAATTCTATCATAATAATTGGAAAGATAAATATAACTTAAAGTAGATTCTTTTATTCCTTCTTCACTATTACTAAGCAATTCAATAGATTTAAACAACAAATTGGGCAATCCAGAATAATCTTTTAGATGCAATTTACAATCAGATAAATTATTTAATATAAAACCTAATAATACTGGGTCCTTTTTTATTAAACTCTTTTCTTTTAGTGCTGAGTTAAAATAATACATTGCTTTATTGAATTTTTTCTGCTCTCTGTATACATTGCCCATATTATTTAAACAAGTTCCTATACAATGAATTTCACTATTTTTTATATTATACTTTTTAGCTAATGACATTGCTAAATTAAAAGTATTAATTGCTTTTTTGTAATTTTTTAGATTGTGTGCTGAATTTCCGATGATTAATAGAAGATCAAATTGATTTTTTATAAGAATTGTTGTTTTATAATAATTTAAAGCTTTTTGTGCTGATAAATCAGCCCCTAAATAATCATCTTTATAAAATTCAATTAAACTTTTATATTCATATACCTTTGCTAAACCATATTGATCATTTGTTTTTTTATAAAATTTTTCTGCTTTGATATAATAATAATATGCACTATCATAGACATTATTTTTTCTATAATATCCTCCTTTATACCTATAAAATCTTGCCAAATTAAGAGTGTCTTCTGCAACTGTACTTATTTGGAAATGAATTTTTTCTGTTTTTTTATAATCGAGCCAATCATTTGTATCAAAATAATTATAAGAAATAGTGTTTATATAAAACCTAGTTAAAGTATCATTCTTACTTAAATCAACTAGTGAAAAGGCCTTGCTGTTATACTTATTTCTAAGTTTTGAATCCAAAGAATTATTCCCTGCCAAATCAAGATATTTTTGAATAGAATCATTCCTATCTTGAGTTTCTTTATCTACAGTTTTAGTATTACAACCATATAAAGAAACCAACAAAATTATTGTCCAAAAAATAGATCTTTTATTCATAAAGCCAATATCTTAAAACAAATTGAGCCCCAATTTAAAAAACCGGGACCCAATTCTACCACAATTTAATAATGTATCGCTTTCAAACCTGTTTCTACTTTATCATAAATCACTTTATAAATAAACATAAAAGACTGTTTGAATTTGATATAGCAAAAATAATTTGTTGTTTTGGCATTTAGGTACACTAAAAGTGTACATTTTACAAAATTTTGAAAAAAACGAACAATCTAATTACTCTTCTTTGACAATTATGACCACATCATCTTCAAATTTATATTCTCCTTTTTTATAAATTTCTTTATTGGTCAAAACAATTTCATAAGTATAAATCCCTTTGGGCAAAATATAAAGGTATTCTTTTCCTTCTTTTGGTATAACGAGTTCTCTTTTAACTTCCTCTTCTTGCTCATTTCTTCCAAAAATTCTAAAAGTGATTTTATCTGAAAGTTTGTTTTTTACACAAACACTTTCGATAAACTTATTGTCCTTTTTAGCATTGGATTTACTTGCTTTCAGCACTGATAAACCGCTTAATAGTAGTTCTCCTCCTTTAATAACATTAGTAATGTTTGCTTGAGAAAACAACAATTGACTAATAAATAGTGTTGTAAACAGAATTATATGTTTCATTACTTTATTTTTTTTAATTAACCCATTACTGCTGCAAGTATCATTTCTTTGAGCCGCTTGGCAACTGTTTCAGAGTCAACACAGTTTACCGTTATCAATCCGGACATTAATCCTTTGGCAGCTCCAATTGCAACTTCAACTTTGATTTCAACTGTTACTTCGCAAGCGTTCTGTTTTGTTTTTGGAAAATTGCTCAAATCTAATTCTTGAATAATTTGATCTACCTCTTCATTTAGTTCTGTTAGAGATAAAAATTTATATTCTGTAATTTCTTTTTTACATGTTGTAATTAATGAAGCATTCTTGAATTCTACTTTTTGAATTGCATCGCTTTTTTCTTGTGCGATTCCATTAAATATAAATGTGACAATGGCAATTAAGCCAAATAATAAGTTTTTCATATTGGTTATAATTTTAATTATTGCAGTCCAGCCATGCGTCGTCAAAACATTATATAGGCTTGCTGCTTTTAGATTGGTTTAAAACTGACTTTTTTTGCTCTTGTATCTTTCCATTTCTTAGAAAGTATTCTTGTCTGCGAGTTTTTTATTCGCAAATATTCTTTCAATTAATTTGCTAATACAAATAAGTCACTATTTAAATCCTTGTTTTAACAATTCTTCGCGGATTCCTTTGAAATGTTCAGCACCATATATAATAGCAACTTTTTTATGATTATCATTTAAAAGAGTTTTTATAATATTTTTATTTCTAAAGTTTAGATAAACATCATCCTTAACTTTTTTTTCTACTGGTTTACATTTACAATTTGATTTTTCATAATAACTTTTTTCAAAATCACAAGGTTCTAATTTTATTTCACCATACTTACTTTCATAATAATCGATCATTTCTTTCAAAGTTACATCTACCGTTTTACTGCTTGATTCATCTAAATCAAATTTGGCGGGAGAAGGTTGGTCAAAAATTTCCTTTTTAAACTTTACTTTACCATTGTAAATTGAATCGAAAAAATGTTTGTAACCTGCATTATTCCTACTAAAAGGGATCCCGGTTAATTTAATTGATTTCCTTACAGTTATAGAATCTTTTTTACTCCCTTTAACCTCTTCTGTATAAAAAAAATAGCCAATCTTTTTAAGGGAATCTATTTTCACTTTAACATCATCATAAAAAAGTGCAGTACCTATATGATGCATAGGAATGAAAATAACTTCTTTATCTTCATTAGTAACTTTAGATAATTTTACATTTTCATCGTAAACTCCTATTAATTTAAATGCCAGATTAACTTTAAAACTAGTACAACTTGATAACCCAAATAAGGCTAAATAAATTAAAATTTTAATTTTTTTCATATCTGTTTCGGATTAAATAAATGGTGCATATTTTTTTAGTATTCACCATTGATTAGTTACTATTAAAATTAACCCGTTGGGTGTAATTAATCAATATCTTTTATTAATAGATTTTTTGCTGGAAATTTATATTCAATTAGAACAAAAATGTCTGTCTGAGCTTGTCGAAGACATTAAAAAGGATACATTTCGATACTTCCTTCGTCAGTACAAGCGTAGCTCAATGTGACAATTTAGTATAAATTAGCAATTAAAAATAATTACAGCCAACGGGTTAAAATTAATAATTAAAGGCTTGCTATAAGAATAGTTAATACTCTTACAATTACATCTAAAATAGCCTCTCCTCCAGCATCTCCAAAAATCTCTTTAATCCAACAACTTAACTGATACCACCTGCATTTAGCTGTTACCGTACTCGCGTAAGGATTAAAATCGCCTGTTTTTCCTCCAAATAATTCACTGCCATCAGTTTTTATTCCTTTTTTGGATAGATTATCGACATATAGCGCCGCAGCAGCCATTTCTTTGCCATTATAATTCTTTAAAATTTCTTCTGGAGAGGTTTTACTAGAAAGTAACTTGTAGGATGCATTTAATAAATCATTTCCTTCTTTTGTAATTTTAGAATACCAGGAACCCGCGATTGTTTTCTTAAAATCGTCAACATTGGTAGTTTTGTCAAATGCAGGTTTTAATGAAACTGTTAAATCTGACATTCCTTTTGCTAGTTGCAATCTTACACTTTCTTGTGTTATTTTTTGAGCATTTGCATTAAACGCAAATAAAACAGTGGCTACTAAGCCCAATAATAAATTTTTCATAAATTTGTATATATAATTTTAATTATTGCAGTCCAGCTTTGTGTCGTCAAAACATTATAAAGGTTGGGCTGCTTTTTTGGTTGGTTTAGTCGTATAACTGTTTAATAACAAACCTCTAAAATAAACAGTTGATTTTCTTTGTACATTTCTTATACAAAGAACTAGAAAAGCATTCTTCGTATCGTGTCACTAGTGTGGTGGCAAGCCACTTAAAACTACCTAATAATCATTTTAAATTACTATTGTTTGATTTTAATATTGTAAAAGTAAATTCTTAATTTCATAATAGAATACACAAAAAGTGTACATTTATGATTTCATAAATGACCTTCAAAAAATAAAAAGTAAGGTGTGGGTTTTAAAGATTTTAGGTGAATTCTAAATAAGCCCTTGCTTTCTAGCTTCTTTAAGAATATCTTCATCGTTCCCTTTATCAATTCCCAGAAGTTGTTTGATCATTGCTTTTCTTTTATCAATAGCACTTTTAGAAAGATGAAGCATGTCAGGAAAGCTTTTAGTTTTTACCCCTTGGGCAAGTAAAGAAAGAATTTGTCGGTTGTAACTATCCATAACCTTATTCTTTTCTCCCCAAGATTTTTGTTGATTTATTACTGTTTCAGTATAATAGGTGCCTCCTTTGACAATAACATCGAATGCTTTGATTAAATCTTGAGCATGAAAATCACTTTTTATTAAAATGCCCTCTGGATTATGTTCTTTTATAATTTTAAAAAGAACTATAGACTCGTAATGAGAAGTAAGAATGACTATTTTAGCATTGGGATGCCGTTTTCTAACAATTGGAACTAGATCGTCTCCTGTGTTAATATTTTTTTCAGAATAAGGTGGTAAAGTCATATCTAAAAAAACAATATCAAAAGAACGCTTTGCCTCAAAAAGAAGATTATAAGCTGCTTCGCACGAATGCGCTTTAGTAGTGTTTAATATGTAACCGAATGGATTATGAGCCAAAATAGATCTATATCCTTCAATAATAGGTGGGTGATCATCAACCATCAAAACCTGTAGTTCCATGAAAATATTTTTATCGAAACTACGAATTTTCTTCTAAATCTCCAAATAATTTCCGGAGGCTATCCTACTAATAATTAAATCGACGTTCTCTTTATAAGATTTTGAGAAAGGAAGTTTGGTCGTCGAGTTTTTAATATAACAAACGGTGTTACCGGTATGTATTCTTGATACCTGGTTTACATTTATTATATAACTGTTGTGAATGCGCAAGAATTGTGTTGGTGGTAAAACGGTTTCAAAATGCTTTAAGGTTTTAAAAGCCGTAATCATTTCGCCATTGTTCAAATGGATATCGGTAGAGTTATTATCGGCCTCAAAATAAAGCACATCCTCTGAATCAATATAACGATAATCACCATACGATTTTACACAAATAACCAGCGATTTCGGTTTTTGCATTTCTCCCGAGACTATAGGAGTTCCCAAAGTAACCTCTGGATTTTCAGCTATTTCTATATCTTCAACCAATGCTTCATCTAAAACCTCAAAGGTCGCCACAGGATTTTTTTCTTCAGAGTAAGGCACATTTGATTTTATAGCGCGATCAAACTTTAAAATGGCTTTTCTAAAATCATTTAT
This sequence comes from Flavobacteriaceae bacterium, assembly GCA_947478365.1. Lineage (GTDB taxonomy): Bacteria > Bacteroidota > Bacteroidia > Flavobacteriales > Flavobacteriaceae > Flavobacterium. The sequence continues at coordinate 321 of CANJWG010000054.1, read as the reverse complement.
ATTCACCGGTTTTAGCAAATAATCAATGACCTCATACTGTAAGGCTTCATAGGCCAAGTCATTTTTGTTAGTAATAACAATGATTTTGGGGACAATTCTTAAATAACGATACAATTCATTAATCAGTGCTAAAGAAAGATTACTCTTTTTATCGGTTGGGTCAATCTCGAGAAAAACTAAGTGGGGTTGGTGTTCCAGAATCAAGTTAAGACCATCGTCGTAATTATTCGCAGAAGCAACAAAGCTAAGATTCTTAAATCGCTCAGCAACGGCTTGAGTTTTTAAGATACTTCCTTTATCATCGTCTATAATGATATACGT
>CANJWG010000053.1 GCA_947478365.1 Flavobacteriaceae bacterium | reverse complement strand
GGGATAGTAAAACCATTGTTTCAAATGCAATTGGTCAAGGGGAAGTTTTAATGACACCTGTACAATTAGCAAATATGATGGCGACAGTAGCCAATCGTGGTTATTATTACACGCCTCATATCATCAAAAAAATAAAAGGGCATACTATTGATAAAAAATTCACTACTAAACACATAACTACTATTAACAAAAAATATTTTGAACCTATGATTAGTGGATTATTTGATGTTTATAATTTGGGTACAGCACATGGTTTAAATGTTGAAGGTATTGATATTTGTGGAAAAACAGGAACAGCAGAAAATTTCACTAAAGTAAATGGCAAACGAGTACAATTAAAAGATCACTCTATTTTTGTAGCTTTTGCTCCCAAAGATAATCCTAAAATTGCTATTGCTATATTAGTAGAAAATGGGGGATTTGGAGCTACTATAGCCGGACCAATAGCCAGTTTAATGATTGAAAAATACATCAAACATAAAATAACACGCAAAGATTTAGAAACAAGAATTCTTGCAAAAGACTTACAACCCGAATATAACCGTTTTATTGCCAAACCCATAAAAGACACTTTGATAATTAACAAAGTTTCAATGCCGGAAAAAGTTCAAGTTACTGTAAAAGATGACATTGAAATTAAAAAGAGAACTACTCTAAAACCTTAATTTCTCAAAAAATGAAAAATCAAAGTGTAACAAATAATTTGGATTGGATGAGTGTAGTTATCTATATTACATTAGTAATAATGGGTTGGCTTAATATCTATTCTTCTTCATTATCTTCCATTGCAGAAGAAACTTCAATTTTTGACTTCACACAAATCTATGGTAAACAATTTATGTTTATCATACTTACGATTCCTTTAATTTTTGTTGTGCTATCTGTTGAGGGAAAATTTTACGAAAAATTTTCGAGTGTGATTTATGTAATTGGATTGCTCTCTTTAGCTGGTTTGTTTCTTTTTGGAAAAACCATAAAAGGTCAGGCCAATTGGTACTCTTTTGGTTCTTTTGGCATACAACCATCAGAGTTTGTTAAAGCAGCCACTGCATTAGCTTTGGCAAAATATTTAAGCGATATTCAAGTCAATCTTAAAGACATGAACAGGCAAATTCAAGCACTTGGCATAGTATTTTTACCCATATTACTAATTGTACCGCATGATCCTGGTAGTGCCTTAATTTTTAGTGTTTTCATTTTAGTTTTATACAGAGAAGGTTTGCCTTCATGGTATGTTTGGACAGGTTTTATAGCATTAATTTTATTTGTGTTAGCCTTAATAATAAAACCTTTAATATTAACCGGAATCGCTTTAGCAGTAATACTTTTTATTTACTTTAGAAGTCGAATTATAAATAGAAACTGGGTTTTGAGTGCCTTACTATTTGTAATGATTGGCGGTTTCGTTTTCTCTGTAGACTATGTTTTTGTTAATGTGTTTAAGCAACATCACAGAGACCGATTTAATATTCTTCTTGGAAAAGAAGTAGATATGAAAGGTATTGGCTATAACACAAATCAATCAGAAATCGCAATTGGCTCTGGTGGTTGGTTTGGCAAAGGTTACCTAGAAGGAACGCAAACAAAAGGGGGGTTTGTACCAGAACAACACACTGATTATATTTTTACAACAGTTGGTGAAGAATGGGGATTTCTAGGATGCCTTTTTGTAATAGGCCTTTTTCTTTGTTTAATCATGCGGATAATCTATTTGGCCGAAAGGCAAAAAACCAAATTTAGCCGAGTTTACGGTTATTGTGTTGCGGCAATATTATTTATTCACTTTTTTGTAAATATTGCTATGGTGGCAGGCATATTCCCAACTATTGGTGTTCCGCTTCCATTTTTTTCCTATGGTGGCTCTGGGCTATGGGGCTTTACCATATTGCTTTTTATCTTCTTAAAAATGGATGCCAATAAAGTGAACGAATGGTAGTCAATTATAATTAACACTTTTCAATAAAAAAACCACCCAAAAGGTGGTTTTTTTATTAAGTCGTTATGACTTCACTTGTTTATCTTTTTTAACTTTTGAAGTTAATCCTTTATTATTCTCCAATTGCAAATCATTTAGAATATGAATAGCTTCTTCGACATAAATATCTTTGGACAAACTTTCATGCCATCTTTCGCGTTTCTCTTTTAGAACTGAATCTTTGCTTATTTCATCAACTTCATAAGGGAGTGACTTAAATTCAAATGCATTTTTATAGTCAACAATTGGTTTGTATTTTTTGTTTTGTTCATCCAAAGCTTTTTGTTCGGCTTTGAATTTATCAATGTTTAAGCTATAAATGTTTTCTTTGTTTCTTTCGTCCAACCATTTTGCGTTATCATCAATAAGATTTAATTGCACATTGTTATTCATTCTGTCTTTACTTTTTGCAATGGCTAAATCAAAGTTATTTTGTTTGTCCCATACCTTGTAATCAGCAGCATCAATTTTGTCCCATGGCATTGCATTGTCAATGTCTTTTTCACCCATTTTTAGGTAAGCATATCTATCCGGAATAGCAACATCACTTTTTACTCCTTCTAATTGAGTAGAGCCTCCATTAATTCTGTAGAACTTTTGGGTTGTTGTTTTCAAAGCACCTAAATCACCGTAAGTGCTTCCGCGAACAAACTGATTCAAATCAATTACATTTTGCACCGTCCCTTTTCCATAAGACTGTTTACTTCCAATAATAACTCCACGTTTATAGTCTTGAATCGCTGCTGCTAAAATCTCTGAAGCCGAAGCGGAAAATTCGTTAATCATAACTACTAATGGTCCATCCCATTGTACTTTAGCATCTCTGTCATAAAGCACTTCTTTTTTCCCAGCTGCTGATTTAATTTGAACAATTGGTCCTTGATCAATAAATAAACCGGCAATATCAACCACCGTTTTTAAAGAACCACCCCCATTATCTCTGACATCCATAACGATACCCTGAACGCCTTCAGCTTTCAAACGCTCTACTTCTATGGCAACATCTTTTCCGGCATCACGGCTGTTTTGATCTTCAAAATTAATATAGAATTTGGGTAAATATATTATCCCGTATTTGAAACCATCTTTCACTACAACGCTTGACTTCACGTAGGTTTCTTCTATTTCAACTTGATCACGAATAATTGTAATAACTTTTATAGAACCATCTGTTTTCTTGACTGTTAAACGAACTTCAGTCCCTTTTGGTCCTTTTATTTTTTTAACAACATCGTCTAATCGCATACCTACAACATCGACAGGTTCTCCATCAGCTTGTGCAACTTTTAAAACAATATCTCCAGCCTCTAATTCTTTTCCTCTCCAAGCTGGACCACCAGAAATTAATTCTGTAATTTCAGTAAAATCATTTTTCTTTTGCAGACGAGCTCCAATACCTTCTAACTTTCCACTCATACTCACATCAAATTTCTCTTTTTCATTTGGCGCAAAATAAGAAGTGTGTGGGTCAAAACGAGAAGCTATAGCATTTACATAAATAGAAAACCAATCTTCCCTGTCCAAATCTTTTATAAAACTAAAGTTATCATTCAATGAGTTTAGTGTACTTTCCCTAGTCTCTTTTTCAAGTTGTTCATATGTTTTTGGCTCTTGATTTTTTCTTTTCTCAAAATCAGCAATAAATTTCTTTTCAGATTCTGGTGTGAGCTTAGTCCCTTGATTCTCTCTATATTCTTTTAGCTTTTCTTCTAAAGTTTTGCTCTTATCTTTTATTAAATCTTCTTCTAATTTTTGTTTTTCCACTAACGATGATAAAGCAGATAATTTCACTTGTAAACGCCATCTTTCTTTTAGTTCCTGATTATTTTTAGAAAATGGTAATTTCTCGTAATCAGTATTAATCGACTCTAATTTTTTGTAATCAAATGGATTTTCTAAAGCCAATTTATAATACGCTTTACTTTCTTCCATTCTTTGCATTAGTCGTGTATAAGTCAAATCAAAAAAGGTCAAATCTTTACTTTTGATTTGGTCATCAATTTGAGTTTCATATATGGAAAACTCATCAATATCAGATTGCATAAAGAATCGCTTAGATGGATCTAATGCATTCAAATAATCCTTATAGACACCTTTTGAAAAAGTATCATCGATAGCGGCCGGATTGTAATGCCCTTTTTCAATAACGAATGTCAATAATTCTATTAACAATTTATCTTTTTCTGGATCAGAAGATTTTTCTCTTGGTATGAAACTCCATAAGCCTATACATAACGCTATTATTAGCATGAGTACTTTATAATTCCTTTTCATAAATTGAATTATTTTATTCATTAATTATTAGTCTAATGTAAACAAAAAACAATGCTATGTTTTTCTTGTCTAGATAATTTTTTGTTAAAATCGATAAAGGGTTTGACATATATTATGCAACTTCGGTCAAAGTTATAAAAATGCAGCTATACAAATCTTAAAAATAGTTTAATTTTGCCGAACATAATACACAAAAAACTGTTCTATTTACATTATTTCAAAATATGATTTCCAAGCCTACAATTTTAATTACCAATGATGATGGCATAAATGCCCCGGGAATTCGTGCTTTAATTGCAGTTATGGCTGAAATTGGAGAAGTCACTGTAGTGGCTCCAGATAGTCCACAAAGTGCCATGGGACATGCAATTACCATAAATAGCACTTTATATTTAAATAAAATTTCAGCTAAAAATGCTGCCATTACAGAATATAGTTGCTCAGGAACGCCAGTAGATTGTGTAAAATTGGCAGTAAATGAAATTTTAAAGAAAAAACCAGATTTATGTGTGTCAGGTGTTAATCACGGTTCAAATTCTTCGATTAATGTTATTTATTCCGGAACGATGAGCGCAGCAGTAGAAGCAGGAATCGAAGGAATTCCTGCTATTGGTTTCTCTTTGTTAGATTATGATTGGAATGCCGATTTTGAACAAATTAAACCTTTTGTCAAAAAAATTGCTTTAGAAGTTTTAGAAAAAAAACTATCAGAAGGAACTGTTTTAAACGTTAATTTCCCTAAACTAAAATTTGAAGAAATTAAAGGAATTAAAATTTGCCGTCAGGCAAAAGCCATTTGGATGGAGAAATTTGACAAACGGAAAACACCCTATGGAAAAGATTATTATTGGTTAACTGGAGAATTTGTCAATCAAGACAAGGGTGAAGATACTGATGAATGGGCTTTGGCAAACGGATACATTTCTATAGTTCCAGTACAGTTTGATTTAACGGCATATCATGCAATTGCCCAACTTAACACTTGGAATTTATGAAATCGCAACTACAAAAGTTTTTGCAAAAAATCAATAATTACTTCATATGAAATATTACATCATTGCAGGCGAAGCTTCGGGCGATTTACACGGTTCCAATTTGATGAAAGCACTTTACAAAGAAGATCCTGTTGCCGATATTAGATTTTGGGGTGGAGATTTGATGCTAAATGTTGGCGGGACTATAGTAAAACATTATAGTGAACTAGCATTTATGGGTTTTGCAGAAGTGGTAATGAATTTGAATACTATTCTTAATAACATCAAAATTTGTAAATCAGATATTGAAAAATTCAATCCAGATGTGATTATTTTTATTGATTATCCAGGCTTCAATATGCGTATTGCAAAATGGGCAAAATTAAGAGGCATCAAAACTCATTATTATATAGCACCCCAAATTTGGGCATGGAAAGAAAATCGTATCAAAGCCGTAAAAAGAGACTTCGACAAACTGTTTGTGATTCTTCCTTTTGAAAAAGATTTCTTTGAAGTTAAACATCAATTTCCGGTTGATTTTGTTGGGCATCCCTTAATTGATGCCATTCATAATCGTGTTAAAACAGATGAAGTTACTTTTCGTAAAGAGAATGATTTAGACGAAAAACCAATTATTGCCATTCTTCCGGGAAGCCGAAAACAAGAAATCTCAAAAATGCTTAGTGTTATGTTGAGCATAGTGACAGATTTTCCTGAATATCAATTTGTAATTGCCGGTGCGCCTAGTCAGGAATATCAATTTTACAAGCCATTTCTAACTAAAAAAAATGTAAAATTTATTTCGAATAAAACTTACGATTTACTAAGCATTGCAACCGCTGCTTTGGTGACTTCTGGAACGGCAACTCTTGAGACTGCTTTATTCAAAGTCCCGGAAGTAGTTTGTTATAAAGGAAGTTGGGTTTCCTATCAAATTGCAAAAAGGATTATTACTTTAAAGTATATTTCGTTAGTCAATTTGATTATGGATGAAGAAGTTGTGACTGAACTTATTCAGGATAAATTTAACTCTAAAAATTTAAAGCAAGAACTATCTAAATTGTTAGATAAAAATCATAGGAAAGCTATATTAAAAAAATATGATGATTTAGAATCTAAACTTGGAGGGATTGGTGCCAGTGAAAAAACTGCTAAATTAATCCTAAATGATTTGAAGTAGTTTTTATATTTGGTTTCAATATTTTAAATTCGCCAAAAATATTTTCTTGAAATATCCTCTTTTAATACTATCAATTCTCTTAATGTTTACGGCTTGTAAACCAACGTCAAGTATCATAACTTCCAAGGAAGTTGCTGTAAAAAAAGGTATTTATAGCGAACCTGTTTTAGCACAAAACAGTAACGTTAAAAAGAAAAATAATAAAAAAGATTTTGTAGCTAAACAGGTTACTCCTTCTGTAAATCAAAGAGAAACTATAAAAATATATGACCATAATGCGTCAGATATTCTTATAAATAATGAAGATTCTAATTATTTAATAGAACAACTAATTAATAGTGCGTCTGATAATTTAGGTGTAAATTATCGTGCTGGCGGAACATCGCCTGATGGTTTTGATTGTTCTGGTTTAATATTTTCCACATTTAAAAAATTCGACATTGCGCTGCCTCGTTCTTCAAATGAAATGGCAGAAGTAGGAACACAAATTGACCCGGGAAAAGCCAAAAAAGGCGATCTTATTTTCTTCATCAATCGCGGGCAGAGACGAATAAACCATGTAGGAATGATTGTAGACATAAATGGCGAAGAGATTAAATTTATTCATTCGTCAACACAAAACGGTGTTATTATATCTTCTTTAAAAGAATCGTATTACGAAAGAACTTTTAAACAAATAAATAGAATAATAGAATAATTTTCTTTCATTAATTGAATTTTTATGTAATTTTATTATGTGAAAATCTTACAATTCCCTTTAGCAAAAATTTTTATTGGTTTCCTATTTGGAATACTGTTGTATCGGATTATTTATCCAAATTCAGGTTTTGTGTTTTGTAGTTTGGTATTTGGCCTTATTGCTTTATTTGTATCTTATATTTACAGTCAAAAAAATAAATTTCACAAAATTATTTTCGGAAGTTTTGTTTTTCTTGTATCTCTTTTTGTTGGAATTTCAACAGCGTTAATCCATAAAGAAAACGCAAATCCCTATCATTATACCAATCAAATAACCGATTATGAAAAAGTTCATATCCTAGATTTGCTATTGGTTGAAAAGCTAAAAAGCACTCAAAAAAACAAACGATATATTACTGCCGTAAAAAATCTTGATAGTGAAAGAAGTTTTGGGAAAGTTATTCTCAATATTACAAAAGAAGCTACTATTAAGAATCTGAAAATCGGTTCTCGTTTAGAAGTAATTGGAATCGTTTTTAAAAACAAAAATCCGTTAAATCCAAACTTGTTTGATTATGGCAAATACCTTGAAAATCAAGAAATATATGCGCAAGTATATACAAAACCAAATCAAATAAAAATTACAAATTACGAAGCAGGTTTGTGGGCGGGTTTCTCAAATTTTAGAGAAACTATAATTTCAAACTTAGAACAATCTGCTATTTCAAAAGAAGAATTAAATGTGCTAAATGCGTTAATTCTTGGTCAGCAACAAGACATTTCCCCCGAAGTTTTAAAGGATTATCAATATGCTGGTGCTGTTCATGTTCTGTCAGTTTCAGGATTGCATGTTGGTTTCATTTTGCTTTTTATTACTTTTTTACTAAAACCAATTAGCAACTCCAGAAAAGGATCTTTATTGAAATTAATAATCATCATACTGTCACTTTGGTCTTTTGCCATTTTGGCTGGTTTATCACCTTCAATAGTTCGTTCTGTAACTATGTTTTCTTTTCTTGCCATTGGAGTACATTTAAGAAGAACAGTAAATATTTACCATACATTACTAGTTTCTATGCTGTTGATTTTGCTTTTTAAACCTTCCTTTTTGTTTGATGTCGGATTTCAATTGAGCTATCTTGCCTTGTTTTTTATACTTTGGTTACAGCCTATTTTATCAAATATTTGGCACCCAAAAAATAAAATTATAAAGTACTTTTGGGATATTGTCACTGTTTCTTTTGCAGCACAAATTGGCGCTATGCCGTTGAGTATTTATTATTTTCATCAATTTCCCGGTATGTTTTTTGTGACTAATTTACTCATTCTGCCTTTACTCGGAATCATCATGGCAGTTGGCGTATTAGCAATTCTAATTGCTACATTTCATACAGTTCCTGAATTCATTGCAAAATCAATAGCGCTTTTAATATACTTGCTTAATGGTATTATTCATTGGATTGCTTCTTTTGATGTATTTGTTTTCAGAAATATTTCATTTTCAACAGCAATGTTTTTGAGTTCCTATTTGGTAATTATTCTAATCATTCTTTGGATTAAAAGGCAAACTTTTAAGAGATTAACAGTAGCATTCATTAGTATTATTCTGATGCAAATAATATTTATTGTTCAAAAAAAGGAAACGCTTAACAATAGAGAATTAATCATTTTTAATTACCGAAAAAATACAATCATTACTGAAAGAATTGGAAATGCTGTTACCGTTTATAGCAACGATAGTATTCTAAAAAATCTGAATTCTAATTTGCTTGTTCAATCCTATTTAGTTGGAAATTTTTGTATAATAAAAGAAAAGAGGAATATTGAAAATCTACTTTATTTTAAAAATAAAAAAATACTTATAATTGACAGATGTAATGTCTATCTTGAAGATAAAAAGCCAGATATTGTTATCATAACCAACTCGCCAAAACTAAATCTTGATCGACTTTTTAGTAAATGGAAACCAAAGCAAGTTGTGGTTGATGGTTCGAATTATAAAACTTATGCCAAAATTTGGGAGGCAACATGCAGCAAAGAAAAAATCCCTTTTCACAATACTAATGAAAAGGGATTTTATAAGATTTAATATTAAGGAAAATTATTGTTTCTTATTAGCCAAAATTTGATTTGCATTAGCTAACCATGCAGCTGGTCCACCAGCAAGATACCCCGTACTTCCTAATTTTTCAAGGTTAATTTTTCCATCTTTTTTGCTTGCATTAACAAACCAAACGGTTGGATACCCTTCTACTGCAAAAGTTTGTTGTAATTCTGCATTTTGCCTTTGAATTACTGGATCTTGTGGAGTTCGTCTTGGAAAATCCAGCTCTACAAGTACAACATTATTTTTAGCCCATTTTTCAAATTCAGGAGTTTTAAAAACTTCTTTTTGCAAACGAATACACCATCCGCACCAATCGCTTCCTGTAAAAAATAAAAACAATGGTTTTTTAGATTTTTTTGAAATCTCCAAAGCTTTGTTCATATCTGTTTGCCATGTTAACTCTTGCGCTTGTATTGTTAAGGAACCCAAGATTAGAAATAAAGTAATTGCTATTTTTTTCATTGTTCTAAATTTTTTTCAAATATAACAAAAAGATTGCCAAATAAACGCCATCTATCTGACACCGTGCATTAATTTTTTAATAATTGGCGACATTACTATCGATAATAATGCCATTGTTACAGAAATTATTGTCAAAAGCCAAAAGAAATAACTTAATCCATGTTCGTCGGCAATTTTATCAATATTTTCTCCAAAAACTCCTGCGCCTTTCATTCCAATAGCCACTGCCAAATACCAAACCCCAAACATAAATGCAATCATTCTGGCAGGTACTAATTTACTAACATAAGACAACCCAACTGGAGAAATACATAATTCGCCCATAGTATAAAAAAGATACACTAACATTAGCCAAATCATACTTACAGATGCCGTTTTAGCACCGGGTTCAATTCCGCTTGCGCCAATTGCTACACAAGCCATTCCCAACCCGAGAAATAACATCCCAATTCCATATTTTATATTAGCTGTCGGATTGTATTTACTTTCCCACCATTTAGAAAACAATGGTGCTAAGGAAATAATAAATAAAGAGTTTAAAGTTGAAAACCATGTAGCTGGGACTTCGGTTAGTGGAGAAGTAACTTTATCGATTTTTAATAAATCAAGTGTGCTATCAGATAATGATAAAACTCCAGCTGTATAGTAATCTTTTACTAGCATCCAAATAGCAATACTCCAAATAATTACAAAACTTAAACTTAAAATAATATTAGCTACAGCATAATTTTTGAAAGTCTGCTTAAACATTTTTAACATCAACCACGTAATAATTGCTAACGGTAAAATCGTGATTAATGAATTTACTATTAAGAATATCGTGCTCCAACTTCCTTCTAAAACTCTGTTGGTATAATCTTTTGCAAAAATGGTTAAACTATTAGGTGACTGCTCAAATATGGCCCAAAAGAAAATGGCCAGGAAAGCAAAAAAAGTAACAGCCATTAATTTTTCGCGAGTGATTTTGGAATATTGTGTAAATCGATAAATAAGTAAAATAATAAACAATACTAAAGCAGTCAAAATAGCGATTGCATTTCCGTTACTTCCTAGAAAGCCGAAAACATCAATTTTGCCTTCTGATATTTTTGAAGCAGGTGCATTTATTATCCAAAGTAATCCCAAAATAACCGAAACTGCTATTACAATAAGTTGCCATAAAGTAAATGGATTTCTTTTATCATTATCTGAAGCTTCCTGTTTTGCTTTACTTTCTTTATTTGGTTTCAATCCAATATCACCAAAAATACTTTGGGATAACCAAAACTGTATCATTCCGAAAAACATAAATATTCCGGCCAAACCAAAACCATAACCCCAGCCTACTTTTTCACCTAAATAGCCACATAATAATATCCCGAAAAAAGCACCAGCATTAACACCCATATAAAACAAAGTGTAGGCACCATCTTTTTTCTCCGGGCGGTCTTTATACATTTCAGAAATAATAGAAACCATATTTGGTTTGAAAAATCCGTTACCGAAAACTAGTAAGACCAAACCTAAGTATATTGAAAAATGGGTTTCAACAGCCATGGCTGCATGACCCAAAGTCATTAAGAAGGCACCGAGCATAACTGCCCATCGAAAACCAATAACTTTATCTGCAAAGTAGCCTCCAAGCATCGTTGACAAATAAACTAAACCAACGTATGAACCAAATAAAGCCGAAGCGTTTTCTCTTGTCCAAGCCCAACCACCATCCGTTAATGATGATGTTAAAAATAAAATTAATAAGGAGCGCATTCCATAGAATGAAAATCGTTCCCACATTTCTGTAAAAAACAAAACAAATAATCCCGCAGGATGCCCTAGAACATTGTTTTTAAAAAACTGATCTGTTGAATTTTGACTCATAAATTATTTTACTTCTTGCATTAATTTTTTAACTAAAGGCGAAATCAGTATTAAAACTAGTCCAGCAATAAGTGCATAAATAGCCAGTTGATAATAGCCGTGTGTATATCCTTCTAGTTTTGAAGGCAATGAAGCATTTTCGTCCGGAGAAGACATCCCAGCCCCTAATAAACCAGCTGCATATTGTCCATAGGCACTTGCTAAAAACCACATCCCCATCATCATTCCGGATAATCTTTTTGGAGATAATTTGGTCATTATAGACAATCCAATTGGAGACAATCACAACTCTCCAAAAGTAATT
>CANJWG010000052.1 GCA_947478365.1 Flavobacteriaceae bacterium | reverse complement strand
TCAACAAGAAAGGTTACAAAGAAAGCTCAAGTGAAGGTTTTGGTATATTGGCAGGGTATATATTTGGAGCTAATGAAACCAAAGAAAAAATCGCCATGACTTCACCTGTAGTTATGGAATTAGGCGATACTTCTAAAATGATGTTTATGGTTCCAAAAAACTATAATTTGAAAAATTTACCAAATCCTAAAAATCCTAAAATAGTTTTTGAAAAACAGGAAGAAAAAATTATTGCCGCCATTCGCTTTGATGGATGGGCAGATGATGAAAAGATTGAAAAATATAAGTCTATTTTAATGAATGAATTAGTCAAAGAAAAATTAGATTATATCAATAAATTTACTTTTCTAGGGTATAACCCTCCGTTTGAAGTTATGAATAGACGTAATGAAGTTGTTGTTGAGTTAATTGACTATAAATTGTAATTCAACATTAATCCCTTCGCGGTGTTAACCCTTTAATTCCAAAATTTTAAGAGGATTGAATAAGTAATCATCTTATCAAATTTGTAAATTTCTTCAATAGTAGGAGCAACAAAAAGAGTAATAGGATAATGTCGCTCTTTTTTATTTCAAACGCTTTTAATCACATACGTAACAATGCCCCAAATAATCAATTCGTTATTTTCGGTTACTTTGATGGGTTCAAAAGCTGAGTTCTCGGGCATAAGATAAATACCATCCTTTTTAATTTTAATGCGTTTTACCGTAAATTCTCCATCGACAAAACAAATTGCTATTTTGCCATCGCGTGGCTCGAGACTTCTGTCGATAACCATAATGTCGTCATCGTCAATACCGGCACCAATCATAGAATTTCCCGATGCTTTGGCATAAAAAGTAGCTTCCCGGTTTTTTACCAATACATTGTCCAAACTGATTTTACTCTCGTCAAAATCTGCCGCTGGTGATGGGAAACCTGCCTTAATGCCGCCAGAAATAAAAGGATGCTTTTGGTTGTTTTCCCAATCGGGGAGAAAGAAGGAAATGGTCTTTTTTAACGACATGGTATTTGCAGAATTTCGTTAAAGTTAGTGGTGTATCTTTTAGACAAATGCTCTTGTTTCATTTTCCAAGTGCGTTGTAAATCTTGACTTCCCAATCGTATTTTGCGCTCACCTGTTTTTTTATAATGATTGTCCATCACTTTCATGAGTTTCAAATGTTTTGGATTTTCTTCTTCAAAAAGATGGAATTGCTTTTGGTTTTCGGGAATGATTTCGGTTACAATAACGCCTGCTTTTTTATAGATTTCGCCTTCTTCAAAAATAGTCTTTAGCATTTTTACTGCTAAGTTACTAATCGTTATAGAGGAATTACTGGCAAAAGGCAAGGTTTCTATTTTATAAAAATTATAACGCTGCCTTTCGGTTTTGTACTTGTCTTTTCGCAGATAAAGTATCACGGTATGGCAACACGATTTTTGTTTGCGAAGTTTCTCGGAACAAACTGTGGCAAAGGTTGAAACACGTTCTTTCATTTCGTCGAGCGTGGTAATATTTCCGGCAAAACTGCGGGTAATGGCAATGGTCTTTCTATCCTTTGGTAAATCCAATTCCAATACCGACTTGCCTTCCAGTTCATATTTCAAGCGCAATCCTACTACACCCATTTCCTTTTTAATGAAGGCTTCGTTATGTGACAACGTAAAATCATAAGCGGTGTTGATATTATTGGCTTTCATCTTTTTTGTTAATCGGAAACCAATGCCCCAAACATCTTCAATTTTGGTCCATTTCAAGGCTTTAATTCGTTTTTCTTCGGTATCGATAACATAGACACCTTTCGTTCTTTCGGGAAACTTACGAGCAATTTTATTGGCTACTTTAGATAAGGCTTTGGTTTCGGCAAAACCAACAGAAACCGGAATGCTAAGCCATTTCATGATGCGGATTTTCATCTGCAGTCCATAGTTATGAAAATCAGGTATTCGAATTCCATCAAAATTCATAAATGCTTCGTCTATGCTATACGGTTCGGTATGCGGCGTAAAGCCTTCTAAGATTTTCATTACCCGCTGACTCATATCACCGTACAAAGGATAATTAGAAGAAAAGACTTGTATGTTTTTTTCTTTAAGTTCTTGTCGCACTTTAAACTCGGGGGCACCCATAGAAATGCCAAGTGCTTTGGCTTCATCACTACGCGAAATAATGCAGCCATCGTTATTGGATAAAATAACAATGGGTTTCCCCACCAGTTGTGGCTGAAAAACACGTTCGCAGGAAGCGTAAAAATTATTACAATCAACTAAAGCATACATGGCATAAAATTACGGAATAGAAGAATTGTTTTTCGGTATGTTGATAAATATAAAAATTATTTTAGGGAGGTAATTGTGTTTATCATCTTTTGTCTTGAAACAAAAGAAGCAAAAATTCAAGACTTGAATCTTCGGCGGTCAACTTAGGTCTCAAGCCCTAAAAGAAAAAAACTCACTGCGTTCAGACAGATTTTCTTTTTACGGACTTTTCAACCAATTGACACTCGCCTGCCAGATTCTAAGGTCGATGCTTTGCTTTAAGAATATGTTGGCTAGATAGAAGCTACTTAGGCAATAAAAAATCCATCAAAAACTCTTGATGGATTTTAGTGTTTTTTAAAAATGCAGTTTTTAGTTTAGCAAATTGATAACCAATGAAGGGTAAATTCCAATGACAATATTTAGTAAAATAGCAATAACTGCAACAACATAATATACAAAAGGAACTGCTTTTCTGTCTTCGGAAGCTTCTTTGGTGTACATCGCCAAAATCAGTTTGAAGTAGTAGCCCACACTTATGATAGAGTTGATTACTGCCGCAATCACAACAACTATATAACCTGCTTTTATGGTTTGGGTGAATACTATAAATTTAGCAAAGAACCCTGAGAAAATAGGAATTCCAGCCATAGACAAAAGTGATGCGGTTAAAACAGCAGCCAACAATGGATTTGTTTTTCCTAAGCCATTAAAGTTGATAATATCCTCGTTGTCTTTGTCTTTGGTCACATAAATAATTACGGCAAACGAAGCGATACCAGCCAAAGCATAAGCTGCAGTATAATACAATAATGTAGAAGCTGCGGTCGTCATACTAAGTAGCGCCATCAACATAAATCCGGCATGCGAAACACCCGAAAAGGCCAGCATACGTTTTACGTTTTTTTGACGCAATGCCATGATGTTTCCGACTGTCATAGAAAGTATGGAAATCACTACTACAACGATTTGAAATTTATAATCGATATCTGCGTTTAATACATCCAATAATTTGAATAAAGTAGCCATCGCAACAACTTTAGCCAAAGTACTCATGGTGGCTGTTGTTATTGAAGGTGATCCCTCATAAACATCGGGAGCCCAAAAGTGAAATGGTGCAGCAGCAATCTTGAAAAGCATACCAATAAGTAATAATATAATTCCGATAGTGTACCAGATTGGTAACTCCGCAGAACGCGATAAATTTTTGATATACTCTACATCAAAACTAGTCATGGCTCCATATATCAAGCAAATTCCAAATAAGATAATTCCGGAGGCAAAGGAACCCAATAGGAAATATTTCATTCCGGCTTCGTTACTTTTTACATCTAGACGTTTGCTTGCCGCCAAAACATATAAGGAGATGGAAAGCACTTCAATGCCAAGGAAGAACATGGCTAAGTTTCCGAAAGAAACCATGGCTACAGCACCAGCCAACAGGAAAATTTTGATGGCAATATAATCTGAAATCTTGGTTGGATGGTCTTTATAAAAATCGCCACTCAAAGCCACTAGGAATATTGTAAGGATAATAAACAGACTGGAGAATGCCACCGAAAATTTGCTAACTACAATCATGTTGTTGTAGATAGGATTGTTGTAAAGTTCTGGCGTATTAAACTCAGCCATGGTAAGTCCAAGAATAGCTAACAGTCCAATAATAGCTACTGGAACCAATAGCTTTCTTAAATTAAAGATTTCAGCGATAAGGCAAAAAACACCTAAACCTGATATGGCAATTAATGTATTCATTTTTGGACTATCTATTAATGTTTGATAAAATTTCATTTAAACTCGGCGTAACCAATTCTACTATCGGTTTTGGATACAATCCGAAGAATAATAAAAAGCCGATGATAACAACTAACGTTATTGCTTCATTGGTCGTAATGTCTGCAAAAATTTTGGTATTCGTTTCGCCCAACATCGTATTTTGGAACATCTTCAGCATATAATAACCACCCAAAATAATGGTCGTTCCACCCAAAATAACAAACCAAATATTGATTTGACTCAAACTATATAAAACGGTAAACTCTCCAACAAAATTTAATGTTCCCGGCAAAGCGACTGATGCCAAAACCAAAATCATAAACATCGAAGTAAATCTAGGCGTTTGTGTTCTGATACCTCCCATTTCAGCGATAGTTCTGGTTTCGTATCTTCTGTAGATAATTTCTGCAGCGAAGAACAAACCAACAATAACAAAACCGTGGGCAATCATCTGCAAAACAGCTCCGCTTAACCCGTCAATCGTCAGCGTATAACAACCAGCGGCGATTAAACCAACGTGAGCTAATGATGAATAAGCCAATAATTTTTTCAGATCTTTTTGGCGTAATGCTACAATTGAACCATAAATCACTCCGGCAATACTCAATCCGATAAGCACCGGCATATAGGTTTTAGCAGCTTGAGGTGCAATTGGTAATTGCCAACGAATGATGCTGTATAATCCCATCTTTAACATGATTCCTGATAAAAGCATAGTCCCAACTGTTGGCGCTTTTTGATATACTTTTGCCTGCCAAGTATGAAAAGGAATAATCGGAATTTTGATAGCATAGGCCAAGAAGAAAGCGAAGAAAATATAAACTTGCTCTGTGGCCGATAAATCTAATTTATACAAATCTTCTAAAAGGAAACTATTTGCTTTTGAATACAAATAGGCAAAACCTATCAACATGAATAGTGAACCTGCCAATGTGTAGATAAAGAATTTCACTACTGCTTTCTTACGCTCTTCGGCATCGCCATTACCCCAAATTAAAGCGATAAAGTAAATAGGAATTAAAGCTAATTCCCAGAAGATATAATATAATAAACCATCGGCCGCTAAAAAAGTCCCGGTCATTGCAAACGCCATGAATAATACTAAGGCATAGAAGTTTTTACTGTTGTTGAATTTATTTCCAAAAGATGAAAAGATAATCAATGGAGTTAAAGCTGTTGTCAATAAGACCATCGCCAAAGAAAGTCCATCGGCTTTGAAAGCTAAAGCTACTTTAGGTAAGTCAATCCAATTGCACATAAAACTCACGTTTCCACCTTGAGTGAATACTGCCAGTAGATTCAAAGTAACAGCCAGTGCTCCTAAACTAAAAACCAACGCAACTTTGGAGGCTAATTTATCTCCGGAAAAATAGGTGATTAAAGCACCAGCCAACAGTAATAATAATATAGTAGTTACATCCATTATGTAAAAATTATTTTGCTATAAATAAATAAGTTATGATGGCGAAAATACCAATCACGAAAGCGAATAAATACAATCCGATACTACCGGTTTGTAATTTTTTACCTTGTATTCCGATGCCGTTGGTAACTGTTCCAAAACTGAAAACCACTTTTCCTAAAGCCGGTTCTAAAGTTGTTCTAAAGAAATTAGACAAACTGTTCAAAGGTCTTACAATTAGAAAAGTATAGAATTGGTCAACATAATATTTGTTGTAGATCACTTTGCTTAAGCCAACAATTTCTGCATCTTCTTTAGGAACAAAAGCTTGTTTTATGTATTTTGAATACGCCAAAAGGATTCCAAAAACTGCTCCAGCCATAGCAATTCCCATCAACATATATTCGTGTGAACCTAATGCATGTTCTTCGTGCTTGCCACTTAAAATTGGTTCCAAGAAATGGTTTAACCAAGTGCTTCCAGGGAAGTTAATTGCACCACCAATGAAAGCTAAAATGGCTAATATCACTAAAGGAATTGTAATTAGACTTGGACTTTCATGTAAATGATCTTTTTGATGTTGCGTTCCTCTGAAGTCTTTGAAGAAAGTTAAATACATTAATCTAAACATATAGAAAGCGGTCATGATAGAAGCGATGGATGCTACAACCCATAGTACTTTATTATGTTCGAATGCCACCAATAAGATTTCATCTTTTGACCAAAAACCTGCAAAAGGGAATATTCCGGCAATGGCTAATGTAGAAATCATCATCGTCCAGAAAGTGATTGGCATCGCTTTGCGCAAACCACCCATTTTTCGCATGTCCTGTTCACCATGTAATCCATGAATTACCGAACCTGAACCTAAGAATAAACACGCTTTGAAGAAGGCATGAGTTATTACGTGGAATACCGCTACGTTGTATGCTCCAAATCCTAAAGCCAAAAACATTAATCCCAACTGTGAAACGGTTGAGTAAGCCAATACTTTTTTGATGTCGTTTTGTAGTAAACCAATTGATGCCGCTACTAAAGCTGTAGCTGCTCCAACAATGGCGATGATGTTTTGAACATCTGGAGTTAAATCAAATAAGAAATTCATTCGGGTTACCATAAAGATTCCAGCTGTAACCATCGTCGCCGCGTGGATTAAAGCAGAAACAGGAGTTGGTCCAGCCATCGCATCAGGCAACCAAGTATATAATGGTAGTTGAGCTGATTTTCCGCAAGCTCCGATGAACAAACACAAAGCGGCAACACTTAATAAAGCAGTATCTGCATTTCCGGCAGTTAGCGCTTGTTTCATTTCAACAAAATTCAATGTTGAAAACATACTTCCTAGTATAAAGATTCCGATTAAAAATCCTAAATCTCCGATTCTGTTCATAATGAACGCTTTCTTGGCAGCATCGTTATAAGATTGGTTTTTATACCAAAATCCGATTAACAGATAAGAGCACAATCCAACGCCTTCCCAACCGATAAACATTACCAACAAGTTGTTTCCGATAACCAAAGTAATCATGAAGAATACAAACAGATTTAAGTAGGCAAAGAACTTATGCATGTTCTCATCATCGTGCATATAGCTGATAGAATACAAGTGAATCAATGAACCAATTCCGGTAACGAATAACAACCAAAGCAAAGACAATTGGTCTAATAGCAATCCGAAATCTAATTTGAAATTATGAACCGAAATCCATTCAAATAAAGAGATTTCAACAGGTTTTCCGTTTTGATATACTTGTGTAAAAAAGCAAATGCTCAATAGGAAAGATACCAAAACCGTAATCGTTCCGATGGCACCCGAAATTCCTTTGCTAACTTTTTTTCCAAGGAAAACATTAAAAAGAAATCCAGCAAATGGAGATAAGAGTAATAGTAAAGCCAAATTTGTTTCCATTCAGATTATCCTTTTAAGTTCTTTAAATTAGCGATATCAATAGAGCCAATATTTCTATACACAGAAACTAAAATTGCCAAGCCAACAGCAACTTCGGCAGCAGCAACTGCCATAGAGAAGAATACAAAAACTTGTCCTTCGGCATCCTGACGAAAAGTTGAAAAAGCAACAAACAATAAGTTTACGGCATTCAACATAATTTCGATCGACATGAATACGATAATAGCATTTCTTCTGTACAATACTCCAAAAACGCCAATACAAAATAGCAATGACGCAAGGAAAATGTAGTTTTCGATACCTATTTCATTTATAACATTATTCATCTTACTTTTCTGTTTTTTCTTTTTTAGACAATAAAACCACACCAATCATAGCAACTAACAATAGGATAGAAGCAAATTCAAATGGTACCATATATTCGTTTAATAATAAAGTTCCCAATTTTTTTATAGATTGATAATCTTCGGTTGTTGGCAGTTCATCTCCCACAATTGGGTTCGAATTGATGAAAATCGTTACTAAAACTACACTAATTAAAATACAAACAGTAACCGCACCAAGTCTTGTAATTCTTGGTTTGTGTACTTCGTCTTCTTTGTTCAAATTCATTAACATGATCGTAAATAAGAAGAGTACCATAATGGCTCCAGAGTAAACAATAATATGAACTATCGCTAAGAATTGAGAATTAAATAATAAATAATGACCCGCAATGGTGAAAAAGCAAATCACTAGATAAATGGCACTGTGAATAGGGTTTTTACTATAAATCGTTAAAAACGCCGAAGCCAACGTAATGGCTGATAAAAAGTAGAATGTAATTAATATAGACGACATTAGTTAGCGTTTTTAAGCTTGCCTTCTGCAAGGAGGTTGTTATTTTTCATTGCCATTTCTAAAGGCATTACCAATTTATCTTTTCCAAAAATGAAATCTTCTCTGTCATAACTAGCAGGAACTAATTCTTTTGAAATAGTCAAATAAATAGCATCTTTTGGACAAGCTTCTTCACATAAACCACAGAAAATACAACGCAACATATTGATTTCATAAATCGAAGCATATTTTTCTTCACGGTACAAATGTTCTTCACCAGGTTTGCGCTCTTCGGCTTTCATAGTGATCGCTTCAGCCGGACATGACAACGCACACAATCCGCAAGCAGTACAGTTTTCTCTACCAAGTTCGTCACGTTTCAACATATGTTGTCCGCGATAAACCGGGCTAAATTCTCTTACTTGTTCAGGATATTGAATGGTTGCTTTTTTTCTGAAAAAGTGTTTGATGGTAATAAGCAATCCTTTGATGATGGCTATTAGATATAGTCTTTCCCAAAAAGTCATTTCCTTATTGGAAACTTGTTTTTTTGTTCCGGAAAGCGATATGCTTTGTATTGATGTTGACATAATTGCTGTATCTTATTTAAAAGCTAGAATGCAAATTCCTGTTATTACTATATTGATAATCGAGAGTGGAATTAAAATCTTCCAGCCTAAATTCATCAATTGATCGTACCTGAAACGTGGTATCGTCCAACGAACCCACATGTAGAAGAAAATGAAGAAGCATATTTTAACAAATAAAACGCCGATTCCTAAAATGTTTGCGGGGTTTACGCCAACATTATCAATCATCCATTGCATTCCCGGATAGTTATAACCTCCAAAATAAAGCACCGCAATGATTGTAGATGAAATAAACATATTCGCATATTCAGCAAACAAATAGAATCCCATTTTCATGGAGGAGTATTCGGTGTGATAACCACCAATTAATTCCGATTCACATTCTGCTAAGTCGAAAGGTGTTCTGTTGGTTTCTGCAAAAGCGCAAATCAAGAATATTAAAAATCCAACCGGTTGGTAGAAAACATTCCAGTTCATTCCGGCTTGTTGCACTGAAATTTCTTTTAAGCTTAAAGTTCCTGTCATCATGATCAAAGCAATAACAGATAATCCCATTGCTACCTCATAAGAAACCATTTGAGAAGCTGCACGAACGGCGCCCATTAGGGAGAACTTATTGTTAGATGCCCAACCACCAATCATAATTCCGTAAACGCCAATTGAAACTATGGCAAAAATGTATAATAATGAACCATCAATATCGGTCGCCTGTAAAATAACATCGCGGCCAAAAATGTGCAATTTATCACCCCACGGAATTACAGCGCTTGTCATCAAAGCCGTACTCATGGCAATTGCTGGTCCAACAAAAAATAAGAATCTATTTTTAGTATCAGGTTCGAATTCTTCTTTGGCAAACAATTTCATACCATCAGCAAGCGGTTGTAATAATCCACCCCAACCCGCGCGATTTGGTCCAACACGGTCTTGCAAAAATGCCGCAACTTTACGTTCTGCCCAAGTAGAATACATAGCCATAACCATTGTAATAGCAAAAACTACTACAATTAGAATACTTTTTTCAATAATAAAGGCACTATCCATTTTTCTTAGAATTTACTGGGTTACCGTCTATTTTTTCGTTGTAATCAATCTCGGCCATACTGATTTTTTTGCGGTCGATATCTCTTCCTTGCAAAATTCCTTTTTCGGTATCTATAACAACTGAATCTAATTTACCAAAGTGTTTATTTTGGTTTATAACTGAATCTTTTTCGAATTTTCTTGGTCCTTCAATTACCCAATCAGCAACATCTTTTTTATCGAAACGGCAGGTATTACAAATAAATTCTTCCACTTCATGGAATTCATCTTTCCGGGCTGTTACTCTTTGAATTTCGTTTCCGAACATCCATAATGTAGTTTTTCCGCAACATTTGTCACAATCTCTGTGTGCATTGAATGGTTTGTTAAACCATACTCTCGATTTAAATCGGAAAGTCTTATCAGTTAACGCTCCAACTGGACAAACATCAATCATATTTCCAGAGAATTCATTGTCAATGGCTGCCGAAACACAAGTCGAAATCTGTGAATGATCTCCACGATTCAAAACTCCGTGAACTCTTCCGTCAGTCAATTGGTCAGCAACTTCTACGCAACGTTGACAAACGATGCAACGGTTCATGTGCAGTTGAATTTTATCACCAATATCTTCAGGTTCAAACGTTCTTTTTTCTTCTATGAAACGTTGTTGTAATTTCCCGTGTTCGAAGCTTAAATTCTGCAAATCACATTCGCCTGCCTGGTCACAAACCGGGCAATCTAAAGGGTGATTTATCAGAAGAAATTCGGTTACCGCATTTCTAGCATCACGAACTCTTTCTGAAGATTTGCTCGCTACTTCCATTCCGTCCTGACAAACGGTTACGCAGGATGCCATTAATTTTGGCATTGGTCTTGGGTCGGCTTCGCTTCCTTTAGTAACATCCACTAAACAACAACGGCATTTTCCGCCGGTTCCTTTTAGTTTAGAATAATAGCACATTGCTGGCGGAACCGATTCTCCACCAATCATACGAGCCGCCTGCAGGATGGTTGTTCCTGGAGCTACTTCTATTTCTTGACCGTCTATGGTTACTTTCATAAATATTAGTTATTAGTTTTTGGTTTTAGTTGTTAGTTTTTGAATATCCATCAACTATCAACAATCAACCGCCAACTTTTATACTGTTTGCTTTGCTACTAAATGCTTCACTTGTGAAAAAGGTTCAGCTACAAAGTGATCTCTATTTTTTATTTTTTCCGGAAAACGAATATGGTATTCAAACTCATCTTTAAAATGACGAATTGCAGCAGCGACTGGCCATGCAGCGGCATCTCCTAAAGGGCAAATCGTATTTCCTTCAATTTTTGCCTGAATGCTCCATAACAATTCGACGTCTTCTTCGCGACCTTGTCCGTTTTCAATTCGCCATAATACTTTTTCTAACCAACCCGTTCCTTCTCGACATGGTGTACATTGACCGCAAGATTCGTGGTGGTAAAATCTGGAGAAATTCCAGGTGTTACGAACGATACAAGCTCGGTCATCATATACAATAAATCCGCCTGAACCTAACATCGAACCGGTTGCAAATCCACCATCTGAAAGACTTTCGTAAGTCATCAAACGATCTTCACCTGCAGCCGTTTTGTATATTAAATGAGCTGGTAAAATTGGTACAGAAGAACCTCCAGGAACCAATGCTTTTAATGGTCTGTCAGTTTGCATTCCGCCACAATATTCATCAGAATTCATGAATTCGTAGACAGATAACCCTAAATCTATTTCGAAAACGCCTTGGTTTTTGATATTTCCGGAAGCCGAAATTAATTTAGTTCCAGTTGAACGTCCAATTCCAATTCCGGCATAATCAGCACCTGAATTATTTACAATCCATGGCACAGCTGCAATAGTCTCTACATTATTCACTACTGTTGGATTTGCCCAAAGTCCTGAAACCGCTGGGAATGGTGGTTTAATTCTAGGATTTCCACGTTTTCCTTCCAAGCTTTCGATTAATGCAGTTTCTTCTCCACAGATATAAGCTCCGGCTCCAATTTGAACGTATAAATCCAAATCGTAACCCGAACCTAATATATTTTTACCCAACCAACC
>CANJWG010000051.1 GCA_947478365.1 Flavobacteriaceae bacterium | reverse complement strand
TGTAATGGGTTTTGAAGCTTTCAAAAAAACAACTCAATACAAGAATAAAGAAAAAATAAGCAACCTAACACCAGAGCAAAGATATTTTTTGTCTTATGGATACGCTTGGATGGTACATGCTAAAGATGAGGCTTTGTCTAGACAAATCATGTCTGATGTACATTCACCTGCTCAATTCAGGATAAATGGACCCTTAATGAATATTCCGGAATTCTATAAAGCTTTTAATGTAAAACCAGGCAATAAAATGTACTTGCCCGAAAGCGAAAGAATAGTCATCTGGTAATTTTTGAAAACCAAAAACATCCCTATCAATTCGATAGGGATGTTTTTAGGATTTACTTTTTTAATTAATGATGAATTGCTATTCTTCAAAATAAATTACTGTTAAAATAATAATGAATGACGCTAAATTTAATAGTGTAACCATTTCAACTATTGATGGTAAAATTGTAAATGAGCGAAATATTGAAAAAACAGATAAAACCTTATTAGATTTGAGCTAATATGCCAATGGGATTTACATATATAAAAATTACTTCTGAAGATAGTCAATTATTTATTAAAAAGCTAGTTAAGAATTAATTGTAGTATTAGGGCCATACTATTTTATAAACTTAAAAATGTAAAGTCTGTTTTTTTAACAAATTATGATCCTAAATTTTTAAGAAATCGCATATAGTTAATCAAATTAATGCCTAATATTGCACAATTATTAAAAATTGTAAAAATGTCTTTTTTAGAAAAAAAGTTTTCTTGGATTTCTGTGATAATTTTTTCAACTCTCGCAGTACTAGTTTTCTTTTCGATTACTAGTTGGATCAATTGTGATGACAATATATCAGAAACGGCAAATAATAAATATTCCTGTAATTATGATATAAAGCGTTTAAGTGGTTTAAAATATATAAAACCAATAATGTTTGTTGATGACGAATGCGAGTCAGATAACATGCAGGGTATTAAACAGCAAATTGTTGAAATTGTTAATAGATATAAAAATTTTGAAGGAGTTACTACAGCTTCAATTTATCTCAGACAGTTTTCAACCAATGAGTGGATGTGTGTAAATGAAACAGATAAATTTGAACCTGGCTCTCTTTTTAAAGTACCAGTTTTGATGAGTATTTTAAAAATGTGTGAAGAAAATCCGAGCTTTATCAATAAGCGAATTTCTTATAATAAGCCATTAGATGATGGTAAAAATGTAGCTTATGCTTCAAAATCAATTCAATTAGGACAAAGTTATACGGTAAAAGAATTGTTGACTTATATGATAAAATATTCAGACAATAAAGCAACAATATTGTTAGAGTCCAATATGAAATCAGAAGTTTTACAAAAACTTTTTACCGATCTGGGTTTAGAAGCCCCTAATATTTACGCAACACAATACTTTTTTACAACTACTCAATATTCATTATTTATTAGAGCTATTTATAATGCGTGTTATTTATCAATTAATGATTCAGAATTTGCCGCAAAGCTTTTGAGCGAATGTAATTTTAAAGACGGAATAGTGAGTGGGCTACCCAAAGGAACTCCAATAATACACAAATTCGGAGAATCGGGTAATCAAGTCGAAAAGCAGTTACATGAATCAGCCATTATTTATGCTTACAACAAACCTTTTATATTAACTATAATGACCAAAGGCAAGGATAATAAAACATTATCAAAACTTATTAAAGAAGTAACAAATAATGTATATACCGAAATGGCTAATAAATAGAACTACTTAAAGTTTGATAGGTCATTAAAAATTTAAAATCAATTTTTTAAATATGCACATAGGTTTAGAGCATGTTTAAATACTTATAAACAAAGCTTCTCATAATTGGGAAGCTTTGTTATATTTGTCCATTGCCAAAAGTTATTTTATGCTTCAATTAAATGTAAAAAACGAAACATCACGACTAAGAGCAGTTGTGCTTGGTTCAGCCCTTAATAATGGTCCGTCGCCAACAAAAGACGAAGCCTACGACCCAAAATCTTTAGAACATATTTTAGCAGGAACGTATCCAGTTGAAGACGATATGGTAAAAGAAATGGAAGCTTTCAATCAGGTATTTCAAAAATATGGTGTAAAAGTCTTTCGTCCTGATATTATTGAAAACTATAATCAGATTTTTACACGTGATATTGGATTTGTAATAGATGATATTTTTATTAAAGCCAATATTCTTCCCGATAGACAACGCGAATTAGATGCCATACAATACGTGATTGATAAAATTGATCCTAAAAAAGTAGTTCGCCCACCAGAAGAAGTACATATAGAAGGAGGTGATGTAATGCTTTGGAATGATTATATTTTCATCGGAACTTATAAAGGTTCGGATTATAAAGATTATATCACGGCACGAACAAACATGCAAGGTGTAAACTATATAAAAGCCTTATTCCCAAATAAGATTGTAAAAGAATTTGACTTGGTAAAATCAAAATTAGAGGCTCGTGACAATGCTTTGCATCTCGATTGTTGCTTTCAACCTGTTGGAACAACCAAAGGAATAATTTATAAAAGTGGTTTTCGTGAAGAAGCTGATTATGTTTTTTTAGTTAAACTATTTGGAAAAGAAAATCTATTTCACATCAACCGTGACGAAATGTATCATATGAATTCCAACGTGTTTTCTATCGATGACAATGTTGTGGTTTCAGAAAAAAACTTTACAAGATTAAACAATTGGCTTCGTGAAAACGGATTTGTTGTTGAAGAAATACCCTATGCCGAAATAGCAAAGCAAGAAGGACTTTTGCGCTGCTCAACTTTACCATTAATTAGGGATTAGTTGTCAGTTTTCAGGTATCTGTTAATTACTGATTATTTAAAATGCATTAATGAGTACGATATAATAAGAGCAATTTTTTTTAACATTAAAAAACATGTCAAAGAAAATTGGATAACATAATTTTCAACCGACAACCGACAACCGACAACCGATATCAGATAACCGACAACAGATAACAGAAACCATGAAACAAACTACCAATTCCATATTGATGATTCGTCCTGTAGCTTTTCGCATGAACGAGCAAACGGCTGTGAACAATTATTACCAAAAAGTACTTGACGGACTTTCTCCTGAAACAGTGAACGCCAAAGCACAAAAAGAGTTTGATACTTTTGTAACCAAATTGCGAAAAGTGGGTGTAAATGTAATTGTGGTTGAAGATACTCTGGAACCAAACACACCCGATAGTATTTTTCCAAATAACTGGATTTCGTTTCATGAAAATGGAGATGTGGCCCTGTATCCAATGTTTGCCGAAAACCGTCGTGCCGAAAGAAGAGAAGATATACTTGACATTCTTGAAGACGAAGGTTTTAAAATTAACCAAATTGTAGATTATACTTCGGCAGAAGAAGACAATGTTTTTCTGGAAGGAACAGGAAGTTTACTATTAGACAGAGAAAACGGAAAAGCCTATTGTGCACTTTCGCCAAGAGCTGACGAAGAAGTTACGATTGAATTTTGTGAAGATTTTGAATTAACTCCAGTTATCTTTGAAGCATTCCAAACGGTTAATGGTGAACGAAAACTGATTTATCATACTAACGTGATGATGTGTCTTGGTGATTCGTTTGCAGTGGTTTGTGCCGATTGTATCGATGATAAAAAAGAACGCAAAATGGTACTCGATAGCCTTCGTGGAGATGACAAAGAAATCATCTTAATTACCGAAGAGCAAGTGAATAACTTTGCAGGCAACATGCTCGAAGTAAAAGGCAAAAACGATAAAAGATTTTTAGTGATGAGCGAATCGGCCTATAAAAGTTTAACTAAAAAGCAAATCGCTCAACTAGAAGCTCATGTAGAAATTATTCATTCTAGTTTAGATACCATTGAAGCGTGCGGTGGTGGTAGTGCAAGATGTATGATGGCTGAGATTTTTCTACCGAAAAATTAACATTATTGTCATTCCGACGGAGGAGTAATACCAGTTAGTTTTTATGGTTTATTGAGATTCCTCATTCTTTGGAATGACGAAAAACAAAAAAATCCCATCGGCCAATGTTATTGTTGGACTTTGGGATTTGTTATTTCAATTTTGTAATTTTTCTTCCTTAGTTTTTCATTTTTATGAAACGGTATCCACCTTTAGTTGCTCCCCAAACTTGTTTTCCTTCTTTATCAAATCCTTGATCCCAAGACAGGATTTCATTTTTAGTAACCGTTACTTTTGAATTCGCAAAACTTGCACCTCTCAATTCACTCGGACAAGTTTTGTCTCCTGTGGCTCCGGAAAATTTGTTTTTACCATCTCTTTTTAAGGTTACTTGACAGCCTTCTTTCAATTCAATATCTAACTCAGTTAGTTTGTCATAATCTTTTGGAGTTGCCCATTTTCCTATCCAATCTTTTTCGTTTTTTAGGGTATAAATTTCACTCATAAATTCATTTCCTGATTTTTGAGTAACTTTATAAACACGCACTCTATAAGGTTTGTCTTGTTTATCAAAAATGGCTTGTTCTACAAAAAGATAGTTTCCTTTTTCTTTCCATATTGGAGTCATTCGTAATGAAATATTATAATAATCTTTATCTTCTATTGATTGTTTTTCTGAAGAATAGTGGCCTTGCATAATAGAGACTAATTCATTTAAAGCATCACTAGTTTTAGATGATGTATTTTGAGCTGATTTACATCCAATAAATAAAGCTATTGCAGCTAATAGTAAAAACGTTTTTTTTATGTTCATATATTGAATTTAAATTCCCCTAATAATACTCAAAACCGAACTGATGATATATTGAATGCCAATCGCAATCGTTAAGAAACCAATAATTCTTGATATGGCAACAATACCAGATGCTCCAAGAATTTTTGCCAAATAGTGAGCACTTCGTAAAATTATAAAAATTAAAACACTAACAATTAAAATGGCTAATGAAGAAAAAATAATTTCATTGGTTGTATTGTGTTCTTGATAAAAAGTAATTAACAACGATATAGAACCCGGACCAGCTAGCATTGGCATGGCAAGTGGTGTAAGCGCTATTGAATTTCTCATTTGAATATCTTCCTCCACTTTTTTATCAATACCTCTATTTTTGCTGAATTTTCCATTCAAAAGAGAAAATCCAGAACTTGCAATAATAATACCTCCAGCAATTCGAAGTGCGGTTATGGTTATTCCGAAAAATTCTAAAACATATTGGCCAATAAAAAAGGAAATAATCAATATAATAAAAACATTCAAAGCCGTGAGTAAAGATACTTTTGATCGTTCTTTTTGAGTGTAATCCTGAGTTAAACCTACAAAAATTGGGACAGTTCCAATGGGATTCAGAACTGAAAAAAGCGCCGCTAATAGAAAAATAAAAAGCTCCATATTTTTTTGGGCAAAGATAACTTCTGAGTTTTACTTTAATTATTAAATAGAAGTTAAATAATCCTGCCTGATTATAAAGTTACTATTATCTTTGACAACAAGAAATGAAATTATGAAAAATAAAAAAACGCTGGTTCTTGGCGCCACTACAAAACCGGAAAAATATGCCTATTTAGCGATCACTAAGTTAGTAGAAAAAGGGCATTCTGTATTGGCTATCGGTCAAAATACTGGTGAAGTTGCCGGAGTTAAAATTTATACGAAACAAATTCCACTTACCAATATTGATACAGTAACACTTTACTTGAATCCTTTGCGTCAAAGAGATTATTATAACTACATTATAGAGACCAAACCAAAACGTGTCATCTTCAATCCTGGAACTGAAAATCTAGAATTCTATCAATTGCTTAAAAGCAATGGTATTAAAGTGGAAGTGGCTTGTACATTGGTTTTATTGGCGACGAATCAGTATTAGTGCTAAATTTATTTCAGGATTAATATCGGGTATTTTGTGTAGCCGGTTTACTAATCAGCAACAAGCCAATAAACGTAATCAATCCGTTTACGATAATCAGTTCGTTATCGATGACATAATTTCCAAAAAGCGCTGCTGAATTTTTGCTAATCAGAAAGCAAATCACCGGAGAAAGTAAGCAAATGAAGGGTACAAACTTGTCGTGTACCGTTTTCGATTTCATAAATAACCCAAAGGCATACAATCCTAAAAGTGGCCCATACGTATAACTTGCCACTTTAAAAATCATCGTAACTACCGATTTGTCGTTCAGTGAATTAAAAATTATAATCACCAAAAACATTAGGATTGAAAAACCAACATGCACATAATGACGCGTTCTTATAATGTTGGGTTTGTTTTGATTTTCGGTTTTATCCATACCTAAAAAATCGACACAAAAAGAGGTAGTCAATGCGGTTAAAGCCGAATCAGTTGTTGCAAATGTAGCGGCAGTTAATCCCAATAAAAAGATGATTGCCGGCACAATGCTCAAATGTTTGAAAGCAATTTCGGGAAACAAATAATCGGTTCTTGCCACACCATCAACAATTGGAACTTGGATGCCATTTTTCTCAGCAAACATATAAAGCAAAGCACCTACACTCAAAAAGAAGATATTAATAATAACAAATATTCCCGTGAAGGTAAACATGTTTTTTTGTGCTTCACCTATGTTTGCGCAACTCAAATTCTTTTGCATCAAATCTTGGTCTAGCCCAACCATAGCGATAGTTACGAATATCCCGCCTAGAATTTGCTTTAATACAAAGTTACCTTTCAAATAATCTTCGTAAAAAAATACTTTGGAATAGTTGCTGTTTTTTACGGCTTCAAAAGCTTCTACGACCCCAAAATTCATACTTTGGCAAATGAATATTATGGTCAAAAACACAGAAGAAACCAGAAAGAAAGTTTGCAATGTATCCGTAATAATGATGGTTTTCAATCCGCCACGATAGGTGTAGGCAAATATTAATCCCAAAGAAATCAAGACCGTTAAAGCAAATGGAATGTTGAAAGCATCAAATACAAAACGTTGCAATACAATAACCACTAGATACAGTCGAAAAGAAGAACCGATTGTCCTGCTGATTAGGAAAATAGTAGCAGCAGTTTTATAACTTATTTTGCCCAAACGTTGTTCAATATAACTATAAATTGATGTCAAATTCATGCGGTAATAGAGCGGGAGCAAGACTTTGGCAATGATTAAAAATCCGATGGCATTACCAAGGATGAATTGGAAATATTTGAACTGCAAATCGGGGTTGCCCACTTCACCGGGTACCGAAATAAAAGTCACGCCAGACAATGCAGTTCCTATCATTCCAAAAGCAACCAAATACCATTTCGAGTTTTTATTGGCTTTAAAAAATGTATCATTATCGGAGCTTTTTTTGCTAACTAAATTGGAAATCAAAATCAATAATCCAAAATAAATAATGATTATAATAAGAATGGTTGTTGGTGACATAGAGTTAATTTTATTGGAGGCCAAAATACAAAAAAAGAACTTAGAATATAGAAAATAGAGAATTGACAAGTCTATATTCTTTATTCTATTTTCTTTTCTCTTTTTACACTAAATTTGCCTCATGGAATTTTCATCAAAATTACTCGAAAAAGCTGTTAATGAAATGGCACAATTGCCCGGAATTGGAAAACGAACTGCTTTACGGTTAGTTTTGCATTTATTAAAACAGCCTTCGGAACAAACCCAATTTTTATCTCAAGCATTAACTAAAATGCGTGAGGAAATTAAATTTTGCGTTAGTTGTCACAATATTTCCGACGTTGAAGTCTGTGAAATATGTAATAATCCTAAGAGAATTCATAAAATTATTTGCGTTGTAGAAGATGTTCGCGATGTTATGGCCATTGAAAACACGAATCAATTTAAAGGAATTTATCATGTTTTAGGAGGTAAAATTTCTCCGATTGATGGCATTGGTCCTAGTCAATTAAATATTGATTCTTTAGTTGAAAAGGTGAAATCTGGCAAAACAGAGGAGTTGATTTTTGCGTTGAGCTCAACAATGGAAGGCGACACAACAAATTTTTATATTTTTAAAAGAATAAAAGATTACGAGGTAAAGACATCTACCATTGCACGTGGTATAGCAGTTGGCGATGAATTAGAATATGCCGATGAAGTTACGTTGGGAAGAAGTATTTTGAACCGTATACCCTTTGAAAATACACTAAAGAATACATAGCAAAAATAATAGCAAACTACATTTTTGTAATTAGAATTGAAAAACTATCTTTGTTTGCTAATCTTTATTTAAAATAATGAACAAAACCAAAATATATTTACTATTGCTGCTGGGCATTTTAGTTACTTCCTGTATTCCAAAAAAAGATTTGATTTATTTGCAAGAAAAAAAAAGTAATGACAAAGAAGTAGTTACTGCTTCAAATCAAAATCCATATCGACTTCAAACAAATGATATCCTAAATGTCAATGTAAAAGCTATAGATTCAAAATTAGTTGCCATTTTTAATAACACTGAAGGATCAGCATCGACGGGATCTGTTAATGAACAAAGCAGTTATTACAATGGATATTCTGTTGATGACCACGGTAACATCAGATTGCCTATACTTGGCGAGATGAATGTTTTGGGATTTACGGTTGAAGAAGTAAGAATTAAAATTGAAAAAATACTTTTAGATAAATATTTTAAAAACGAAGCAGGAGTTTATGTGGTTGTGAAGTTAGCTGGTTTTAAATATACTATAAATGGTGAAGTAGGTAGTACTGGCACAAAAACATTATTTCAGGATAAGGTAAATATTATGGAAGCTATTGCTAATTCGGGCGATATTACCATAACCGGTGACAGAAAGAATGTGAAAGTAATAAGAAGATTTCCTCATGGTAATGAAACATTTAGTATCGATTTAACAGATGCGAATGCTGTTAATTCACCTTGTTTTTTTCTTCAGCCAAATGATTATATATTGGTAAATCCAGTAAACCAAAAAACATGGGGTACCGGGAAGACAGGAATCGAATCACTTACCACTATAATTACACTATTATCATTAGCAACAACCACTTATTTGCTACTTAAAAATTAAAACTATTTTTCATGTTAGAAGTTAAAGATTTTATTTTTTTTGATAAACAGAACAACTTTGATTTTAAAGGGTTTTTAATTAAAACTTTGAGTTATTGGAAGTGGTTTGTTATTGGTTTAGTCATAGCTTTTTCAATTGCCCATCAGGTTAATATTAGAAAACAAAAGATTTATGGCATTGAAACTACTATAGCGGTTCAAGAAGAAAACAATCCGTTTTTTACATCAAATACGAGTTTAGTCTTTAATTGGGGAGGAACTTCTGATAAAGTTCAGATGATTTCTACCACTTTAAAATCAAGGTCACACAACGAATTAGTGGTCGACAAATTGCAATTTTATATCGATTATTATAAACAAACAAAGTATTTTATACAAGATGTTTATGGTCAGGTTCCTTTCAAAATAACTATTGATAAAAACCAAAACCAGTTATTTGACCAGTTTATAAAAGTTAAGATGGTTTCTAATAACTCTTATCAAATCTCTATTCCTTTTAAAACTAATACAGCTGAGGTTGTTAGATACATCAATAATAAAAAAACAACAATTCCTATTGAGACTAAAGAATTCAAAGAAGTATATAAAATAGGGGAGACTGTAAATCTGCCTTTTCTGCACTGGAAATTAGAATTGTCTAATTTTGATGAAAATAATTTTAATGAAGAAATACTTGTTAGGTTCAACTCTTTTGACAATACGGTTTCTACTTGTATGGGATTAAATGTAGTTGTTGATGAAAAAGCGGGTTCCATTTTAAAAATAGGTGCTCAAGGAACAAATAAAGACAGGATGGTTGATTTCCTTAATACTACAGTAGATGTATTAATTAAAAGGCAGCTAGATAATAAAAATAAATTTGCTGAAAATACAATAAACTTCATTGATGAGACATTAGGATCAATGGAAAAAGAATTAAAAAACTCAGGTGAAGAATTAAAAGATTTTGGTAAAAACAACAATATACTAGATATTGAAGAAGGAGGAACAAGCTTTAAGACTCAATTATTGGAATATGATGCTAAAAAAGATGAAGTAGAAAGAAAATTAGCTTATTTAAATTCATTACGAAATTATATAAAGAACAGTGTTGATTTTTCAAAATTACCCGCCCCAAGTATTTCCGGAATTGAAGATCCAAACATTAATATTAATGTTGCTAAATTAATATCACTTTCGATACAGCGATCAGAGTTAGCCTATTCTGTTAAAGGTTCGTTCTCCTACGAAAGATTGGATAATGAAATACAATCAGTAAAAAAGGTATTACTTGAAAACGAAACTACCTATAGAAATACTTTGATGTATGATTTAAATATAGCCAAACAAAAAATTGCAAAAATTGAAAGTGAAATCAGTGGGCTTCCAGAAAACAAACTGGAATGGTTAAAATTAACTAGAAAATATAATTTAAGTGATAACATTTATAATACATTTCTACAAAAAAGAAGTGAAGCATCTATTGTAAAAGAAGCCAACGTATCGGATATTCAATTTATTGATCCTGCTAAAGATGTTGGTGGCGGTTTATTAGGACCCAAAACAAGTGTAAACTATGTATTAGCATTTTTTTTGGGATTGCTAATTCCTTTATTACTGGTTTTCTTTATTTTCTTTATTAGTAACTCCGTTCAAAACATAGAAGATATTTCTTCTCAAACCCAGTTGCCATTAATAGGTATAGTTGGAGTTAAACAATCCGACACTAATTTATCAGTTTTTGAAAGACCAAAATCGGCGCTTTCCGAATCATTTAGAGCGATTCGTTCCTCATTACAGTTTTTATACAAAAAACAAACCATCGATGGGTCAAAAACACTTATGCTAACATCATCTGTCAGTGGAGAAGGAAAAACATTCTGTTCGTTAAACATTGCTACTGTTTTTGCACTTAGCGAAAAGAAAACTATAATTCTGGGGCTGGATTTAAGAAAACCAAAAATCTTTGATGATTTTAAAATCCAAAACAAACTCGGGGTAGTGAATTTTTTAATCGGACAAAATACACTTGAAGAAGTTATTCAAAATACTCATATCCCTTATCTTGATGTTATAACATCGGGACCAATTCCTCCGAATCCTTCCGAGTTAATACTTGGAGATTCTATGAAAGATCTGATTGAACAATTGAAGAAAAAGTATGATTATATTATACTCGATACGCCACCTGTTGGTTTAGTTTCCGATGCTTTAGAATTGTCTCAATTTTGTGATCTTACTCTGTATGTGGTTCGTCAGAATTTCACCAAAAAAGGAATGTTGACTTTATTGAATAATAGAACTAAGCGTGGTGAACTTATAAATGTGAGCATCATATTTAATGGTTATGAAAATAAAGCAAAATATGGTGTTATTTATGGCTCCGGCTCCGGCTATGGCTATGGCTATGGCTACGGCTATCATGAAGATGAAGAACCTACAGCATTTTTCGCTAAATGGAAATATCGAATATTGAAAAAATTTAGTAATGGCAATAACTAAAATAACAATATTAATAACTGGTGGTGCCGGATTTATTGGTAGTAATTTGTGTGAATATTTTTTGTCAAAGGGATATTTTGTTGTTTGCTTTGATAATTTTGCTACAGGACATAAACATAATATTACCGAATTTCTAAAACATAAAAATTTCAAATTAATAGAAGGCGATATTAGAGATTTAGACCAATGCAAAAATGCCGTTATAGGTGTCGATTATGTATTGCATCAGGCAGCGTTGGGTTCTGTTCCACGCTCTATAAAAGATCCTATTACGAGTAATGAAGTTAATGTTTCTGGTTTTTTAAATATGCTTGTTGCCTCTAGAGATGCCGGTGTAAAAAGATTTGTTTATGCGGCGAGTTCTTCCACTTATGGCGACTCAGAAGATTTACCAAAAGTAGAAGATAAAATTGGGAAACCACTTTCGCCTTACGCTATTACAAAATATGTAAATGAGTTA
>CANJWG010000050.1 GCA_947478365.1 Flavobacteriaceae bacterium | reverse complement strand
GACCCATTAAAACTTAAAGCACTATTTGAATTTCCATTTCTGTCGGATGTAGCTGTAGCACCAAAGTTAATTCCATTATTCCCATTACCACTCTCATCATTAGCATTACCGTTGAAAGGCCAATAAGCAACTAAACCATTTGTTGGCACGTAAGATGGTACTTGTGCCATAATCATTTGGGTTGTTAAAGCAAAACCCATTGCTAGTATAAGTAATTTGTTTTTCATGATTAATGTATTTAAATTTTTACAAATATATAAAAATACTCTATATAAAGAGGTATTATATATGTAGTTACATAATTTAATGACAATTTATTGATTTGCATAGTAAATAGAGGCTAGCTATGAATAATGAAAAAAATAAAGTTGTTCAGTTAATAAACGAAAACGAAGAATTTATATATCTAAAAAAAATTGGAGAAAGATTAAAGTATTTTAGAAAAAAAGCGGGGTATAATAACTATGAGTATTTTGCCTATGACAATAATATTAGCAGACCACAATATGGAAAATACGAAGCTGGTGCAAACATTCAATTAAATACGCTAATAAAAATTCTAAAAGCTATGAATGTAACTTTAGAAGAATTTTTTAAAGGCATAGATATCCCTAAATAAAAAATTCCTCTCAATTGAGAGGAATTTTTTTGTTGGTCTACTAGGACTTCCGGAAATAAATTCGGGATAAACTTCTCGTCCAAAGCAAAAAGAAAAAATCCCGCAATTGCGGGATTTATCGTTGGTCTACTAGGACTCGAACCTAGAAAGACTGCACCAAAAACAGTTGTGTTACCATTACACCATAGACCAATAAGTGCTAATGCGGGTGCAAATTTAGTACAAATTTTATTTTACACAAACAATTACCCCAAAAAAATAAAACTTCCTTTTAAACCAATTGTATTTAGACAGGTAATAAACTTGTATTTAATCCGTTATCTATTGTAGAAAAATTTGTTCGTAGAGGTTTAATTGCGTTAAAAAAAATAGTTTCTTTGTACCATTAAAACAAAACCCTTTCATTTCATAGTATATGATGAATTTTAACTTCAACAAATGGAATACCATCCTTGGATGGACAGCATTTGCAATTGCCTTAATTACTTTTTCGCTAACCGTTGAACCTACTATGAGCTTTTGGGATTGTGGCGAATATATTTCAACCGCTGCAAAACTAGAAGTTGGTCATCCGCCTGGAGCACCATTGTTCCAAATTTTGGGCGCTTTCTTTGCCATGTTTGCTACTAGTAAAGAAACTTTGGCCTTAATGGTGAATATGTTATCTGTGTTTTCAAGCGCCTTTACTATTTTATTTATGTTTTGGTCATCAACCATACTATTGAAAAAAATAGTTTCACAATACACCGAAATTGATAAAAGTAAGGCTATTGTAATTCTAGGAAGTTCATTGGTTGGTTCTTTAGCTTTTACTTTTTCGGATAGTTTTTGGTCAAGTGCGGTTGAAGCCGAAGTGTATGCAATGGCGTCCTTATTTATTGCCTTATTATTTTGGCTTGGCTTACGCTGGGAACAAGACATGCATACCCCAAGAGGCAATCGTTGGCTGCTTTTAATTTCATTACTTATCGGACTTTCGTTTGGTGTTCACTTTATGGCCTTGCTAACTATTCCGGCTATTGGGTTTTTATATTACTTTAAAAACTACAAAACCATTACCGTTAAAAATTTTATTATTGCCAACATTATTATTGTTGCCATTTTACTATTCATTTTCAAATTATTGTTGCCTTATACTTTAGCATTTTTTGGAAAAATGGAAATCTTTATGGTGAATGATTTTGGTTTACCGTTCAACTCAGGAACCATCATTGCCCTTTTATTAATTATTGCTTTTTTCTATTTTGGATTGCGATATACTCTTCAAAAAGTATATCCTTTTTTAAACACTGCTTTATTATGTATTCTTTTTGTGCTAATCGGTTTTTCTATTTGGATGATGTTGCCAATTCGTGCCAATGCCAATGTGGTAATCAACGAAAATAAACCTTCGGATGCTGCCGAAGTTTTGGCCTATTATAATCGCGAACAATATGGCGTAAACCCGCTATTTTACGGTCCCCAATACACTGATACTTTTGCTGGTTTAGATAAAGATGAACCTTATTTAGATAAAGCACCTAACTATGAAAGAGATTATAAAACCGGAAAATATGTTATTGTAAACAATTACAAAAATGCTGAACAAAATAGTGATAATGCTCAAAAGGCATTTCTTCCGCGGCTTTGGAGTACAGACCATATAGATAATTACATTCAGTTTACGGGAGTTCCAAAAGTTAAGCTTAACGAAAGTTATCCTTATGAAGATGACTTGGCACAATATGGTGTTAACATTGATAGTTTAAGCGAAGAACAAGTTGCCATGGCCGTGGGTCAATTAAAAGATGAAATGAGCAAAACGCTTTCGGAATTTAAAACTGCTTACACCCAGAAAAAAATTGACAACGAAGATTATGTTTCTTTCCTAAAAAAATATAGCGATTACATAACCGTAGAAAAACCATCAACCTGGGATAACTTAAGCTTCATGGTCGAATACCAATTTGGTTATATGTATGGAAGGTATTTACTGTGGAATTTTGTTGGAAAACAAAACGACATTCAAGGAAAATACGACAATCTTGACGGCAATTGGTTAAGCGGAATTAAGTTTATAGACGAAATACACCTTGGTAAAGGAACACAAGAAAACCTCCCCGATGATGTTAAAAACAACAAAGGCAGAAACCTGTATTACTTCTTACCGTTCTTTATTGGTTTACTAGGGCTAATGTATCACGCACAAAAAGATTTGAAAAGCTTTTATGTACTGTTAGCCTTGTTTTTATTTACCAGTATTGCTTTAAAAATATTCTTAAACGAAAGACCTTTTGAACCTCGAGAAAGAGATTATGCATTGGTTGGTTCATTTTATGTATTTGCTATTTGGATTGGATTTGGAGTTTATGCTATTTATGAAATCATAGCCGAAAAAGTAAAATCGAAATTAGTTGGACCTATTGTAATTGGAGCCTGCCTTTTAGCAGCACCGATTTTAATGGCAACTCAAAACTGGGATGACCATAGTCGCGCTAATAAATATACGGCAATTGCCATGGCAAAGAATTACCTCGAATCATGTGATCAAAATGCAATTCTTTACACTATTGGCGACAATGATACTTTCCCTCTTTGGTATGCCCAGGAAATTGAAGGTGTTAGAACCGATATTAAAATTGTGAATACGCAATTGTTTATGACCGATTGGTATATTGACCAAATGAAATTCAAAACCTATAAATCGGACGGTTTACCAATTTCATTTAAACATAATGAATACGTTGGAGATAAATTAGATTATGTAGCTCATATACCGAAAACAGACGCTAGATGGGATATAAAGGCCTGGATAGATTTTATCAAAAATCCAAAATCAACCGTTGAAATGTCAAACGGACAAACTATCCATTTTTATCCAACCAACAAAATCAGGATTCCTATTGATAAAAACAATATCATAAAAAATAAGGTTATTAATCCAAAATATTATGATTCTATAGTTCCTTACATAGACCTAGATATTAAAGGAAGTGCCATGTATAAAAACCGTTTAATGGCTTTAGATGTTTTGGCAAATAATGATTGGAAACGACCAATTTATTTTACAGGCGGAAGTTTTGGCGATGACGATTACCTTTGGATGAAAGATTATCTTCAACTAGACGGATTGGTTTTTAAATTAGTGCCCGTAAAAACGCCTATCGACAAAGAAAATCCATACGATATGGGTGACATTGATAGCGATAAAATGTATGACTTAGTAATGAAATGGAGTTGGGGTAATGGTGATTTAACAACTATCTATCACGATCCGGAAACTCGTAAAAACAGTATTTCGTACAGAACCAACATGGCAAGATTAATGGAACAATTAATCAATGAAGGTAAAACCGAGAAAGCTAAAAAGATTATCGATTTAGCATTAACCAAAATGCCAATGGATTATTATGGCTATTACACCATGGTAGAACCATTTGCGAGTGGCTACTACAAACTTGGTGAAAAAGCAAAAGCCAGAGAATTATTAGAACGATTAATGACTAAATACAAACAAAGTTTAACCTATTATTCTAATATTCAGCCATCAATTCAAAACGGAATTGCGTCAGATATTATTACCGATATTGAACGTTATAGAAGTTTATTACTGGTCATGAAAGATCAAGGTGATATCAATTTTTATAACAAAAACAAAACAATCTTCAATTCTTTCGTACAAAGATTTACGCGTTTCGAAAGAGATTTGGAATAATTCAATTTAGCTTCGCTCCTTTCGGGCGTTGCCCTCGGGTGAAAATTTGAAGATGTGAAAATGCAGCAATTAAAACTGTTACATTTTCACATTTTTTATTTAGACATTGTTACATTTACAATATGAATCCTTGGGTCAAGACAAATCCGTTTATTAAGTTGCTTTTTCCGAAGTATGTTTGGGACATTCCTAATCATGAAAAGAAAGTTTACTTGACTTTTGACGATGGACCAAATCCTCAAATTACCGAATGGGTTTTAGATCAACTCCAACAATATGACGCCAAGGCTACTTTCTTCTGCATTGGAAATAACATTGAAAAGCATCCGGATATTTTTCAGAAAATCATTGACGACAATCATGCCGTCGGAAATCATACTTTTAGTCATTTGAAGGGTTGGGAAACAGATACTAATGAATATATAGAGAATACGAGAAGATGTTCCTTATTTATGAGGGAAAAGGAAAAAGGGATAAGCGATAAGGGAGATACTTTTGAATTGTTTAGACCACCTTACGGGAAAATCAAAACATCGCAATCAAGAGCTTTGCGCCGATTGGGTTACAAAATAATAATGTGGGATGTGTTGAGTAGGGATTTTGACAAAACTATTACACCTGAAGAATGTCTGAAAAATGTTTTGAAAAATGTTGAAATGGGAAGTATTATTGTCTTTCACGACAGTATAAAAGCAGCCCAAAACCTAAAATATGTTTTGCCTAAAACATTAGCATTCCTAAAAGAAAAAGGATTTGTATGTGCAAAAATTGATTAGAGTTGCTCTTGAACAAGACCAATAATGGTGTTGGCATCCAATTCTCCTGATTGTCTCCAAACCATTTGTCCTTCTTTGTAAATCATCAAGGTTGGCAATCCTTTGATGCGAAGTGCATCAGCCAATTCCTGATTTTTATCTACATCAATTTTTATCACTTTTGCTCTATCACCAAGCGCTGCTGCTACATCTCTAATAACTGGATGCATAGAAAGCGAAGATTCGTTCCACTCTGTATAAAAGTCAATTAATACGGGAACTTGTGCATTTATTAATTCTCCAAATTTTGACATAAAACCAAAATATTTTTAATTCTTTTTATAGCTTAAAAGAAATACTAAAGCACAAATGTAGCATTTTTAAATAATTATGCTACTTTTTCTCCTTTTTTTAGTTCAAAAACAGTTATTTCGGGCATAATACCAACCCTACCAGGATAGGCATGAAATCCAAAGCCGCGATTTACATAAATATACCTTCCAAATTCTTCATATAATCCTGCCCATTGTTTGTACATGTATTGCGCCAAACTCCATTTAAAAAAGCCTGGAATTTCAATTCCAAACTGCATTCCGTGGGTATGTCCAGAAAGCGTTAACTGTATATTTTTTGGATGTTGTTTTACAATATATTCCCAATGACTTGGATCGTGGCTCATCAGTATTTTAAAATCAGTTTCCATTAAATTTTCAGACGCTTTGTTTATATCGCCAAATTCACCAAAATGTTTTCCCCAATTTTCTACACCAATTAACGCAATTTCTTCATTTCCTTTTTTGATTTTAACGTGCTCATTTAACATCAATTTAAAATCAATCTGTCGATGCAAATCTTTAATAGCTATAAAATTTTCAGCTTTGGCTTTTTCTGATTTCCAATCTAAATAAGCCCCATAATCATGGTTTCCCAAAATGGAATATTTTCCGTACTCGTATTTTTTAATGCCTTTAAAAATATCAATCCAAGGATGCATTTCATCCGCTTTAGCGTTGACTATATCTCCCGTAAACAATAACAAATCGGATTCTTGCTCATTGATTAAATCAATTGCATATTTTATTTTTTCTTCGTTGTCAAAACTACCGCTATGGATATCTGAAATTTGAGTGACTTTAAAACCGTCAAAGGCATCGGGCAAATCAGGAAAAAATAAGGTTTGACGAATCACTTTGAAATTGTATTTGCCAATTGTCATACCATAAATCAAAGATAAAAACGGAACTGCTGCCAATCCAATAGCAAACTGGCTAACAAACTTTCTCCTATCGGGTAAAAAACTATCAGAATTATGACCCATAAAATGAGTAACTGTCCCCATTAAAAATCGAAATACATCTTCTAAAAGCATCACAAATGTCAACACTATTTTTGGAAGCAAAACTAAAAGCAATAATCCTAAAGTTATTAAAGTCGTCTTGGTTTGCCCAACACTTCTGTCAAACTTCATTAATTCATATGTTATGAAGACTATTGCTACAACAGAAATAAGAATATAAGCAACCAAAATCCATTTGGATTTAGTAACTGTTTTTATAACCTGATAAGCGTAAAGTTCTACTATAGCAATAATTACGAAAAGAATAAGAAAGCGAAAAGCCATTTTTTTATTTTTGACAAATTAACGAAGAAAGTCGTTCTCATTTATGATTGTTT
The DNA here is from genome assembly GCA_947478365.1 of Flavobacteriaceae bacterium. Taxonomy (GTDB): domain Bacteria; phylum Bacteroidota; class Bacteroidia; order Flavobacteriales; family Flavobacteriaceae; genus Flavobacterium. The sequence continues at coordinate 5,156 of CANJWG010000050.1, read as the reverse complement.
AACTTATTTTAACAGTGAAATAATTTCTATTTAAAAATCTAATGCTCTTTTTTGAAACTTTAGCTATTTTTACAACTTGATCCGAATTTATTTACTGCATCAGTTCGCTGTGCTCGTGTCAGATTCTAAACTTTCAAATATTTATGTCACAAAAACGCCTTTTCCTTCTTGATGCCTATGCCTTAATTTTTCGTGGTTATTATGCCTTTATTAAAAATCCCCGAATAAACTCAAAAGGGATGGATACTTCTGCGATTATGGGATTTATGAATGCTTTAATGGATGTTATCAAGCGTGAAAAGCCAGACCATTTAGCCGTTGCTTTTGACAAAGGAGGAAGCGATTATCGTTATGAAATGTATAAGGAGTATAAAGCGCATCGCGATGAAACGCCAGAAGCTATCAAAATTGCCGTTCCTTACATACAAGAAATATTAAAAGCAATGCATATTCCAATTATTGAAAAAGCCGGTTTTGAAGCTGATGATTTAATAGGGACTTTGGCAAAGCAGGCTGAAAAAGAAAACTATCAGGTTTTTATGGTCACTCCGGATAAAGATTTTGCGCAATTGGTTTCTGAAAATATTTTCATGTATAAACCCGCAAGAATGGGTAACGATATTGAGATATGGGGAATTCCCGAAGTATTAGCCAAATTTGAAATCGAAAGACCAGAACAAGTAATTGATTTTCTAGGAATGATGGGTGATACAGCCGATAATATTCCAGGATTGCCAGGAGTTGGCGAAGTTACAGCCAAAAAATTATTAAAAGAATTCGGTTCGATGGAAAATCTTTTGGCTAATACCGATAAGCTGAAAGGCGCGATGAAAGACAAAATTGAAGCCAATGCCGAACTCGGAATATTATCTAAAAAGTTAGCCCGAATTATGCTGGATTGCCCAGTAACTTTTGATGCTACCGATTACGAACTTTCAAAACCAGATGTAGAAAAAACAGATGCCTTGTTTATGGAATTAGAGTTCCGTCAAATGAAAGCACAATTCGATAAATATTTTGGAACTGGGAAAGAATATGATGAAATTGAAACCAATGGAAGCCTCACCCCAACCCTCTCCAATGGAGAGGGAGAAAATACGTTGAAAAAAACGCTAGCTAAAAAATCAAACGAAAATCAGTTTGATTTGTTTGGTTTTTCAGATGATGAAAGTGATGAACCAAAACCGCATTCCTATTACGAAACGCTAGAAAGTACAGAACATTTATATCAAGTTGTCCAAGGTGAATTAGGGACAAAATTATTTTTGCAAAATCTAATGAATCAAACATCCGTTAGTTTTGATACCGAAACAACTGGAATAGATGCTTTGAATGCCGAATTGGTTGGAATGTCATTTTCGTTTGAAAAAGGAAAAGCATTTTACGTACCGGTTTCTGAAAATCAGGAAGAAGCCCAAGCTTTGCTAGAAAAATTCAAACCGTTTTTTGAAAGCGAATCCATTCAAAAAATTGGGCAAAACATAAAATACGATTTGAAAGTGTTATCCAAATACGGAATTCAAATCAAAGGAAAATTATTCGACACCATGATTGCGCATTATCTTATTAACCCGGATATGCGGCACAATATGGATGTTTTAAGCGAAACGTATTTGAAATATTCACCAAAATCGATTGAAACACTAATTGGTAAAAAAGGTAAAAATCAATTGTCAATGCGCGATGTGCCTTTGGAAAATATCAAAGAATATGCTGCCGAAGATGCTGATATTACGTTACAATTAAAAGAAATTTTTAGTCCGATTTTAGACAAGGCTGAAACCAAAAAACTATTCGAAGAAATTGAGATTCCGTTGATTCCAGTTCTCGCTGCGATGGAAATGGAGGGCATCAATCTTGATGTCGCTTTTCTAAAATCGATGACCGTCGATATGAAAAAAGACATCAACGAATTTGAACAAAAAATATACGAATCTGCAGGAGAAAAATTCAATTTGGCTTCGCCAAAACAACTCGGAGATATTTTATTCGACAAGCTAAAAATAGGCGGTGTTAAACAAAAGAAAACCAAAACTGGTCAATATGCAACCGGCGAAGAAGTGTTGAGTTATTTAGCAAACGATAATCCGATAGTGGCAGCTATTTTGGAATGGCGTCAAATGGTAAAATTACAAAGCACATATATTGAAGCATTACCGAATCAAGTTGACAGCAAAACCAATCGCGTTCACACTGATTACATGCAAACGGTTGCAGCAACTGGCAGATTGAGTTCTAATAATCCAAACCTTCAAAACATCCCAATTAGAACTGAACGTGGAAGATTAATCAGAAAAGCATTTGTAGCAAGAGATGAAAATTATACTTTACTTTCTGCAGATTATTCTCAAATCGAATTGCGAATTATTGCCGCTTTATCTGGTGAAGAAAACATGATTAAAGCCTTCCAAAATAATGAAGATATTCATAAAAGTACGGCAGCAAAAGTATTCAACGTTCCGCTAGAAGAAGTAACCAAAGAACAGCGTAGTAATGCTAAAACAGTAAATTTTGGAATCATTTATGGCGTTTCAGCTTTTGGTTTAAGTAATCAAACTTCCTTATCCCGTTCCGAAAGTGCCGCTTTGATTGATGCTTATTACAAAACGTACCCAAAACTAAAATCTTATATGTCGGAGCAAGTCGATTTTGCTCGTGAAAATGGCTATGTACAAACCGTTTTGGGAAGACGTCGTTATTTAAAAGATATCAATTCGGCTAATGCCATAGTAAGAGGTGGAGCAGAACGAAATGCCGTGAACGCTCCGATTCAGGGTTCGGCAGCTGATATTATCAAAATTGCGATGATTAATATCTATAAAAAGCTGTCTTCAGAAAACTGGAAATCGAAAATGTTGTTGCAGGTTCATGACGAATTGGTTTTTGATGTGCATCATTCTGAATTGGAAAAAATTCAACCTATGATTAAACACGAAATGGAAAATGCTTTTAAATTAGATGTTCCGTTGGATGTAGAAATTGGTATTGGAAAAAATTGGTTGGAGGCGCATTAAAAAGTTGCTTTATTTTTATATTTTTTTGGTCGAATCTCTTTGTCTTAGTTCAGTCTTAATAGTTGTTGTTGAAAAAGTATGGGTTTCATCGTTACTTTCTAATTTATCTATCAATAGCTTAGCAGCTACTTCTCATATTTCGGGTCCATGTTGGCTAACTGTTGACAAACTTGGAGTCATTCTGCGCGACCAGATTCCGTCAGCAAAACCAATAATAGAAAGTTCTTGCGGAATTTTATAACCGTTTTGAATTCTGAGTTTCATGGCCGTTACTGATGCATGTTCATCAAGAGCAAAAATACCATCGGGTTTGTTTTTTATAAAAAAGTCTCCTAATTTTTTTATTAAATTCTTCATTATCGTATGTTAAAATAACCTGTTTTTCATCCACTTTAACACCGTTTTTTTCATGGGCTTTGTAGAATTCTTGTGCTCTGAGCTTTCCAACACTCAAATTATTAATAGCTGAAAGCAGTGCTGTTTTTTTACATCCAGTTTTAATCAAATGTTCAGTTGCATTAACTGCCGATTCGAAATCATCTACAATAACTTTATCACAATTCACCTCATCGGCTATACGGTCAAACATTACGATTGGCGTTCCTTCATTAATTATAGTAGTAAAATGATTAAATTTTTGCAACTTTTGAGATTCTTCAGCAATTGAAAGAATAAAACCGTCAATAGTTCCGTTGCTCAACATTTCTAAAGCATTAATTTCTTTTTCAGAAGACTCGTTTGAAATGCAGGTAATTACTTTGTAGCCCTTCTCATCTGCTACTTTTTCGATACCACTGAATACTTTGGCAAAAAAAGAAATTAAAATATTTGGAATAATAACGCCAATGGTTTTAGTATTTCTGTTTTTTAAATTTAATCCAATTACATTGGGTTTGTAATTTTTTAGCTTAGCATATTCCTGAACACGTTGCTTAGTTGGCTCACTTATTTCTGGGCTTCCTTTCAATACTTTAGAAACTGTAGAAACAGAAACCCCTAACTCTTTTGCAATTTGTTATAATGTGGCTTTCGATCTCATTTTTATTGTCTTAAAATGTAAAAAATAATCAAATTTATTCTGCAAAATAGTATAGAAGAACTTAAGGTTAACGATAAATTACACTAATTACTATGTTTTTTATCTCATAAATTGATCCTATATTGTTTGCTAAATCCAATGATAAAAAGGATTTTAAATAAAATAATGTGCTTTTTAAAAATATTTAAAAATGCTATTTGCTTTATTAATAAATAATTGTACTTTTGCACTCCCTTTATTGGGAATGGAATGTTTAATTAAAAAAAAAATATGGACGCATTAAGCTACAAGACACAATCTGCAACCAAGATCACTTCTGCAAAAGAGTGGATCATTGTAGATGCTGATGGTCATAACTTAGGTCGTTTTGCTTCAAAGGTCGCTATGATTCTTAGAGGTAAATACAAGCCAAGTTATACACCTCACGTCGACTGTGGAGATAACGTAATTGTTATCAACGCAGAGAAAATCAACCTAACGGGTAACAAGTTGGATGAGAAAACATACATCAGACACACAGGTTATCCAGGAGGACAAAGAAGTTTGACTGCAAAGGTTTTGCAATCAAAAAACCCTGCTTTGCTAATTGAAAAAGCAGTGAAAGGTATGTTGCCTAAAAATAAATTGGGAGCAGAACTTTTCAGAAATTTAAATGTTGTTGTAGGAACTGAGCACAAACAAGGTGCGCAAAAACCTAAAACAGTTAACCTTAACGATCTTAAGTAATGGGAGTTATTCACAAAATCGGGAGAAGAAAATGTGCAGTGGCACGTGTTTATGTTTCAGAAGGAACTGGAAAAATTACCGTAAACAAAAGAGAATTTAATAACTACTTCCCAACAGCTACTTTACAATACAAAGTATTGCAACCAATGTCTATGACAGAAAACGCAACTAACTTTGATGTAAATGTAAATGTATATGGTGGTGGTTCAACAGGGCAAGCAGAAGCTGTGAGAATGGCAATTGCAAGAGCAATGTGTGAAGTGGAAGCTGAAAATAGAGCTATCCTAAAACCAGAAGGATTACTAACAAGAGATCCAAGAATGGTAGAACGTAAAAAATTCGGTCAGAAAAAAGCACGTAAGAGATTCCAATTCTCG
>CANJWG010000049.1 GCA_947478365.1 Flavobacteriaceae bacterium | reverse complement strand
CGCCTAATTTATTCAAAGCATCCGCTAAAGTAACAGCCGATGAATGTACTTTGTTAGCAATATACTGCAATCCTTTTGGACCGTGATAAACGGCATACATCCCAGCCATAACAGCAAGTAAAACCTGAGCTGTACAAATATTCGAAGTTGCTTTTTCACGTTTGATATGTTGTTCACGAGTTCCTAAAGCCATTCGTAAAGCACGGTTCCCGTTAGCATCTATTGATACTCCGATGATTCTTCCAGGCATAGAACGCTTGTATTCTTCTTTAGTGGCGAAGTAAGCTGCGTGCGGACCACCGTAACCCATTGGGATACCAAAACGTTGTGTAGTTCCTACCGCTACAGCAGCACCCATTTCTCCTGGAGAAGTTAGTTTTACTAAGGATAAAATATCAGCAGCAACGGCCACTTTAATTTCTTGTTCTTTTGCTTTAGCAATAAATGCACTGTAGTCATTTACTTGTCCATATTTACCTGGATATTGTAAAATAGCACCGAAAAACTCGGTTGAGAAATCAAAAGTTTCGTGGTTTCCGATTACCAATTCTACACCAATTGGATTAGAACGTGTTTGTAAAACCGATAATGTTTGCGGTAATATTTCTTCTGAAACGAAGAATTTATTAGTGTTATTTTTCTTTTGGTCACGAGTACGAACGTCAAACAAAAGCGTCATAGCTTCGGCAGCTGCGGTACTTTCATCTAATAGAGATGCATTGGCGATTTCCATTCCGGTTAACTCGATAACAGCCGTTTGAAAGTTCAAAATGGCTTCCAATCTTCCTTGTGCAATTTCGGCCTGATATGGTGTGTAAGCCGTGTACCAACCTGGGTTTTCAAAAATATTTCTTTGAATAACTGCAGGAACAATTGTAGGGTGATAACCCAAACCAATATACGATTTGAATATTTTATTTTTTTTACCAAGTTCATGTATGTGTTGTGAATACTCATATTCCGTCATGGCAGGTTCTAATTGCAAATCGTTTTTCAAACGAATCTCATTCGGAATTGTTTCGTAAATTAATTGCTCAAAGCTTTCAACTCCGATTGTTTTAAACATATGGTTAAGGTCGCTCTCACGTGGACCTATGTGGCGTAATGCAAATGCGTCTGTTCTCATTAAATGGTAAGTTCTTAAGTGTAAAGGCCTGCGGTTCTTTAATGGCAACAAAAGTAATTAATACTATTCTAATTTTGTGCTAAACAAAGTCTAATGTTTTGAGAATTTTTCAACCAAAAAGGCTTCTTATTAACAGTTTGATTACTTTTGAAAATGCATTTTCTAAAGCAACTTCTCGATTTCTATATTAAATCTTCAATTCATGTTGGAGTTGCCGTTTTTAGTTTGGTTTATGTAACTGCTTTTTCTGATGGCTTATATAAACATATGGAATACCCAAGCTGTGTTTTTTTCGGAACGGTTATAGGCTATAATTTTTTAAAATATTATAATGTTTTCTGGACTAGAAATTTTAATTTTAAAAAATATTACTGGATTTTGACAGTTAGTATTTTGGCTGCAATTGGGTTTATTTTTTTCTTTTTATGGTTAAAAAGAGATGTTCAAATTAATTTGTTAATTTCAGGAGTAGCTGTTTTGGTTTATCCTTTTATACGAAAATACGGTTGGTTGAAATTATTTTTAGTAAGTATTGTGGTTACTTATGTTACAGTTTATATTCCTTTTCAAAATGTCAAATTGGTACAGATTGATTTTTATGTGAGTTTGATGCAACGTTTTTTTATTCTCACTAGCTTGCTCATTCCATTTGAAATTATGGATAGTAAAACTGATTTGGAAACAATGAATACTTTGCCACAATTACTTGGCATCAATTCTTCTAAAATCTTTGGTATTATATTGTTAATTCCGTTTATGGTTTTAGAATTTTTAAAGCCTAATCCCAGTTATGTAGTTTTACTTATATCCATTATCACAGCTATGTTTATTAAGTTTACTTCTCTAAAAAGAAATCAATATTACACTTCCTTTTGGGTAGAAAGCATTCCGATTTTGTGGTTGATTTTGTTGATGGTGTTCCAATAAAAAACCGAAGCCTTAACTCCGGGTTCAAATTATCTACGCAGTCTAACGTTCTAAGTAGTCTAACCATCTAAATCAATCCTGCTCTTTTCAATAATGCTTCTGGTTTTGGTTCTTGTCCGCGGAAACGTTTGTATAATTCCATGGGCAATTCGGTTCCTCCTTTAGAAAGTATGTTTTCCTTAAATTTTGTTGCGATTTCTTTGTTGAAAATTCCATTTTCTTGAAAATAGGCAAACGCATCAGCATCCAAAACTTCAGCCCATTTGTAGCTGTAATATCCCGAAGAATAACCGCCCTGAAAAATGTGTGAAAACGAAACGCTCATACAATTTTCTTCAACATCGGGGTATAAAACAGTATTTCCCATAGCGTTTTTTTCAAAAGCTTTTACATTTTCAATGCTTTGGGATTTTCCATGATAAGCCATGTCCAATAATCCAAAACTCAACTGACGCATAGTGGCCATTCCTTCTAAAAAACTAGCACTTTCTTTTATTTTCTCTACATATTGTTGTGGAATGATTTCTCCGGTTTCATAATGTTTGGCAAAAAGCGCTAGCGCTTCAGGTTCGTAACACCAGTTTTCCATTACCTGACTCGGTAATTCCACAAAATCCCAGTATACCGATGTTCCTGATAAACTTGGGTAAGTAGTATTGGCTAACATACCATGCAAAGCATGCCCAAATTCATGAAACAAAGTAGTTACTTCATTAAAAGTTAATAATGATGGTTTGGTTTCGGTTGGCGGTGTAAAGTTGCAAACGATAGATACATGTGGTCTTTCATTTATATCATTTTTGATATATTGTGGCTTAAATGAAGTCATCCAGGCACCATTTCGTTTTCCTTTTCTTGGAAAGAAATCAGCGTAAAATATAGCGGCCAATTGATTTTCAAAATCTAGAACTTCAAAAGTTTGAACATTTTCATGGTATTTATCTATATCAAAAACTTCTTTAAAGGTTATGCCGAAAAGTTTTTCAGCAATGGTGAATGCTCCATTCAACACATTTTCCAATTTGAAATACGGTTTCAGAATCTCGTCATCTAAATTGAATAGTTTTTGCTTCAATTTTTCCGAATAATAAGCACCATCCCATTTTTCGAGTTTGTCAATTCCATCTAACTCTTTTGCGAAAGCGGTTAATTCGGCAAATTCCTTTTCGGCTGCTGGTTTGGCTTTTTCCAATAAATCATTTAAAAACGATTGCACTTTTTCCGGAGTTTGAGCCATACGTTCTTCCAAGACAAAATGAGAATGTGATTTGTATCCCAATAATTTAGCTCTATCGTGACGCAAGGCAACTATGTTTTTTACATTCTCTTGATTGTCGTAATCATTTCCCTGAAATGCTTTTCTGCCTGCTGCTATCGCTATTTCTTTTCGCAATTCCCGATTTTCAACATAGGTTATAAAAGGCAAATAACTTGGAAAATCTAACGTAAACATCCAACCATCTAGTTCATCTGATTTAGCTAATGAACGGGCCATTTCTTTTGCTCCTTCCGGCAACCCTTTAATAGCATCTTCGTTGGAAATGTGTAATTTGTAGCTGTTAGTTTCGGCTAAAACATTTTCTCCAAAGGTCAATTTTAGTTTTGCTAAAACGGTATCTATTTCTCTTAAAAGGATTTTTTTATCCTCCGAAAGCAAGGCGCCATTTCTGGAAAAACTTTTGAATTTTTTATCCAATAAAGTTGCTTGTTCTGGTGATAAATTCAGCTTCTCTTTTTGTTCGTAAACTGCCTTTACGCGTTTGAATAAATCTTCGTTTAATGCAATATCATTACTAAAAGCTGTTAATAAAGGAGAAACATCCTGCGCAATTTTTTGCATTTCGTCACAGGTTTCAGCCGAATTAAGGTTAAAGAAAATAGAAGATAATCTGTCTAAATTTTCACCAGAATAATCCAAAGCTTCGATTGTATTTTCGAAAGTTGGCGCTTCAGGATTATTGGTAATAGCATCAATTTCGGCTCTTGCTTTGGCTATATTTTCATCGAAAGCAGGTTGGTAATCTTCTAATTTTATTTGACTAAAAGGTGCCGTGTTATGTTTGGTGTTGAATTTTTGTGTTAAGATTTTCATTTTTTTCATTTTATTTCGCTACGCTCCATACAGTGCGGCTAGCCTTGGGTCACAGAGTTACACAGAGAACATGAGAGTATCACAGAGAATTTCTTCGTGTATCTCTGTTTTTTGCTCTGTGTATCTCTGTGACATAATTTTATTTTTTCATCTCATCCGATGATTTGTTCACTGAGTCTTTCAGACTTTCTTTGTATAGAATGATTTTATTAAGCACGATTTTGTTATAGCTTCCTATTATTTGAGCCGCTAGGATTCCGGCGTTTTTTGCTCCGTTCAATGCCACTGTTGCCACAGGAACGCCACCTGGCATTTGCAAAATAGACAAAACCGAATCCCAACCATCAATAGAATTGCTTGATTTTACAGGAACGCCAATCACAGGTAATGGCGACATGGAAGCCACCATTCCGGGTAAATGTGCGGCACCACCAGCACCAGCAATAATAACCGAAATGCCTCGATTGTGTGCATTTTTACTAAAATCATATAATTTCTCGGGTGTTCGGTGTGCCGAAACAATATCGACTTCAGTCTCGATGTCAAAACTTTTTAGGATGTCGATGGTTTCCTGCATGATTGGTAAGTCGCTTTGGCTTCCCATGATGATGGCTACTTTCATATTAATTGATAATTAACAATTGATAATTAATAATTATTTCGCAATGACGCGAATGGTATTCTTTACTTCTTCGGCTATTCGTCTGGCTTCGTTCATGTCTTCATTGACTATCGTTACATGTCCCATTTTGCGGAATGGTCTTGTTTCTCGTTTGCCATAAATATGGGGCGTTACACCATCAATTGCCATAATTTTTTCGATGTTTTCATATATAACGTTTCCACTATACCCTTCGGCACCGACCAAATTTACCATAATTCCGGCAACTTTACTGTCGGTATTTCCCAAAGGTAAATTCAAAATGGCACGCAAATGATTTTCAAATTGCGAAGTATAACTGGCTTCTATGCTGTAATGTCCCGAATTGTGTGGTCTTGGCGCAACTTCGTTGACTAAAATTTCATCGTCATGCGTTTGAAACATTTCAACTGCCAATAATCCAACATGGTTAAAATTTTCGGAAACTTTCAATGCTACTTCAGTTGCTTTTTGAGCTACTTTTTCGTCAATTCGTGCTGGACAAATTACATATTCCACCTGGTTGGCTTCAGGATGGAATTCCATTTCTACGACAGGATAGGTTTTTACTTTGCCTGATGCGGAACGGGCAACAATTACTGCCAATTCATATTTAAAAGGAACTAATTCTTCAATCAAACATTCTACATCTGGTAATATTTCCAAATCGTGAGCTTGTTTTAGAATTTTCACGCCATTGCCGTCATAACCAAACCGAGCACTTTTCCAAACACATGGCAATTTAATTTTTCCTTCCATAAATGCTATCAAAAGTACTTTCAAGTTTTCAAATGAAGTTCCTTTGGCGGTAGGAATATGGTTATTTATATAAAATTCTTTTTGAATGGCTTTGTTCTGAATTAATCTCAGTGTTTTTGGAGATGGAAAAACTTTCAGTCCATCGGCTTCTAGTTTATCTAGAGCATCAAGATTAACGTTTTCAATTTCAATGGTCAAGAGATCTACTTTTTTACCAAACTCATAAACGGTATCAAAATCCATTAAATCACCTATGAAAAAGTGTGTGGCGCCAAATTGCGATGGCGCATCAGCACTTGAATCAAGTATATATGTTTGTATGTCGAATTTCCGAGTTTCGGCTAATAGCATTTTTCCTAATTGTCCGCCACCAAGAATTCCAAGTTTAAATTCGGATGAGAAGTAGTTCATTGTTACAGTTGTAGTTGTTTGCACAAAGATACTATTCAATTGATAATGGGCAATTGATAATTGATAATTTTAGTTGTTGATTTTTTTTAAAAACTTATCTTGCAGTAGCTTTGTATACTATTGGATTTCGGTTTAAAAAAAGACAAATTCATATTATTAATATAAAAAGTACTTTTTAATTAAGATTTTCACTTCTAAGATCTAACTTCTAACTTCCAAGTCCTTATCTTTGCACATTATTTAAATTTCAAAAAATGATACACCTTCACGACAAGACTTTCGAGCCATTCATTTCATCTGAAGAAATTGATTTTGCAATCAAGAATATGGCTAAACAAATGGATGATGATTTTTTTGATGAAGTACCAGTTTTTATTGGTGTTTTAAATGGGGCATTTATGGTAATGAGCGATTTGATGAAACATTATCGAGGTATGTGTGAAGTGAGTTTTGTGAAAATGGCTTCATATGAAGGAACGGAATCAACCAATGAAGTAAAACAATTGATAGGTTTGAGTCAGGATTTGGAAGGAAGAACTGTTGTAGTCGTAGAAGATATTGTAGATACCGGTAATACAGTAGAAGAATTAAAAGCAATTTTTAAGCAAAAAAAAGTAAAACATTTAAAAATAGCTACGCTTTTTTTCAAACCGGAGGCGTATAAAAAAGATATCAAAATTGATTATATCGGAATCCGAATCCCTAACAAATTTATCGTTGGCTATGGTCTAGATTACGACGGATTTGGTAGAAACTTACCCGATATTTATCAATTAGCACAATAGAATAATTATAAGATTCAAAGATTAAAAAACAGTCTTTTGAATCTTTCAATTTTTAAATCTTTAAATTAATTAAAAAAATGATTAACATCGTTCTTTTCGGAAAACCAGGTGCAGGAAAAGGCACACAAGCTGAATTTTTAAAAGAAAAATACAATCTTTCGCATCTATCAACCGGTGATATTTTTAGAAATAATATTAAGAACAATACAGAATTGGGACAACTTGCTAAGACATTTATGGACAAAGGTGATTTAGTTCCTGATGAGGTTACCATTAAAATGCTTGAAAGCGAAGTAGATAAAAATCCACAATCTGCCGGGTTTTTATTTGATGGTTTCCCAAGAACATTAGCACAAGCAGCAGCTTTGGATGCTTTTTTGGAATCAAAAAATCAAAAAATAACAGCAACAGTTGCATTAGAAGCTGATGATAATATCTTAGTTGAACGTTTGTTGGAAAGAGGAAAAACTTCAGGAAGACCAGACGATCAGAACGAAGAAAAAATCAGAAATCGTTACGATGAATACAACCAAAAAACGGCACCGTTGATGGATTATTACAAATCGCAAGGCAAATTCCATTCAGTCGATGGAATTGGTTCAATCGAAGAAGTAACAGAAAGACTGAACAAGGTTTTCGACGAACTATAAAAAGTTTATAGTTTTGGTTTGTAGTTTATAGTTGAATAACCTTAAACCATAAACAATAAACCCCAAACCCAAGAAATGGAAATACTCATTATACTTTTTTTAATCTTGCTTAACGGCGTTTTCTCTATGTCAGAAATTGCGTTGATTTCGGCACGTAAAAACCGTTTGGAAACTGCAGCAAAAAAAGGAAATACCAATGCCAAAGTAGCTCTAGACTTAGCCAATTCGCCAAATAAATTTTTGTCAACGGTACAAATAGGAATAACATTAATCGGAATTTTAACTGGTATCTATTCCGGCGATAAGATAACTCACGATGTGCAAGCTTTTATAGCAGGTTTTGCTATTTTAAAACCGTATTCAGCTAGCCTAGGTGTTATCATTGTAGTGGTAATCTTAACTTTCTTTTCTCTGGTTTTAGGCGAATTATTACCAAAAAGAGTTGGTTTAAATTACCCTGAAGCTATTGCTAAAGGCGTTGCCATTCCAATGAAAATGGTTTCGATTATAACAATGCCGTTCATTTGGCTGCTAACCATTTCAACCGAAGCAATTATGAAAGTTCTAAAAATAAAACCAACGGCTGACGGAAAAGTAACGGAGGAAGAAATTAAAGCCATCATCAAAGAAAGTACAGAAAGTGGTGAAGTACAGGAAATAGAACATGACATTGTAGAACGTGTTTTTCATATTGGCGACAGAAAAATCAATTCGTTGATGACCCATAGACAATCTATTGTTTATCTTTCCTATGAAGATTCAGTAGAGGAATTAAAAGCCAAAATTTTAAATGAATTACATTCAATTTATCCGGTTTGTAAAGAAAATATGGATGATGTTGAAGGTGTTGTTTTACTTAAAGATTTGTTTGCCAATTTTGAAAAAGGAGATTTCAATTTAAAATCAATAACTAAAACTCCGGTATATCTTATTGAACATACTTCGGCCTATAAAGCTTTGGAGAATTTTAAAAAATCGAAAGTGCATTATGCTTTTGTTACCGATGAGTACGGTTTGTTTCAGGGAATAATTACACTGAATGACATTTTGGAAGCTTTGGTAGGCGATGCATCCGATTTTGATGAAGATGAATACCAATTGATAGCTCGTGAAGATGGAACTTGGTTGGTTGATGGATTGTATTCTTTACATGACTTCCTAACTTATTTTGATATGGATGAGTTAACCAACGATTATGAAGTTACAACCGTTAGCGGATTAATCATGACGGAAATGGGTAAAATTCCAACAACCGGTGAAAAATTAGTTTGGAACAAATTAGAATTAGAAATCATCGATATGGATGGTGTAAAGATTGATAAAGTGCTTGTGAAAGCGATTAAGGAATAGTTATCGGTTATCGGTTTTCAGTTTTAATAAAGCTAAATTATTGAAAACAGAAAACAGAAAACAGAAAACAGAAAACGGAAAACAGAAATTATGACAGAAGGAAACTTTGTAGACTACGTAAAAATATATGTTTCTTCCGGAAAAGGAGGAAAAGGTTCTTCGCATCTACACAGAGAGAAATTTATTGAAAAAGGAGGCCCGGATGGAGGAGATGGTGGTCGTGGAGGTCACGTTATTTTAAAAGGGAACAAAAGTCTTTGGACGTTGTTTCACCTCAAGTTTGCCCGTCATGTTAAAGCGGGTCACGGAGGCGATGGCGGAAGTTCGAGAAGTACGGGTCACGATGGCGAAGATATTACGATTGAAGTTCCGTTAGGGACTGTGGTTCGTGATAAAGAAACCGATGAAATCTTGTTTGAAATAACCGAAAATGGCGAAGAAAGAATTTTGGCCAAGGGTGGAAAAGGTGGATTAGGTAACTGGAATTTCAGAAGTTCTACCAATCAAACGCCGCGTTATGCTCAACCCGGAATCCCACCAGAAGAATTGGATGTTGTCTTGGAGTTGAAAGTTTTGGCAGATGTTGGATTAGTAGGTTTTCCTAATGCAGGAAAATCAACTTTGCTTTCTGTATTGACTTCGGCAAAGCCAAAAATTGCCGATTATCCGTTTACGACTTTGAAACCCAATTTGGGAATTGTTGCCTATCGCGAATTCAAGTCTTTTATCATGGCCGATATTCCAGGGATTATTGAGGGAGCGGCTGAGGGAAAAGGATTAGGACATTATTTCTTACGACATATTGAAAGAAACTCAACGCTTTTATTTTTGGTTCCTGCCGATGCCGATGATATCAAAAAAGAATATGAAATTCTGTTGGACGAATTACGTCGCTATAATCCGGAAATGTTAGACAAAGATAAATTGCTTGTTATTTCTAAATGTGATATGCTTGATGAGGAATTAAAAGCCGAACTAAAAGCTCAGCTAAAAAAGGAAATCAAGGAAATACCTTATATGTTTATTTCATCAGTGACGCAGCAAGGATTGACAGAACTAAAAGACAAACTTTGGGAAATGCTTAATGTCGATTCCGAAATGCCCGAGAATAGTCATGGAATATAAAATCGTAATGACATTATAAAAAAGTTATTGTAATAGGGTAGCTTTTTTATTTCTAAAAAGAAACTTAAAATTTATGAAATTGATGTAGTTTTTATATTTGTTATATAGTCAACTATTTCAAAAAAAACTATATTCGTAGCGCTATTAATTTTTATGTTTTTGTAACAAATGCAAATTAAAAAAGATTACTAGTATTTAACCTAATAACCTATAATAATTAATATGAAAAAAATTGTTTTATCTCTGATTGTCGGGATATTATTGATGCCAATGAGCATAAAAGCCGACGAAGGAATGTGGTTCCTAATGTTTATCGAAAGATTAAACCACCGCGATATGCAAAAAATGGGATTACAACTAACATCCGAAGAAATTTACAGTATCAACAATCACAGTTTGAAAGATGCTATTGTTCAATTCAATGGCGGGTGTACAGCCGAAATCATTTCTAAAGATGGTTTGGTTTTAACTAACCATCACTGCGGCTATGATGCAATTGCAGAACTTTCTACAGCTCAGAAAAACTTATTGAAAGATGGTTTTTGGGCAGAAAACAAAAAAGCAGAAATTAAACCTTCTAGCTTATTTGTTCGTTTCTTCGTTCGTATGGACGATGTTTCAAAAAGAATATTATCAAAAGTAAATCCTTCTATGTCGGAAGCCGATAGAGAAAAAGCAATTAATGCTGAAATCGCTGCTATCGAGAAAGAAAACAATGAAGGCGGAAAGTATACGGTTTCTGTAAGATCTTTTTTCCAAGGAAATGAATATTATTATTTTGTATATCAAGATTACAAAGACGTTCGTTTAGTAGGTACTCCACCGGAGAGTATTGGAAAATTTGGGGGTGATACAGACAACTGGGAATGGCCACGTCATACCGGTGATTTCTCAATGTTTAGAGTATATGCTGATGCAGCTGGAAATTCAGCAGAATATTCAGAAAATAATGTTCCGTTACAACCAAAACACTATTTGCCAGTTAATGTAGGCGGGGTAAAAGAAAATGATTTTGCCATGATTTTGGGTTATCCAGGTAGAACTAATCGATGGATGCCAGCTGCTGGTATAGAGCAAAATGTAAAATTTGCATACCCAGCTTGGGTAGAAGGTGCCAAAACTGGAATGGATGGCATGAAAAAATATATGGATCAAAGCGATGCTTTGAACTTAGTATATGCTTCTAAATATGCTTCAACTGCAAACTATTGGAAAAACCGTCAAGGTATGATTGATGCCTTATCTAAATTTGGTACATCAAAAACAAAAGCTGCACAGGAAGCCAAATTTGATACTTGGGCAAACAAACCTGACAATAAAACAAAGTATGGAAATGTTGTGGCAACTATCAATAAGTATTACGGAATGACTAACGAAAAGGCGAGACATGATAATTATTTACAACAATTATTCAGAACTAGTTCATTTGGAACTATAAGCAGAACATTAGGTCGTCAGTTGGAAAATTATGCAAAATCCGATGCTACAAAGCGATTACAAATGGCTCAAGGAATTGAAGAAATGGCCGCTGAGTTTTTTAAAGAAGTTCATATTCCGGCAGAAAAAGATATTTTATCGGCACAACTAAAATTGTATGCTACAAAATCAACTGGATATGCTATTGCACCAGCTGTGAAAAAAATTGCTGATGAAAACAATAATGATTTCACAAAATATGTTAATGCAGCTTTTGATTTAAGTGTTTTCACATCTATGGATAGAATCAAAGCATTCTTAGCTATTCCAAGTCAAGGTCTTTTGGATAATGATCCATTATATTCACTTTCTAATAATATGTTAACTCATTTCAATTCTAAATCAGATGAAATTGCAAAAGCACAAAATGATTATAGTGCTTCCTACCGATTATTAGTAGAAGGTCTAAGAGAATCTAAAATAGGAACTATTAAATATCCAGATGCTAATTCAACATTGCGTTTAACTTATGGAAAAGTTCGTTCATTACCTGCTGACAAACGTAATGACGCAAAAATCAATAACTATACAACACTTGATGGTCAAATTAAAAAGTATAAAAAGGGAGACCAAGAATTTGATTTACCTATAAAAGTTTTGGAAATGAATAAGAATAAAGACTACGGAAGATTTGCCGATAAAGATGGTTCACTTCATGTAAATTTCTTAACAGATAATGATAT
>CANJWG010000048.1 GCA_947478365.1 Flavobacteriaceae bacterium | reverse complement strand
TCGTATCCTCAATATTATATGAGCAAAAATAAAATTGAACTGACACCTCAAATTGATGTCGATGCTATTTTGGTTGCCATGACAGAGAAATATAAAAATGATAGTTTGACAAGCTCACTATCAACAATCGACGGAGTAAAAATTGACTTTGCCGAAAATTGGGTCCACTTACGAAAATCGAATACTGAACCAATTATAAGGATTTATACAGAAGCCCAAACACAACAATTAGCAGATGATTTGGCTTTCCGAATTATTGATCAGATAAAAGCTGTTGCTGGATTATAAATAAAAAACCTTTTCTATTTAGACTGCCCCAAAAAAGTTAGACACTATTTTGGGGTATTTTTATTTAAAGACGTTAAATTTTAGCAAAAATTTCTTTTTCTGAATTAGGGTTCGCCAGTCAATAAATATAAGCGCAAAGAGTAGTAACAGAGATATAAGCAAGCCACTAATAGATTGCCAGGAAATAATATGACTCTTGAGATTTTCAATATTTTCTGAGGCAAATTTCCCCATAGAAAGCGCAATAGTATCACTGGTAAATTTACCCACAAAGAAAGCCGGAATAATATATAATGGACTGATTCTAGACATGCCTCCAGCCACAAACAAAGGAGTTGTTGGTAGGGGTAACAGTGAATAAGAAATAATTGTCAACTGGCTTTTCCATCCTTTTTCTTTTAATTTTTTACCGAGGAACATAATATCCTCATTTTTGGCAGGTTTAAAATATTTGTCTGAAATAAAGGGTATGTATAAGGTGAGAATATAACGACCTAAAATTGAACCGGCTACCCCAATACAAATCGAAGCCCACAAATTTAAATGGAAATAAATTTGTAGAAAAATCATGATTGTAAAAGCCGGAAGAAATGGGAAAGGGACAATGTCAAACAACAAGGCACCTAAAAAAACTAAACAATATTGCCACCACATTATCTTAATAATTTATGTTTACTAAAATACAATAAATAATTTCGAGGTTTAGTTTTATTTTTACTTTTTTCTTACAGAGGATTTATTTTCATTTTTTATGCTAGTGTTTTCGTTGTTTTCTTTTTTATCAGATTTACAACTAATGAATGTAATAGCTAGAAAAACAATAAAAACAAAGGATTCTTTCATGAGATTGGTTGGTTAATTTTTGTATTACGAATTCACAAAAAATTAAAACAACTTTATTTTCTTCAACACATTTACAATAACGCCGTTAATGTCTCCTGAAAGATTGGCTTTGTATACCAAACCAACATATAGTAAGGTGACCAATATTGATTTCAAAATGATATTTATGATGGGGTGAAATGAAAAGTCCCAATAATAAAAGCAGAAGAAACAAAGCAATCCGATCAATAATGCATAAATGTTTTTTAGGGTAAAAGGAAACAGTTTCATTCGAATAATAACAAAAAGTAATTTAGCTATACTGTATAGTGTGATTGAAATTAAAGTAGCAATAGCAGCGCCGTTAATTCCATAAAGTGGTAAGAAAATCTTATTTAGTGAAATGGCAAAAAATGCTAAAAACAATCCTAAAAATAAAACGGCTCTATAATATTTGGAATTGAAAATGATAGCATTGTTATTTCCTAAAACCAAATCAAAATATTTGGACAATCCGATAAGAAAAACAACTAAAATTCCACCACGATAATTTTCAGGCAATAGACTATATACCTGATCGATATTAACTAGAATACCAACCAGAACCAATCCGCCAACGATTTGCAATGTAATAGCCGTTTTCTTGTATAAATCGTTTAGTTCGTCGTGTTTACCTTCGGTCATAAGTTTTGCCGTAATTGGATAAGTGATTTGATGCATTGCACGGCTTGGAACTGCTATAACAGTAGCAATAAATATGGCTACAGAATAGTAGGCAATATTTTCAATTTTCACATATTGGTTCAACATCGTTTTATCAATATCCAAAAGCATGTTGGCAACACTACCGGAAAGAATAATAAAACTAGAATAAATTAGTATGGCTTTAGAATTATGAGGAAATTTTAAATCAAAAGAAATAGCTTTCACTTTGTTAGCATAGAATAACATAATTAGCGTACTTAATAAATAGACAAACATCGTAGCTGTGATAAATTGTTCGATAGAAATAAAGTCAAAATAAACTGAAATAAGAAAAATAGAAATTAATACTCGTAAACCAATCTCTTTGATGAAATTACCAAAAACAGATTGCAAGTGCACTTTTACCCAAGCATAGAAAATCTCAAAATAACCCATGCACAAACCAATAATTGGTATTTGCCAAACATAATCATATACAATATCGTTTTTGGTGGATAAAAACTGAGCAATACTATCATAAAAAACTGTCCCAATTATTGCTATTGGAATAATTGCTGCAAATGGAAGCACCAAAACAAAACTTAGAAACTGCGTTTTTTCTTTTTCGGATTTGTATTCAGAGAAAAATTTTACAAGTGTATTGTGAACACCAAAAGCCATTAGTGGAAAAATAACATTAGCACTCGATAAGATATAACTTGTTAATCCATAAAATTCTTCACCCAAAAAATGTGGATACATAAACAGCGCATTTGCAGCTCCAATCACAAAACCAATATAGGTAATGATGGTGTTTTTGATGGATTGGTTAATTACGATTCCCATGTTTGATTTAGGATTTAGGAATTAGGATTTACGAATGTATCATTTTTTTCTTTGTGAACTTCGTGTCTTCTTTGTGTCTTTGTGGTTAAGAAATTAACTTCACCAATTGTTCCGTCAAACTTTTTCTTGAATATTGTTGCAAACCAACAGCATGCACTTTCAAATTTTGATTTTGATATTCCTGATAGTATTTCAAAAGTAACGCTTTTAGCTTCTCTTTTTCGTCATAGGTAAAGAAAAATCCGGTATTTGTTGTTGTTATAATTTCGGCAAAATCAGAACCTTCAGGACCAATGGCAATTATTGGTCTTTCGGAAACCATATATTCAAAAAGTTTTCCCGGAATGATACTTTTTGTAGCTGTGGAATTGATTTCGATAAGCAACAAAACCTGAGATTTTCGTTGCTGTTCGACCGCTTGCTGATGCGAAACATAACCTAAATTTTGAACGTAATCATTAAGCTTGAATTCGGAAATTGTATCTAAAACTTCCTGACTAGTAGCGCCAATTAATTTCAAACGGAAATCGTTTTTAAAATCAGCATTTTCAGTAACCAATTCCTGCAAAGACTCCCAAAGAATTTTCGGATTTCTTTCCGAAAGAAACGAACCAATATGTGCCAAGGTAAATTTGTCATCCAACGGTTGTTTCTCAATTTTCTCCACATCATAACCATTTGTAATGACTTCAATTGGTTTAGAAGTTATTTCCTGAAATTCGGTTTTAGTGGTTTTGCTGGTGACGATAATGGTGTCGGCAGAATTCAAAACTTCCTTTTCCATAGCTTTGTGTTTCTTTTCAGCATACGAAGACAATTTCAATGCTTTGTGATAACCAATAGTTGTCCACGGATCACGGAAATCGGCAAACCATTTTACGTTCAAATCCTTTTTTAATTGTGAGCCAATTAAGTGCAAACTATGTGGCGGGCCGGAAGTCACGATTGTGTTGATATTGTTTTCCTGGATGTATTTTTTCAGGTATTTTACTGAAGGTTTTACCCAAAGAAATCGTGCATCGGGAATAAAAAGATTCCCGCGAACCCAAAGCAGGGTTTTTTCTAAAACCGATTGTTTCTTTTGATTCGAAATAATGCCGGAGCTGATTTTCTTGGTCTTGTTTTTTTCGAAAAAAGAAGCCAAACCATAAGGCTCGAAGATTTTGTTTTTGAGGATAATCGCTTTGTCCGAAACTTCACTTTCCAAACCATTATCTATAATTGGATAGGTTGGATTTTCGGGAATATAAACAATAGGCTGAATGTTGAACTCGGGCAAATATTTTACAAACTTTAACCAACGCTGCACTCCAGGACCACCAGCTGGCGGCCAATAATAGGTGATGATTAGGAGTTTTTTTGGTTCCAATTTAAGTTTGTTTTCTTGGCTCTTGCTTCTTGCTTCTTTCTTCTATATATACGCCACCAATAATTACTAATACCATTGCAATAAAACTTATCAGCGCAATCGTACTTCCTGTTTTTACTACTTGTGGTTCAAATTTAAACTCGATAGTGTGTTTGCCTTTTGGTACATCCATACCACGTAGCGTATAATCAACTTTATAGATTTGAGTTGGCTTTCCATCAATCGTCGCATTCCATCCATCTTTATAATAGATTTCAGAAAAAACAGCAAAGCCATCATTTGAATTATTTGAAGTATAGATTATATGATTTGGTTTGTATAAATCTAGTTTTATAGATGAATTTTCAAAAGCTCCATATTTTGTAGCATGTTTCAAACCTTTAGCTTCAGTTTTATTTATGACAGCAATATTTTTAGTATCGATTTTTCCGAATGTATTAATTTCATCATCTGCATCAGTAACAATTTTTAATTGCGCTACAAACCAAGCATTACCATTATGGTAAGGATTTACAATTGGAATGTCTCCTTTCTCGGTGCCAACAATCAAATACTTAATATTGAATGCGTTCAAAACAGGAAGACTTTTGGTAATTGAAAGCGTTTTTGGATCGATGATACTTCCTAAATCAGAGATGCTTTTTTCTATATGATGTGTATATACTTCTTCAAACCTTCTGGGTTTTACAGCACTATAGCCACCAATAGATTTATGGAAATAAGACGAACGCGGACTATAGATACCACCATCTACTTCATAAACTCTAAAATGAGTTGTGTCCTGAAGAATCAGAGAATCAGCTTGTGTTGCTTGATAAGGATTGTCTATTTCATAAGCATTTCGGAATTGTTGTCCATCGTTACTTAGATAATTTTTGTCCACAAAGAACAAATCGCCAACCATAAATACCCCAACCAAAATCACAGCTGTATTGGCGGCTAGTTTATTTATGATATGCAAGTAAAGTACGCCAAACGAAATGGCAATTAAAAACCCTGAACGCAATAAATCCGCTGTATATAAATCTTTTCGGTCTTCTCTTAATGCATCGATAAATTGTGTGCCAAAAGTTTTATCAGGATGTTGTTTTAAAGCCTCAATTAATTGGTGATCAATTTCGCCCACAAAGTGGAACATGCCCTTAAACACAAATAGCAACACAATAATTCCTAAAGTTGTAGCTCCCGTTTTCCATAAACTTTTCCAACGATTTTCTTCCTCAGTAAAGAAGGATTGTAATCCCATAATAGCAAGAACAGGTATACATAATTCCAATAAAACCTGAATTGAAGAAACCGCTCTAAACTTGTCATACATCGGAACATAATCAATAAAGAAATCTGTCAGGAATGATAAATTTTTTCCCCAGGAAAGTAGTAAAGAAAAGATTGCTCCGGTAAGAAAAGCATATTTTATTTTGCGTTTATCATGGTATAATGCCAAGACAAAAAGGAAGAAAACTACAGCGCCAATATAAGCCGGAGCAGCAACTTGTGGCTGATCACCCCAATAGGTTACGGCATAATTATCAGTAAGGTCACGTGCTTCTTCTGGAGATGCACCATAGTTGAGCATGAAATTATAAACATATGAATCTTCGGTTAGCTTTTCGTTATTGCCTCCGCCGAATAATCTTGGGGAGAACAAATTCAGACTTTCTATAATACCATAACTATATTCAGTAATATAGCTTCTGTCCATAGCGATGTTGCTTTCTTTTTTAGTGCCATTGGCATTGAACTTTAACTCGCTTTTTCCACGCGTACTAAAATCAGCATATTCTTTGGTTGCCATCAAACTCGTAGCATTGACACCAACTGCTAAAATAATTGCAACAGCAAATGTTCCGATGATTTTTGGCAACGATTTTAAATCCTTTTCTTGGTAAAGTTGGTATAAAAAGAAGAACCCCATCACTATCAGTAGCATTAACAAATAGTAAGTCATTTGAAAGTGATTGGCCGTGATTTCAAGTGCTACCGCAAGCATGGTTAGTATTCCGCCATATAAATATTTCTTCCTAAAAACCAGAATAAAACCAGCTACCACAAAAGGCATATACCCAATAGCATGTGCTTTGGCATTGTGTCCGACGCCAATAATAACAATAAGATAAGTTGACAATCCAAAAGCCAGAGCACCAAAAAATGCTTTCAAAGGATCGACTCTAAAGACCAGCATCAAAGCATAAAAACCTATAAAGTAAAGAAATAAATAATCTGCCGGACGAGGCAAAAAGCGAATAGTGTTATCAAGCATTCCGATATAATCATTGGGATAATTAGCACCAGATTGATAGGTTGGCATGCCGCAAAACGAGGAATTGGTCCAATAGGGTTCGGCATGATTTTCAGCTCTGAAATCAATTTGCTCTTTGGCCATTCCGGTGTATTTTGCAATATCGGATTGGTAGATTTTTTTGCCTTGTAAAATAGGGTAGAAGTAAACTAATGAGATAACTATAAAACCAATAATGGCTAATAGATGCGGATAGAGTTTTTGAAGTTGCTTCATTTATATTTTTAAATATTAAATTTCAGATATTAAATATAACTGAAAACTGCGACTGAATACTGAACACTAAAGGTTATTCTATTTCTTCAAAATCAACATAATCGCCAACTATTTTTCTTTCTTTTGGCTTTTGGTTGGTTTGATTTTGAGTAGTATTTTGGTTTTGATAATTTTGTTGCTGTTGATGAAATTGTTGCGATGCTTTTTCAACTACTTTTTTGGCTATAACAGGTAAAAACAAACGCGCCAAAAACTTCATTACATAATAAAAAATGATAATGAATAAAATAACGTCTATAAGTCCCTGAAAAGATGCAGTTTCCATTGAATAAATAATTTTTGTCAAAAATACTAAATTCCACAATTTAAATTTCGGTTTGACTTCTTAAATAAATAATAAATTATGCTACTTTTGAATGACTAAGTTGTAATACTTAAAATTCTTTACGTATGATGAATATAAAAACCTTTCTGGCGGCAAGCTTTTTGCTGATTTCGGCTACTCAATATGCACAATATACAGACATTATTAATTCCAATAGACCTGGAGAATCAATGTCGGCATTTTCGGTTGGAAAAACGGTAATTCAAGCGGAAGCTGGATTGTATGGTATTAAAGAAAACCATGATTTATCCCGTTATGAAGCTAATGGTTTTGGAACCGAACTTGATGTAAGATACGGTGCTTTTTTTGATCAATTTGAATTCACATTAAACACACAATATCAATATGATTGGTATCAGGCACCTTTGATTAATGACACTCGCGGCGGATTTAAACAAATAACCGTTGGAGCAAAATACTTGGTTTATGATCCATTTATTAAACAAGATAAACCTAATGTTTTTAGTTGGAAAGCAAATCACAATTTCAACTGGAAACAATTTATTCCAGCCGTTGCGATTTATGCCGGAGTTAATTTTAATTTGGGAAATAATCCGTTTACGTTTCCAACAGATAGAACAATTAGCCCAAAAGTAATGGTCATAACGCAGCATCATTTTGGAAGTAAATGGGTTTGGGTTAACAATATTATTGCTGATAAGTATTTGACTGATTATCCAACTTTGGGAATTATATCAACAATGACAAGAGGTTTTAATATGCATTGGTCTGGATTTTTGGAATTCCAAGGATATAAAAGTGATTGGTATGCCGATACTGTTTTTAGACTTGGTGCTGCTTATTTGGTTCGTGAAAATATCCAGTTGGATGCGTCTTTTAGTAAAAACGTGAAAGATACACCTTCGTTGCTTTTGGCTAATATTGGAATGGCTTGGCGTTTTGACAATAACTATGAAACCAATTATAAAAGGATAAAAAATGATAGAGGAAAAGATAAAAAATCCAAGCAAGATAAAGGCAAAAAACGTAAAGATGAAGTAGAATTAGAAAAGACTAAATAATGATTACAATAGTTGAAGCCAATTCAAAAAAACTACTGAAAGAGTTTGTAAATTTCCCATTTGCCTTATATAAAAATCACCCTTATTGGGTTCCTCCATTAATAAATGATGAGTTGAAGACCTTTGATAAAACCATAAATCCGGTATTTAATTCTGCTGAAGCAAATTTCTATTTGGCCTACCAAGACAATAAAGTGGTCGGCAGAATTGCAGCTATTATTAATTGGGATGAAGTCAACGACCAACAAAAAAAGAAAGTGCGTTTTGGCTGGTGGGATGTTGTTGATGATATTGAAGTTACCAAAGCATTGTTAGAGAAAGCCTATGAATTAGGCAGAAAAAACAATTTAGAATATGTTGAAGGCCCAATGGGTTTTTCAAATTTGGATAAAGTAGGAGTGCTTATCGAAGGCTTTGATGAAATTGGTTCCATGATTACCTGGTATAATTTCCCTTACTACAAAGAACATTTGGAACGATTAGGTTATGTTAAAGAGAAAGAATATTTGGAAAATAAATTCCCTTTTTCAAATGTTAAAACCGAACTTTTTTTAAAAGCTAATGAATTAATCAAAAAGCGTTACGAATTAAAGCCTTTAAATTTCACGAATAACAAAGAAATCATGCCTTATGTGGACCAGATGTTTAATTTGTTTAATGCTTCTTATTCAAATTTGTCTTCTTTTGTTGCGATTACCGATGTTCAAAAAGAATACTTCAAGAAAAAATACATCAGCTTTATCAACCCTGAATATATTAAATTCATCATGGATAAAGAGAATAATATGGTTGCTTTTAGTATTGTGATGCCAAGTTTTTCAGAAGCTTTGCAAAAAGCAAAAGGGAAGCTGTTTCCTTTTGGATTTTATCATTTGCTTAAAGCGAAAAAAGAAAGTAAAGAAGTACTTTTCTATTTAATAGGTGTTGACCCCGAATATCAAAGCAAGGGTATTACGGCGATTATTTTTAATGAATACTATAATACTTTTTCGGAGAAAGGAATCCAAAACTGCATTCGGACACCTGAACTTGAAGATAATCACGCCATACATAATATGTGGAAACATTTTGATCCGGTTACTTTTAAAAGAAGGAGAACTTATAAAAAATATTTAGAGTAGTCTATCATCAAATCTTGCCATTATTGAAATAGATACTTAAGAAAACATAATTTAAAATACTAGAAGAAATTAGTGCAATTAGGACTTTTCAATATATTTTTGCCATTTATCGATTAAAAAATGTTTTTTATCTGATTAAAATGACTTTTCGTAGAAAATAACGTTTTATATTTCTTTATAATTCTATAATTGGATTTTGAAATCAATTAACTATATCCTCTTAAAAACATTAAAATGAAAAAAAAATAAAATTATATTGAATTAGCTAAATCAATTGAGCATACCTAATTATTTTAAATTTCAATCTTCAGCTTGGCTTTTCTTAATAGAAATGATTATGCCTATTATAAGCGACAAAGCAATAAAACTTAACGAAGCCCATTCAGGAAACTTATAATGGTGGACTACTAACATTTTAATTCCAACAAAAGTAAGTATGGCAATTAAACTATATTCTAGATAGCTAAATTTTTCCAGCATATTGGCCAAAAAGAAATACATGGAGCGCAATCCAAGTATGGCAAAAATATTAGAGCTGAATACTAAAAAAGGATCAGATGTTATTGCTAAAATAGCAGGAACACTATCTAATGCAAAAAGCATATCCATAATTTCAATTACTAGCAATGCAACAAAAAGAGGTGTTGCATGATTAACGTTGTTAATTTTTGTAAAAAAATGATCTTTTTCGGTATGGCTTGATATAGGGATAACTTTGCCAATTATTCTGTATGCAAAAGATTTTTTTGGATTAAATTCTTCCTCATTTCCTATGAATAACATTTTAAAAGCTGTGAAGAGTAAAAATCCCCCAAATAAATAAGTCATCCAACTAAATTTGTTTATCAATATTACTCCAAAGAAAATCATCAATCCTCTAAAAATGATTGCTCCCAATATTCCCCAAAATAATATACGGTGCTGGTATTTTTGTGAAATTCTAAAAGAAGCAAAAATTACAGCAATAATAAATATGTTGTCTATGCTTAACGATAATTCAATAAGATAACCAGTTATATATTTTATAGTTGCAACTGCTGGCTTTATCCCCGTTGGATTAGCAATGTATTCATTACTGTAGAGCCAATTTACAACCCCAGAGAAACCAAAGGAGAGTGCAACCCAAATTCCGGTCCATATTCCGGCTTCTTTTGAGCTAATGATATGCGGTGTTTTATTAAAAACACCTAAATCTAGAGCAAGAAAAAGAAAAATAGCAGTTAAGAATAATACCCAAACGATCATGTATCTGAATTTAATAATGCAAATATAGTAGATTGGCTAGTTTGAGATTACTATTTTAAATATTTTATCAATAGTTTAAAAAAAATAAACATATTTAATTATTACCCTATAAAAAATAGGGTACATATGTTTTTTTATTAAAAATATTTTATATTTGTGTCAAATTAGTAGGGTATAAAAATAAAAATATAAATTTATGTCAACTTTACGTTTCCAAGCATTAAAAGATGCATCAGGTAGAAAACCTGTAAAATTTGAAGAAGCCGGAAGGAAATCTGATCTTTTCGGGACAAATGTGTTTAATGATAAAGCAATGAAACAGTTTTTAACTACAGATGCTTACAAAGGTGTGAAAGACGCTGTGCAGCACGGAACTAAAATTGACAGAAAGCTAGCCGATTATATTGCAATGGGGATGAAAGAATGGGCATTGTCAAAAGGGGTAACTCATTATACACATTGGTTTCAACCATTGACAGGAACAACTGCTGAAAAACATGATGCTTTTTTCGAAACTTCGTATGATGGTTCAGATCCGGTTGAAAAATTTGGTGGAGGACAATTAGTACAGCAAGAACCAGATGCTTCTTCTTTCCCAAATGGTGGAATCAGAAATACATTCGAAGCACGCGGATATACTGCTTGGGACCCAACTTCTCCGGCATTTATTTTTGGAACTACTTTGTGTATTCCAACGGTTTTCATTTCGTATACAGGTGAAGCTTTAGATTATAAAACCCCACTTTTACGTGCCTTAAATGCCGTTGATGAAGCCGCAGTTGACGTTTGTAAATATTTTGATAAAAATGTTAAAAAAGTAACAGCCACTTTAGGTTGGGAACAAGAATATTTTTTAGTAGATGCTTCTTTGGCAAATTCTCGCCCCGATATCGTTATGACGGGTAGAACTTTGTTAGGTCATACATCCGCAAAAGGGCAACAATTAGATGATCATTATTTTGGTTCAATTCCATCTCGTGCTTTAAATTATATGCGTGAGCTTGAGGAAGAATGTATGTTACTCGGAATTCCAGTAAAAACGCGTCATAATGAAGTAGCACCAAACCAGTTTGAATTGGCTCCCATTTTTGAAGAAACCAATTTAGCGGTTGACCATAATTCATTATTAATGGATGTTATGTCAAAAGTGGGCGAACGCCATGATTTTAAAGTGCTTTTTCATGAGAAACCTTTTCAAGGTGTAAATGGGTCAGGAAAACATAATAACTGGTCAATGGCTACTGAGACGGGTGTAAATTTATTATCTCCGGGAAAAACGCCAATGAGTAATTTACAATTCTTATCGTTTTTTATTAATACCATAAAAGCCGTTCAGGAATACGAAGAATTGCTTCGTGCTTCTATTGCAACAGCAAGTAATGATCATAGATTAGGAGCAAATGAAGCGCCTCCAGCCATTATTTCAGTTTTCATTGGGCAACAATTAACTAAAGTTTTAGCCGAATTAGAAGGTGTAACCAAAGGCAAATTATCACCGGAAGAAAAAACTGATTTGAAATTAAACGTTGTTGGTAAAATTCCCGAAGTGATTTTGGATAATACCGACAGAAACAGAACTTCACCGTTTGCTTTCACCGGAAATAAATTTGAATTCCGTGCCGTTGGTTCATCTGCTAACTGCGCTAATGCGATGACAACTCTAAATTCTATTGTGGCCAAACAATTAAAAGATTTCAAAAAAGAAGTGGATACTTTAATTGAGAAAAAAGATTTAAAGAAAGACGAAGCTATTTTTAATGTATTAAGAGAATATATTAAAGAAACAAAAAACATCCTTTTTGAAG
>CANJWG010000047.1 GCA_947478365.1 Flavobacteriaceae bacterium | reverse complement strand
GGGGTTGGTGTTCCAGAATCAAGTTAAGACCATCGTCGTAATTATTCGCAGAAGCAACAAAGCTAAGATTCTTAAATCGCTCAGCAACGGCTTGAGTTTTTAAGATACTTCCTTTATCATCGTCTATAATGATATACGTTTGGCTCATTAATGCTATTCCGTTATTGATTTAGGGAAAGCATTAGATTAGGTAAAAATAACAGGTAGTTTTGGGGAAACTAATTGTTTATGCTAAAGACTATAATTACATTTAACTTCGAAAATAAATTCAATTAAACGTATCTATTTCTTTAAATCGAAAGTAAGTTTTTGGAGTTTTTATAATAGAAAATGTTGACAGAAACACCGAAACTGTTAATATGTGATTTTTTAAAGGGAAATATTCTTACAAAAATAAAATCCCGCACTCTTTTCAGAATTTGGGATGTTAAATTTTTTCACCACTTTGCTTTTGGACGTTTCCATCCTTCGCAACAATGACATTTATAGGTTTACATTTTCATTTGCCAATTTCTAATAGAAACCTCAGCATTTATAATTCCGCGTAATTCAGAAATCTTTACTCTGTCCTGAGCCATTGTATCTCTATGACGAATGGTAACGGTTTCGTCTTCTAAAGTTTGGTGATCAACCGTAATACAGAAAGGCGTTCCTAAAGCATCTTGTCTTCTGTAACGACGACCTACGGCATCTTTTTCATCATAAGCCACAGTGAAATCCCATTTCAAATCTTCCATAATTGTTTGAGCTATTTCTGGTAAACCATCTTTTTTTACTAAAGGAAGAACAGCCGCTTTTGTTGGGGCTAATACGGAAGGTAATTGTAATACAGTCCTTGTTGATCCGTCTTCCAACGTTTCTTCTTTTAAAGAAGTAGCAAAAACCGCCAAAAACATTCTATCCAATCCAACTGAAGTTTCTACTACATAAGGAACATAGTTTGAATTGGTTTCGTTGTCAAAGTATTGTAGTTTTTTACCCGAATATTGTTCGTGTGCTTTTAAATCAAAATCGGTTCTAGAGTGGATTCCTTCTAATTCTTTGAAACCAAATGGAAAATTAAATTCGATATCAGCAGCAGCATTCGCGTAATGCGCTAATTTTTCATGATCGTGGAAACGATAGTTTTCTTTGCCTAATCCTAGGGATAAGTGCCAGTTTAAACGTGTGGTTTTCCAGTATTCGTACCATTTCATTTCTTCGCCCGGTTTCACAAAAAATTGCATTTCCATTTGTTCAAATTCACGCATACGGAAAATGAACTGACGTGCCACAATCTCGTTACGGAAGGCTTTTCCGGTTTGTGCAATTCCGAAAGGAATCTTCATTCTACCCGTTTTTTGTACGTTTAAGAAATTCACAAAAATTCCTTGAGCGGTTTCCGGACGCAGGTATAAATCCATAGCATTTTCAGCTGACGCGCCTAGTTTTGTTCCGAACATTAAGTTGAATTGCTTTACATCGGTCCAGTTTCTTGAACCGGTTTCTGGGTCAGCAATTTCTAATTCTTCGATTAAAGCTTTTACATCTTCTAAATCTCCTGCACCTAACGAACGACCCATTCTTTCCAGAATTTCTCTTTCTTTAGAAAGGTATTCCATCACACGTGGATTGGTTGTTTTGTATTGCTCTTCATTAAAAGAATCACCAAAACGCTCCCGTGCTTTTTCAATTTCTTTTTTTGCTTTTAGGTTTAATTTTTCGGCATAATCTTCTATTAAAACATCGGCACGGTATCTTTTTTTTGAGTCTTTATTATCAATCAATGGGTCATTAAACGCGTCAACGTGACCAGAGGCTTTCCAGGTTGTTGGGTGCATCAAGATTGCGGCATCAAGACCCACAATATTATCATGCATCTGCACCATGGCTTTCCACCAATATTCTCTAATGTTCTTTTTTAATTCCACCCCGTTTTGAGCATAATCATAGACTGCGCTCAAACCATCATAAATTTCGCTTGACGGAAAAATAAATCCGTACTCTTTTGCATGTGAAACTACATTCTTAAATAAATCTTCTTGTTTTGCCATAATGGTTGCAAAAATATAAAAACGGATTATAAAAAAAGCGTTAGTAATCAATTAGAATACAATTTTTTTATACTTTTATGTAAGAAAATTATCTTTTATATGTGGAATCATCTTGTAAATCTCTTTTTCCCTAAGTCATGTGCTGGCTGTCACAGGTTTTTATTGCGTGATGAAAAAGTGATTTGTACGCAATGCCGACACGAAATTCCGGTGACAAATCACCACAAAATTCTTAAAAACGAAGTGATTCAAAAGTTTTATGGAAGAATTCCATTAGAGTTTGGTTCGGCATTATTCTATTTTCATAAAAAAGGTATTGTTCAGGAAATGATTCACAATTTAAAATATAAAGGCCACGAAGAAATAAGCAAAACTATTGGTAATTGGTATGTAGAAGAATTGAAAGATTTGGAACAAATGTCAGCAATTGATTATATAATTCCGGTTCCGTTGCACAAAAAACGACTTCGGGAGCGAGGTTATAATCAGGTGGAAGGTTTTGGTAAAGCCTTGTCGTCAAAGCTTGCTATTCCTTATGAAGATCAGCTTTTATTTAGAAAACTACATACTAAAACCCAAACCAAAAAAGATATTTTAGGCAGAGCCGATGTAATTTCAACGGTTTTTGACGTTTCATTTTCAGAAATTCATCTTGGCAAACATTATTTACTTATTGACGATGTGATTACCACAGGTTCAACACTTGAAGCTTGCAGCCGAGCCATTTTAAAAATACCAAATGCTAAGATTAGCATTGTTTGCATGGCAATGTCACACAACTAATTGTTAAGTTTCCCAAAAAACATTTCATTCACACTAAATATAATTGTTATTTTGTGCATTGAAAAAACAGCGGTATGCCAAAATCAATTTTCACGTTACTTTGCTTTCTATTCGTATTGGCAATGGCAGGTTGTGCCAAACGCGGATCAATAACTGGCGGTAGTAAAGACACTTTAGCTCCTGTTTTAAAAGCAAGCTTCCCTAAAAATTTCGCGACTAATTTTAATGGCAAGGAAATCAAATTGGTTTTCGATGAATATGTAAAGTTAAAAAATATCAACAAACAATTGATTATTTCGCCACCAATGAAAAATCAACCTGAAATTTTACCTCAAACGTCTACTAAAATACTAACCGTTAAAATAAAAGACACGCTTCAACCAAACACGACATATAGTTTCAATTTCGGACAAAGTATTGAAGATAATAACGAAGGTAATCCGCTATCACAATTCAAATATATTTTTTCCACCGGAGCTTTTATTGATTCGTTGAAAATAAACGTCAAAGTGAAAGATGCTTTAGAAAAGAAAGTAGATAATTTCGTTTCAGTGATGTTGTATGAAATTAATGAGAAGTTTAACGACTCAACTATTTATAAGGAAACGCCAAGATATATTACCAACACCTTAGACAGTTTGAAAATCGTTACCATTGATAACATAAAAGCCGGAAAATATCTTTTAGTGGCATTGAAAGACAACGGAAATAATAAATTCAATCCAAAATCGGATAAAATTGGTTTTCAAAAACAATATATTAGTATTCCAAACGACACAATTTTTGAAGTCGAATTATTCAAAGAAAAACTTCCATTCAAAGCTATTAAGCCTACACAGGGATCAGGAAATAAATTGATAATGGCTTATGAAGGCGATCCAAAAAGCATGAGAGTTACCGTGAAAAATGGTTCTGAAATAATTCCGACAATAATTACTAAATTTCAGAAAAAGGATTCCGTTCAAGTTTGGTTAAAACCCTTAAAAGCTGATTCATTGCAGGTTTTTGTTGAAAAAGACACTTTCAAAAAAGACTTTATGGTAAAAATTAAAAAGCAGAAAGCGGACACACTGAGCATAAGTACGGATTTTAACGGAACACTTCCATTACGAGAACGTTTTGCCTTGAGTAGTTCCGCTCCTTTGGTGAAATTTGATAAGTCAAAATTTTCCGTTTTTAATAAAGATTCTATTGCTATTCCGTTTGAAACAGAATATGATGATTTTCAACAAAAGTTGTATTTCAATTTCCAAAAAGAACCTTTAGAAAAATATAAAATTCAATTGATGCCTGGTGCTTTAACTGATTTTTACGAAAAATCTAACGATACTTTGACCTTTAGGATTTCTACTAAAAACGCATCCGACTATGGTAATTTAAAGGTTGTTTTAGAAAATGTAAAAAGATATCCTGTCATTGTTGAGCTTACCAACAAAGACGGAAAAGTAAAGGCAACAGAGTATACTGAGAGTTCTCCAACTATTGAGTTTTTGGCACTTGAACCCGATAAATATGCGTTGCGTATAATTTATGACGATAATAAAAACAAAGTTTGGGACACCGGTAGCTTTATGGAAAAGCGCCAATCGGAAGAAGTCATTTATTTTCCTAAGGAGATTGATGTGCGAACCAATTGGGATGTAGAGCAGCCATTTAGTTTAGGTGCTAAATAATCTCGAATCTATCTCTATCATTTAGAAAAGCTAACTTATTTCGTGTCTCGATAAGTTTAGCTTTATTTAATTCTACAATAAATACAGCATCTGCTTCTTGTGGTTCTAAAACATAATCTCCAAGAAAATCAACAACCTGAGAATGCCCCACATAGTTATGTTTGTTACGGTCACTTCCAATTCGATTTACGCCAATTGTGTAACACATGTTTTCTACTGCTCGTGCTTTTAGCAAAATATCCCAAGCATTGACGCGTGGTTTTGGCCAATTGGCGACATAAAGTAAGGCATCATAATGCTCTTCATTTCTAGAAAAAACCGGAAAACGCAAATCGTAACAAACCAGTGGACAAATCCTGAATCCTTTATATTCAACAATCAATTTATCGATGCCAGCAGTATAAGATTTGTGCTCGCCTGCAAGAGTAAATAAATGTCTTTTATCATAGGTTTTGATATCGCCATTTGGGAAAACAAATACTAAACGATTGTAGTAATTGCCTTTTTCTTCAATTACCAAACTTCCTGTGATTGCGCAGTTTTTGGCTTTCGCCAGATGTTGAATCCACAAAATCGTTTCTCCTTGCATGGTTTCCGCAACCACTTTTGGATTCATTGTAAATCCGGAAGAAAACATCTCGGGAAGCACAATTAAGTCGACATCTTCCATAAAGCCTGTTATTTTTTGTGCCAAATGACTTCGGTTTTCAGTTGGGTCTTCCCAAATAAGCGAGGTTTGTACAAGTGCTACTTTCATTTTATTCAGGCTAGGCAATTGCCAATAGTGATTAGTAAAGTTATTCTAAATTCTTGTGCTTTTGGCTAGTGGCTTGTGCCTAGCTACTTAATAGTTATTTCATCAACAAAGATAAACGCATCACCACCAAAACCTTGATGCCATTCGGGGAGTTTACCAAAGTTTTTAGCAATTATTTTCACATACCGTGCTTTGATAGACTTTAGTAAAGGTAAGCCGAAATCTCTAATAATAATCTCCGTTTCTTTTATATCTAATGTATTGTCAACTGTTCCAACCAAATTGAAATTCACATTATCGATAGAGGTATAATATTCCACTTTGGTTGGCATTAAAATCCAAGAACGCTGGTCTTGCAAAAAATTGGAATGGATTTCGGAAATAGATTTTGTTTCTTGCAAATCTACAATCGCTTCAAAATCTTGACTTTGATAACCTTGCCAATCGCCTTTTCGCCAGTTGGTTGATCCATTAATTCCGTCAATCAAACCATCAGGACCACCAGCATGATATTGAGGATTGTATTTTGATTTTATGTCGATGGTGTAATTGTTTGGTTTTTTGAAGAAGGTTGCAGAAATGGTTTGACTTTGTTCATTATTGTTTTTTATATAAGCTTGTATAGTTGATGAAGCTTCAATATAAAATGGTTTTGTATAAGGAATATAAGTACTTTTTAGGGTTGAATAATCCGTATCATTTTCAAAAACGATGTAGAAAATGGTATCCTTTGGATTTTGAGAAGCAATTTCTATCATCATTTTATCTTTAAACGATTTGCTTTCCGCTACAATTACTGGAACTGGAGTTATTAAAGAATAAGATTTTATTGGCGTTGGAATAATTTTAAAATCGCCTGAATTATTTAAACCAAGCACTTTTTTATTAGTTCCATAATCTATAACTGCTTTATCATAAATCCCTTTTGTTAAATCAAATCTATCAAGTCCTGCCGTAACCGAATAAATTCCCATTGAACTCAACACATACCAAGCGCTCATTTGTCCACAGTCTTCATTACCTATCAAACCGTCTGGTGTGTTTTTGTAGAAATTATCTAAGATGTAATGTACTTTCTCAGTTGTTTTTTTAGGTTTGCCAATGTAGTTGTATAAATATGCCATGTGATGACTGGGCTCGTTACCGTGAGCATATTGCCCAATTAATCCGGTTATATCTACTTGTTCGCGACCCGTAGTTTTGCTTTCTGAGTTGAACATTTCATCGAGTTTGGCTTCAAATTTTTCATCTCCGCCATAGGCTTTAATCATTCCAGGTATATCCTGTGGCACAAAAAAGGAGTATTGCCAAGAATTCCCTTCTGTAAAATTATTATTGATTTCACGAGGATCAAAAGGGTTGTCCCAACCGCCGTTTTTCTTTGGTCGCATAAAACCAGTATTCCAATCAAAAACGTTTTTCCAACTTTGGGAACGTTTCATGAAGTATTGATAATCGTCATGTTTTTTTAAAATTTGCGCCATTTGAGCAATACACCAATCATCATAGGCATATTCCAACGTTTTGGAAACACTTTCGTGTTCATCATCCATAGAAATAAAACCCTGTCTTTTATAGGCATCCAATCCCAAGTGGTCCAACATTGCCGAATGTTTAGCCGCTTCAAATGCTTTCTCGTAATCAAATCCAATAATGCCTTTTGCCATCGCATCTGCCATAACCGAAACCGAATGATAGCCAATCATGCAATCGGTTTCATTGGAAGCTAGTTCCCAAACAGGCAACCTTCCGCCTTGTTCGTATTGTTTCAGAAAAGTATTTATGAAATCAGCTGTACGTTTCTTTTCTATCAAAGTATACAAAGGATGTGCTGCTCGAAACGTGTCCCAAAGCGAGAACACCGAATAATAATCGAACCCTTCAGCAGTGTGAATTTGGTTGTCACGACCACGATATTTCCCATCTATGTCTTGCGCAATATTGGGCTGTACCATCGTGTGATACAATGCTGTATAAAAAATTGCCAATTTATCCTTATCAGATTCTGATATTTCAATTTTTGATAATTGTTTGTTCCAAAGTTGTTCAGCATCTTGTTTAACTTTTTCAAAATCCCAGTCTTTTATTTCTGAACTATTCAATTTTGCTCCTTCATAACTTGTAGGAGAAAGAGAAACTTTTACCAATATTTTTTCGCCTTTTTTGACATGTTTTGAAAAACATATAGCAACTTCAGTTCCTTTATATAAACCTTCTAGTTTTGTGTTTTCCCCTTTGACTTTCCCAATTTTTACAGGAACATTAAACTCAATACGAGCATAAATATATTGATCTCTTGCCCATGCTTCGCTTCTTCGTAAAACCTCAATAGTATTATCATCAATTACTCGAATTCTTCCTTCCAATAATTTGTCGCGATGATTTAAGTCCAAAATGATATTGGCCAAACCACTTTCATGAAAGGTATATTCATGAAAACCCACCCGAGTTGAGGATGTTAATCGAACATCTATATTATTCTTATTAAGTTTAACAGAATAAAATCCTGCGCTAGCTTTTTCATTCGAATGTGAAAAAGTAGAACTATAAACTTTTGAATCAAAAGATGGTTCGCCCATCGTTGGCATTAATAGGATATCTCCATAATCTGAGACACCAGTTCCGTTAAGATGTGTATGTGAAAAACCGTAAATCACATTATCCGAATAATGATAACCAGAACATCCATCCCAACTTCCGTCTATCCTCGTGTCAGGAGAAAGTTGTACCATACCAAATGGAACAGTTGCGCCAGGATAGGTGTGACCGTGACCACCAGTTCCAATCATTGGATTGACATATTGATGGAAATTCTGACCAATAGCTATAAAAGAAAAAAGCATTAACTGTAATGAAAGTAATTTATTCATTGCGTATTTGTTTACCTATCAAAGATAAAAAAAACGCCCAGATGAATCGAGACGTTTTTTGGATTAAATCTATTTGTTTATTATCCTTTCAAACTTGCGGATAAGTATTCTCTGTTCATTCGAGCAATATTTTCCAAAGAAATTCCTTTTGGACATTCTATTTCACAAGCTCCTGTATTGGTACAGTTTCCAAAACCTTCTTCATCCATTTGGCGCACCATGTTTAATACACGTTCAGTAGCTTCCACTTTTCCTTGAGGCAATAAAGCATATTGTGAAACTTTGGCACCAACAAATAACATAGCTGAACCATTTTTACAAGTTGCCACACAAGCACCACAACCAATACATGCAGCAGCTTCAAAAGCCCTGTCGGCATCGTGTTTTGGAACTGGAGTTGCATTAGCATCAATAGTTCTGCCCGAAGTGTTTACCGAAACAAAACCTCCGGCTTGTTGAATTCTATCGAAAGCAGAACGATCAACAACTAAATCTTTCACTACTGGAAAAGCTTTACTTCTCCATGGCTCGATATAGATAGTGTCACCATCTTTAAACTTACGCATATGCAATTGGCAAGTTGTTGTTCCTGTTTCTGGACCGTGTGCTCTACCATTGATGTATAACGAACACATCCCACAAATTCCTTCCCGACAATCATGGTCGAAAGCAACCGGAGATTTTTTATCGTTGATTAATTGCTCGTTCAATTGGTCTAACATTTCCAAAAATGAACTTGCAGTCGAAACATTATCTAATTTATAAGTTTCCATGCTTCCTTTAGATTTAGCATCTTTCTGACGCCAAATTCTAAGGTTTATATTGATGTTTTTTGCTGCGCTCATGTTTTTTAATTTAGCCATTCGCCAAGAGGCAAAAGGCATTAGTATAAATTATAATTTACTCGATTCTAATTTGTTTATAAATGAATTTATTTCACTCATTAACTAGTGACTTTTGGCTAGTGCCTATTTACTTATAATTACGTGCGGCTATTTTGATAAACTCGTATTTCAATTCTTCTTTGTGAAGTTCCGATTGACTAATGTCATTTCCTTTGTACTCCCATGCCCCAACAAACGAGAAGTTTTCATCATCACGTAGTGTCTCTCCTTCGCTGTCTTGGTATTCTTCTCTAAAATGTCCCCCACATGATTCGTTACGTTGCAATGCATCCATCGCCATTAATTGTCCTAAATCAATTAAATCAGCAACACGAAGTGCTTTCTCTAGTTCAGGATTTAATTCTTCGTTACTTCCAGGAACATATACGTCTTTATAGAATTCTTCTTTCAAGGCAGCAACTTCTGCAATGGCTTGTTTTAATCCTTTTTCGTTACGAGCCATCCCTACTTTATTCCAAATAATCAACCCTAAACGTTTGTGGAAATGATCAACTGATTTTGAACCGTTATTATTTAAAAAAGTCTCAATTGTTGTTTTTACACGATTTTCTGCTTCAGCAAATTCAGGTAAATCAGTAGAAATTTTTCCCGTTCTGATTTCGTCTGCTAAATAGTTAGAAACAGTATAAGGTAATACAAAATAACCATCGGCCAACCCTTGCATTAAAGCAGAAGCACCTAATCTATTGGCTCCGTGATCAGAGAAATTAGCTTCGCCTGCTACGAAACAACCCGGAATAGTTGACTGCAAATTATAATCTACCCAAACGCCACCCATGGTATAGTGAACCGCTGGATAAATTTTCATCGGAGTTTCATATGGATTTTCATCTGTAATTTTTTCATACATCGCGAAAAGATTACCGTATTTTTCTTGTAACCATTGTTTTCCTAAAGAAGTAATTTCATCCGCTGTTGGATTATGATTTCCTTTAGCATAAGCGGCCTGTTTCCCTTTGTTTTGAATTTCGGAAGAGAAATCTAAATATACGCCTTCATTCGTATCATTAGCTTCTATTCCGAAACCTTGATCACACAATTCTTTTGCAGCTCTTGAGGCTACATCGCGAGGAACTAAATTACCAAATGCAGGATATCTTCTTTCCAAGAAATAATCCCTGTCATCTTCTTTTAGTTGTGTTGGCTTTAATTTCCCTTCGCGGATTGCTTGTGCATCTTGTTTTTTCTTTGGGACCCATATACGCCCAGAATTACGAAGCGACTCTGACATTAAGGTTAATTTTGCCTGATTGGTCCCATGAACAGGAATACAAGTTGGGTGAATTTGCACAAAACATGGGTTTGCAAATAAAGCGCCTTGTTTGTGGATTTTCCAGGCAGCCGTTACGTTACTTCCCATAGCATTTGTGGAAAGAAAATATACATTTCCATAACCCCCAGATGCTATAATTACAGCATGAGCTGCATGCCTTTCTAATTCTCCTGTAACCAAATTACGAGCAATAATTCCACGCGCTTTTCCATCTACTTTTACTAAATCTAGCATTTCATGACGACTGAACATTTGAACACGTCCTAGTCCTATTTGCCTTGATAAGGCAGAATAGGCTCCAAGTAATAATTGTTGCCCAGTTTGCCCAGCAGCATAAAAAGTCCGTTGAACTTGTGTTCCACCAAACGAACGGTTATCTAATAATCCACCATAGTCACGTGCAAAAGGAACACCTTGAGCCACACATTGGTCAATAATATTTGATGAAACTTCAGCTAAACGGTGAACGTTAGCTTCTCTTGCTCTATAATCACCTCCTTTGATAGTGTCATAAAACAATCTAAAAGTACTATCTCCATCATTTTGATAATTTTTTGCAGCGTTAATTCCTCCTTGAGCAGCGATTGAATGCGCTCTTCTTGGTGAATCTTGAAAACAAAAGGCTTTAACATTATAGCCCATTTCTCCTAATGAAGCCGCAGCAGAAGCGCCAGCTAAACCAGTCCCAACAACAATAATATCAATTTTTGGACGATTATTAGGAGCAACTAATTTTAAGTGATCTTTATAATTTGTCCATTTGTCCGAAATAGGACCTTCAGGTATTTTTGAATCTAGTTTCATCTGTTTATTTTATTGTTTTTTTATAGGTCAGATGTAACGCCTTTGGGCGTTTCATTAAACTTGAAATTATTGATTAAAATGGTGAAACAATGCAATGAAAATGAATCCGAATGGAACTATTACTGCGAATGCATATCCTAATTTATGTAGTGATCTTGAGAATTTATTGTTAAATCCAACTGACTGCATTGAAGAGTTGAAACCATGCCATAAATGCAAAAATAATAATACAAAAGATACACAGTATATACTTGTACGAACCGGGCTTTCGAATTTATGAACCATCTCATCGAAGTACCTTGTAGGTTCAAGCGGATTTACCTCAACATATTTATAAACCATCTCTGGAATCCAAAAATCATAAAAATGCAATCCTAGAAAAGCTAATACAACTAAACCAGAGATAATCATGTTTCTTGATGCCCAAGAAGAATTGGCCGCACCATTGTTTTTTGCATAACTAACTGGTCTTGCTGCTCTATTCTGAATTTCTAAAACAAAACCCATTACAAAATGAAAAACGACACCAGCCACAAGTATGGGTTGCATCACAAATTGAATTATCGGATTGTTACCCATAAAATGAGAACAAACATTGAAAGTTTCAGCGCTAAATACAGAAGTTAAATTTATAAAAAAATGAAGTGCTAAAAAGGTTACTAAGAAAAGTCCAGAAAGTGCCATAGCAACTTTTTTTGCAATGGACGAACTCAAAATAGAAGATTTTGCCATAAGATTGAATAATTTATTTAATAAAATCAGACAAAAATACAGCTATTTGCTATTAACCGCAACCTTTTCATTGTAATTTATAATGAATTTAA
This sequence comes from Flavobacteriaceae bacterium, assembly GCA_947478365.1. Taxonomy (GTDB): domain Bacteria; phylum Bacteroidota; class Bacteroidia; order Flavobacteriales; family Flavobacteriaceae; genus Flavobacterium. Next base: position 412 of record CANJWG010000047.1, on the reverse strand, counting down.
AATGGGTTTAACAGTTGTTGATTTATGTCTGTTTAAAACGACTTTTTTGAACAATAACTGTTAAAAAAATTATTTTACGTAAGTAGGCACCAATCCACGTAATCCCATATCAACAACACTTTCGCCAATAGATGGTTCGTATTTTCCGTCAGCAGTAATCTCTTGCCATTCAAAACTATTATTAATAGAAAGTGAAAGTGTAACCACTACATCATTAGTTTCGGCGCCGTCGATTACTAAATTGTTAGCAAATCTTCCTGTTACGACGCAAGAACCTGCTGGAATTGGCGATGTTGAGGCAATCGGATTTGGAACTGTTGTCGCGCCGGCCGGTGCTTGCCCCGAAGTAGAATACGGATAATCGTTCAAGGCAAAAGCCCAATATCCTTGTGCTTTATTTCCGTTAATAGGG
>CANJWG010000046.1 GCA_947478365.1 Flavobacteriaceae bacterium | reverse complement strand
TCTTTCGGGCTATTTTGGTCGCGATGTTTTCCAGCTCAATGATAGTTTTGTAAATACTTATGGAAATACTGTGTTAAACTTCAGATGGAACCATTTGTTTTCTGATAAATTATTTTCGAACTTATCATTGATTTATTCTGATTATTATTATGGTCTAAATTTAGACTTAATTGGTTTCAATTGGGATAGTGGAATCAAAAACTATAACATCAAATACGACTTTAAACATTATCTGAGTGATAAACTAAAATTAACGCATGGTATCAATTCAAATTACTATGATTTTAATCCAGGTAAAATAGAACCTACTCGACCTGATTCTGGCATAAATGAAGACCAATTGGATAAAAAATATGCCCTTGAAAATGCTATTTATATTGATGCTGAACATCAAATTTCTAATAAAATTGCAGTCTCATACGGAGTAAGAGTAAGTTCATTTCTTAGATTAGGAAACCAAACGCTAAACACTTACGCTAATAATCAGCCTGTGATTTTTAACCCTAATTTTCAAATATATGAAAGTGCTGAGCCTATTGGAACTGTAAATTATGGCAAAAATGAAACCATAGCTAAGTTTGAAAATTTAGAACCAAGACTTGCCATTTCATATACTTTTAATGAAAATCAATCTATCAAAGCGAGTTATAACCGAATGTCGCAATATTTACATCTAATTTCTAATACACAATCGCCAACGCCTCTAGATGTATGGGCTCCAAGCGACAACTTTTTAAAACCACAATTGTTGGATCAAGTCGCTTTGGGCTATTTTCAAAATATAAAAGATGATGAATATTCATTAGAACTAGAAACCTTTTTTAAGAAAATAAAAAACCGTGTTGATTATATTGATGGCGCCAATTTAATAGCAAATGAAGCTATAGAGCGAGTCGTTCTGAATGGTCAAGCAAGAGCTTATGGACTGGAAGTTTTGTTCCGAAAAAATACGGGACGTTTTAAAGGCTGGTTATCCTATACACTTTCAAGAACAGAACAAAAAGTTGAAGGCAGAACAGCTATTGAAACCGGAATCAATAATGGCGATTGGTACAAAACTGGTTTCGATAAATTGCATAATCTAGCTATCGTAGCCAATTATAAGTGGACAGAAAAATGGCGATTTAGCGCAAATTTGATTTTCCAAACAGGACAACCTGTAACTTTTCCAGACGGACAATATGAATATGAAGGAATCACTGTGCCAAATTTTAGCTCTAGGAATGAAAACAATTTGCCAAGTTATCATCGTTTAGATGTTTCTGCCACACTAACACCAAATAAAAACAAAAAAAGAAAATGGCAAGCCGAATGGATTTTCGGAATCTATAATCTTTATAATAGACAAAATGCGGCATCCATAACTTTCCGACAAAATGACGAAACTGCTTCAAATGAAGCGATTAGATTATCCATTTTTGGCATAGTTCCAAGTGCAACGTATAACATCAAATTTTAAATCATGAAAACATCAAATATTTTATTAATCATTCTATTTTTATCTTTTATTTCTTGTGAAAAAGTTATAGATGTAGATTTAGCTACAGGCAAAACCCGATTGGTAGTTGAAGCCTCAATCAATTGGTATGCTGAAACCAGTGGAAATGAACAAAAAATAAAATTATCAACCACTACTGGTTATTTTTCTAATACTATTCCAACTGTTTCTGGAGCTACTGTTTTTATTACCAATAGCACTAGTCAAGTATTTACATTTACCGAAGATGGAACAGCAGGAACCTATAAATGCTATAATTTTATTCCTGTAGTTGGTGAAAATTATACTTTGACTGTTATCTATCTGGGCGAAACCTATACTTCTACCGAAAAACTTTTAAATACGCCCGCCGTTACTCGAATTGAGCAGGTAAATGATGGCGGTATTCTTGGAAATGAAAAAGAAGTTAAATTCTTTTTTAATGATTTACAAAACGAAACCAATCAATACTTCTTAAGAATTGATGATCCATACAAGGTTATACCAGAATATGGTGTTTTAGAAGATCGCTTTTTTGAAAACAATGAGATGTTTGGTTTGTATTTTAGTGAAGATTTAAAAACGGGTGATACTTTAAAATTTAAATTAAACGGTGTCTCCCGAAATTATTACAACTATATGAACATCCTTTTAGCACAAACAGGAACAACAAGTGCTGGGCCATTTTCAACTCCAACCGCTACTGTTAAAGGAAATGTAATAAACCAAACCAATTTCGATAATTTTGCCTTAGGATATTTCCGATTAAGCAAAACCGAGGTAAAAGAATATATTATTGTAGAATAATTCGAAAAAGTAATTACAGAATAAGTAGATTATTTACTTTTACAATCTAATCATTTAGTAAAAAATGTCTTCACATCATATCGTTCGAGACGACCAAGAACCGGCTTTAATCATCGCAAATGGTGAAGCTTGCAGTTCTGAGTTGTTAGGACAATTGCTCGAATGGTCGCCATTAGTTATTGTTTTAGATTCTGCAATTGAACGAGTTCTAGAGCTTGGGATTAAAGTTGATGTTTTATTAGGTGATTTTGATAGAGGTTTCGATGTCAATTATTATAAAGAAAAACAATATCCTTTAGAAATCGTATATGCTCCAAATCAGGATAAAACAGATTTGGAAAAAGCATTTGATTATCTTATAGAAAAAGGTCATAAGGCAGTAAATGTTATCTGGGCAACCGGACGACGCGCCGATCATACCATCACCAATTTAACGAATATAGTTGCCTACAGAAATCTTTTAAAAATTGTCGTTCTCGATGACCATTCTAAAGTTTATTTGTTGTCAAATAATTTTGAAAAATGGTACACTGCCAATACCATTATTTCCCTAATCCCAATTGGAAAAGTAACCGGTATTAGCACTCAAAACCTATTTTATTCCTTAACTAATGAAGACCTATCCATTGGTTACCGAACTGGAAGCAGCAATCATGTGACCGAAGACGGAATCGTTTCTATAACCCACAAAAACGGTGATTTATTACTAATGGAATGTTGGGACTAAACTAACAATGAAAAATATTCAAAATACCACTGACTCGAGCCCACAGGGCGAACAAGCGAAGCAAAAATCAGGTTTACACCCTAGAAATCCACATCGTTTTCGATATGATTTTGAACTTTTAATCAATAATTTTCCAGAATTAAAAAGTTTTGTAATTAACAACGAGCATAAAGTTGACTCGAGCAATAGCGATCAGATGAATCAAACCATTGATTTTAGTAATCCTGAAGCCATAAAAGCGTTGAACAATGCCTTATTGATTTCAAATTATGATATTAAAAACTGGGATATTCCCGATGGTTATCTTTGTCCACCTATTCCAGGAAGAGCTGATTATATTCATTATATCGCCGATTTATTGGCAAATACTAACAATGGAATTATTCCTGAAGGTGAAACTATAGTTGGATTAGATATTGGCGTTGGCGCCAACTGTATTTATCCAATTATAGGAAATTCGGATTATGGCTGGAGTTTTGTGGGTTGTGACACTGATGAAAGTGCTCTTCAGAATTGTAAAAAAATTATTGCTAACAATCCAAAATTAATCGATGTAATCAGTTTGCAATCACAAATAGAACCTAGATTTATTTTCAAAAATATTATTCTTCCCGAAGATCGGTTTGCATTTACCATTTGCAATCCACCATTTCATGCTTCAGCAGAAGAAGCTGCCAAAAGTGCTTTGAGAAAAGTTAATGCCTTAGAAGAAAACAAAAAATCCAATCCTGTTTTAAACTTTGGTGGCCAAAATGCTGAATTGTGGTGCAAAGGTGGCGAATTAGGTTTCATCACTCAAATGATTTATGAAAGTGTCAAATACCCTATGCAGTGCTTATGGTTTACGACATTGGTATCCAAAAAAGACAATCTTAAAAACATATATAAATTACTAAACAAAGTTGGTTCCGTAGAAATAAAAACCATTGATATGGCACAAGGCCAAAAAATAAGCCGAATCGTAGCTTGGACATTCCAAACTCCGAAGCAACAACAACAAATGATTAATCATTTATTAGAGTAATTAAATAAACAAAGTAAACTTTGTAACTTAGCTACTTTGAAACTAAGCCACTCAAAAAATGAAATTCCAAGTCGTATCCGAATACCAACCTACAGGTGATCAACCACAGGCGATTGAGAAACTCTCTGCTGGAATTTTCAATGGTGATAAATTCCAAACTTTATTGGGTGTAACCGGTTCGGGAAAAACATTTACCGTTGCTAATGTCATACAAAATGTTGAAAAACCAACTTTGGTATTGGCGCATAACAAAACATTGGCAGCCCAATTATACTCTGAATTCAAGCAGTTTTTTCCAAACAATTCGGTACAATATTTTGTTTCGTATTACGACTATTATCAGCCTGAAGCCTTTATTCCGGTAACGGGGACTTATATCGAAAAGGATTTGTCAATAAATGATGAATTGGAAAAGCTACGTTTGAGTACTACTTCTGCCCTACTTTCTGGTCGTCGTGATATTATTGTGGTTTCTTCGGTTTCGTGTTTATACGGAATTGGAAATCCGGTTGAGTTTCAAAAGAATGTAGTGTCAATTGCCAAAGGTGAAATCATTTCGCGAACTAAATTATTGCATCGTTTAGTGCAAAGTTTATATTCGAGAACCGAAGCCGAGTTTTTACCTGGAACTTTCCGTATTAAAGGAGATACCGTTGATATTTTTCCGAGTTATGCAGACGAACCGTATCGCGTCCATTTTTTTGGCGATGAAATTGAAGAAATTGAAGCTTTTGATACCAAAAGTTCAAAAGTTTTAGAACGCTATGAAAAGTTGAATATATATCCAGCTAATATGTTTGTGACATCACCTGATGTATTGCAAGCTGCAATTTGGGATATTCAACAAGACTTAGTAAAACAAGTAAATTATTTTAAAGAAATTGGCAAACATCTTGAGGCCAAACGCTTGGAAGAACGAACCAATTTTGATCTGGAAATGATACGCGAGTTAGGTTATTGTTCCGGAATTGAGAATTATTCCCGTTATCTTGACAGACGTCTTCCAGGAACGCGCCCTTTCTGCTTGCTAGATTATTTTCCGGATGATTATTTGATGGTTGTAGATGAAAGTCACGTAACGATTTCACAAGTACATGCCATGTATGGCGGCGATAGAAGTAGAAAAGAAAACTTAGTCGAATATGGTTTTAGGTTACCGGCTGCGATGGACAATCGTCCGTTGAAGTTTGAGGAATTTGAAAACATGCAAAACCAAGTCATTTATGTTTCGGCGACGCCAGCGGATTATGAATTACAAAAATCGGAAGGCATTTATGTGGAGCAAGTTATTCGTCCAACAGGTTTATTAGACCCAATTATAGAAGTGCGTCCAAGTTTGAATCAGATTGATGATTTGATAGAAGAAATTCAAGTCCGTTGCGAAGCAGACGAACGAGTTTTGGTAACAACTTTAACCAAAAGAATGGCGGAAGAACTAACTAAATATCTAACCAAAGTTGCTATAAGATGTCGTTATATTCATTCCGATGTGGATACTTTGGAACGCGTAGAAATAATGCAGGATTTGCGTAAAGGTTTGTTTGATGTTTTGATTGGCGTGAACTTACTACGTGAAGGTTTAGATTTACCCGAAGTGTCGCTGGTGGCAATTTTAGATGCAGATAAAGAAGGTTTCCTTCGAAGCCATCGTTCTTTGACGCAAACCGTTGGTCGTGCCGCGCGAAACGTGAATGGAAAAGCCATTATGTATGCCGATAAGATTACCAACAGTATGCAAAAAACGATTGACGATACCAATTACCGTCGTGAAAAACAAATTGCCTACAATACTTTACATAAGTTAGAACCAAAAGCACTAAACAAAAGTTTAGGTAGTGCATTAAGCAGTAATTCGGTTTCTACACAGTATTTTGAAGACAAAATTGCCAAAGCGGCTGAACCGGAAAGTTTATACTTATCCAAACCAGAAATAGAAAAGAAAATTCGTGATACGCGAAAAGCAATGGAAAAAGCTGCTAAAGAACTCGATTTTATGCAAGCTGCCAAACTGCGAGATGAAATTAAGAGTTTACAGGAAAAGATTTAAAAGTTTAAAATGAATTACAATTTCAGAAAAGCAACACCTTCGGAAATCCCTCAAATTTGGACAATCATTCAACAGGCCATTGTACGCAGAAAGAATGATGGAAGTCAGCAATGGCAAGACGGCTATCCAAACGAAGATGTAATAAAACAGGATATTACAAAAGGCATAGGCTATGTTTTAACTGATGACAATACAATCATAGGTTATGCAGCCATTCTCTTCAATGAAGAGCCAGCTTATGAACTTATAAAAGGAACTTGGCTAACCAATGAAGAATTTGTGGTAGTACATAGAGTTGCTATTTCTGACAACTATATAGGAAAAGGTTTAGCCCAGAAAATTTTTCTTTTTACTGAAGATTTAGCAATAGAAAACAAGATCTTTAGTATTAAAGTAGATACTAATTTTGACAACATTCCAATGTTGAAAATTCTTGAAAAGTTAGGGTATTCCTATTGTGGAGAAGTATCTTTCAGAGGTGATGCTAGAAAAGCTTTTGAAAAAATATTGTTAAAATAATAAATTGCCTATATTTAATTCAGCTGTTCTTGAAAAACTTCTAATAAAAACTCAGGGGAAATTATTTTGTTTGGAGAATTTTCCATTGCTTTCAAGACGCGTTTTATAGCATGAGGATTTAATCCCAGGTTGATACCAATTTCGTGGATTTTATTTTGCTCCCGTTCATGTAAAACCCCGTCACAATGCATTAATAAAGCCAAACGGTAAAATTGTTGGATGCGTTCAAATTCCGATTTAATGACAACAGGATATTCTTCTTGATGAAAAAGGTTATTGAAATCGCCTTTGTCTAACTGAAGTTCATCGGCAATCATAGATAAGAAAAAATATTCTCTATCATGCAATCTTCCGTCAACTACAGAAAATGAAATCATCTCTGCCAAAAGCGCTAATTTTTCTTCGTATTTATTCATCAATTAAATAATTTTAGCTAAAATATTAATTTTTGTGATATTGTAATGAATTATTTTTTAACATTTATGCAGTATTATTTTATCTAATTTTACTTCTTTAAATTCTGACTATTATGAAAACATTGAAAATACTATTTATTTGTCTTTTTCTCTCTAATCTAAATGCAGTAGCACAATTTGGAAATATATACGGAAATAGAATGGGCGGTGTAGATAGAAGCAATCAAATTCCTCAAGGTAATGAACCCAAAGAGCCAACTTTAGAAGAAATTGCTAGCGCCAGAAATATAAGGGTGGATAACATCATGAAACAGATGAAAGAAGATTTAACGCTTGACGATCTTCAATATATTGCCATCAGAAATGAATTGATTACTAATAGCAAAAGTATTGAGATATTGATTAAAAGTGCCATTTCAGAAGAAGACAAAACCAAACAATTTCAAGCAATTCAAGAAAAAACAGAAAAAATAATCAATAGTTATATGAATCTTTCTCAAAAAGAAAAATATCAATTACTTAAAGAGGAAAAAGCTTTGGGTGTAGATACCAAAAAATCAAAGAAGAAAAAGACTCGAGGCACCAGATACAAAGGCGAACAAAGCGAAGCTAAAGAAAAAGAGCAAGATTAAAATTATAACAACATCCTATTTTGAAAATTATTTATTCTTTCCTTTTTTGTTTAATGATTCTTAATTCATGGGCGCAAGGAAGTTCTGCTAGCAAACAAGTTTCCAATTTTAGCCTAGAAGCACCACAATTACATACCACCAAAAAAATTTGGTTGTACTTACCGAAAGGATATAACACATCAACTCGAAAATATCCTGTGATTTATATGCATGATGGTCAAAATTTATTTGATAACAGAACTTCTTTTGCAGGAGAATGGAATGTAGATGAAACCTTCGATAGCATCAATGCAAAAGTGATTGTTGTAGGAATAGAAACGAATGACAAACGAATGGAAGAATTAACCCCATTCAAAAATCAAAAATATGGTAGCGGCAAAGCTGATGATTATTTAGATTTTATTGTAAATACTTTAAAACCAAAAATTGATGCAACCTACCGAACCAAAACCAGTGCAAGAAACACAGCTGTTTTTGGCAGTTCTCTCGGAGGATTAGTTTCATTTTATGCAGCAATAAAATATCCAGAAGTATTCGGAAAAGTAGGATGCTTCTCGCCTGCTTTTTGGTTTGGCAGAAAAGAACTTAATGATTTAATGACAGAAACCAAAGATTTCGATGCAAAAGTATATTTCCTCTGTGGTGATAGTGAAGGTGATGCTGATGTAATTACAGATATGGAAATTGTGGAGCATTGGGTAAATACCAAACGTTGCGAATGCAAAAAACTAAACAAAAAAGTAATCGTCAGCGGTGGGCAGCACAATGAAAAATTGTGGAGAGATAGCTTTAAAAAGGCTTACCTTTGGCTGTTTTAATTACGAATTACGAATCAGAATTTAGGAATTAATAACCACAAACAACGCCCGAGCCAAAAGCAAATTGAGCGAAGCTAAACTATAAACTTATAATGAACAACAACGATATATTTAAAAAACTACGTGTAGCACTTCAGTTGCGCGATGACCAAATAGTTGCAATCCTAGAACTGGTTGATTTCAGAATGTCTAAAGGAGAAATTGGTAACTTTTTTAGAAATGAAGAGCATCCAAATTTTATGGTGTGTGGTGACCAAGTATTGCGTAATTTTTTAAACGGATTGGTTATTCATCTTCGTGGCACAAAAGAAAATCCAAAAAATGCCATGGATGTGATTAAAGAAAATCAGGAAGTTGTAAAGAAAAATATTGCAGAGACCCGAGCCAAAGGCGAACTGAGCGGAGCTAAAACTAAAGGGGAATACAGGCCAAAATCAGATTTTACTCCAAAGCCGAAAACAGATTTCAAAAAGAAGCCTTTTAATCCAATGGACAAAAAACCAGCACCGAAAATTCAGGTTGTTGAAAAGGTTCAATTTAAAAACGGCAAAAACAAAAAATCCTGAGCACTCAGGATTTTTTCATTCGTTTCTTTGTCTTTTCTGTTCTCTTGCCAATAAGGTATTTTTCAAAAGCATGGCAATGGTCATTGGACCAACTCCTCCTGGAACAGGGGTTATATAAGATGCTTTTTTAGAAACCGCATCAAAATCTACATCGCCTGTAATTCGGTAACCTCTTGGGTCAGTTTTGTCAGCAATCCTTGTAATTCCAACGTCTATTACAACTGCATCATCTTTAATCATTTCGGCTTTCAAATAATTAGGAATGCCTAATGCTGTGATAATGATATCGGCTTGTGTGGTTATTTGGGCAATATTTTTAGTATAACTGTGAGTCAATGTTACGGTTGAATTTCCTGGAAAGCCTTTTCTTCCCATCAAGATGCTCATTGGTCTTCCCACTATATGACTTCTTCCAATGACAACGGTGTGCTTTCCTTTTGTTTCAACTTTATATCGTTCCAATAATTCCAAAATTCCATATGGTGTTGCTGGAATAAAAGTCGTCATATCCAAAGCCATTTTTCCAAAGTTTTCAGGATGAAATCCATCGACATCTTTACTTGGATCAATTGCCATAATTATTTTTTGGGTATCAATTTGATCGGGCAAAGGCAGCTGAACAATGAAACCGTCGATGTCATCATTTGCGTTGAGTTCGGCAATTTTTTTTAAAAGTTCAGTTTCCGATGTAGTGCTAGGCATTTTTACCAAAGTCGATTCAAATCCAACTAATTCACATGCTTTGACTTTGCTTCCAACGTAAGTTAAACTAGCACCATCATTCCCAACAATTATTGCTGCCAAATGAGGAACTTTCTCTTTGTTAGCTTTCATTTTGTTAACCTCAGCTTTGATTTCGGTTTTGATGTCGTTGGCGATTTTTTTTCCGTCTAATAATTTCATTGTAATAGTTTTGGGTTTCAGGTTTCGGGTTTCGGCTTTATTAAAATGAAACATTCCCATAAGTTAGTATATAAAAAAATTAAGGTCTAAAACTTCAGAACTTGAAACTTTAAACCTTAAACTATTATCTCATTCCACCCATCATCTTCATCAAATTCTTTCCGCCACCGCCTTGCATCATCTTCATCATTTTGCTCATTTGTTCGAATTGCTTCATCAGCTGATTTACTTCTTCTATTTTTCTTCCGGAACCTTTTGCAATTCTGTTCTTTCTTTTCATATCAATTATGGCCGGTTTGCTTCTTTCTTTTGGTGTCATCGAATGAATGATGGCTTCAATATGCTTGAAAGCGTCATCTTCAATCTCCACATCTTTTAAGGCTTTACCTGCTCCAGGAATCATTCCCACAAGGTCTTTCATATTACCCATTTTTTTCACTTGTTGAATTTGGGCTAAGAAATCATCAAAACCAAATTCGTTTTTGGCAATTTTCTTTTGAATTTTTCTAGCTTCTTCCTCATCATATTGTTCTTGCGCTCTTTCTACCAAAGAAACTACGTCACCCATCCCGAGAATTCTTTCCGCCATTCGCGATGGATAGAATACATCAATAGCCTCCATTTTTTCTCCAGTACCAATAAATTTAATTGGTTTATCTACTACCGATTTAATAGAAATAGCAGCTCCACCACGAGTATCACCATCTAACTTGGTTAAAATAACGCCATCAAAATTCAATCTGTCATTAAATGCTTTCGCTGTATTCACCGCATCTTGCCCAGTCATCGCATCTACAACAAACAAGGTCTCCTGTGGTTTAATAGCAGCATGGACATTAGCGATTTCGTTCATCATCTGCTCGTCAATTGCCAAACGACCAGCCGTATCGACAATTACAACATTAAAACCATTTGCTTTTGCGTAAGCGATGGCTTTAAGCGAAATATCTACCGGATTTTTATTTTCTGGTTCCGAATAAACTTCTGCTCCGACTTGGTCTCCAACAATATGTAATTGGTTGATTGCCGCTGGGCGATATATATCACAAGCCACTAAAAGTGGTTTTTTTCCTTTTTTGGTTTTAAGGTAATTGGCTAGTTTTCCTGAGAAAGTCGTTTTACCCGAACCTTGTAAACCCGACATTAAAATCACCGTTGGATTTCCCGAAAGGTTAATTCCGGTAGCATCACCACCCATTAATTCGGTTAATTCGTCTTTTACGATTTTAACCAATAATTGCCCTGGCTGTAAAGTCGTTAATACATTTTGGCCTATAGCTTTTTCTTTAACTTTTGTGGTAAAATCTTTAGCGATTTTAAAATTAACATCGGCGTCAAGCAAAGCACGACGTACTTCTTTCAAAGTTTCGGCTACGTTGACTTCGGTAATTTTTCCATGTCCTTTAAGGATATGGAATGCTTTATCTAGTTTATCACTTAAATTATTGAACATAATGGCACCCTTTTTTATGAGTTGCAAATTTAAGGATTTGATTTAGAAGTTTTATAGTAAAATAAAAAAACCATTCTAAATAAATGGAATGGTTTAAAAACACGTAAAAGTTAGTATTTAATTCTTAGTAAAAACCAAAGTATCTGTTTCTCCATTCCCACCACTTACGTCAATTAAAGATATTGTTGTAGCAGTATAAGATACAACGTCCCAATCATCTGTAAGGTCTGCAAAGTCGACTGGTGAAGTAAATGTTATATTAAAATCTAAATCACTACTTGGATTATCATCATTGGTATTATCAACAACTACAGACCAAGTTCCTGTGTAAGTATTAGTGCCATAAGCTGCTGTCAATACATTAGAAGCTCCAAAAGTAAAATTGTATCCTGTAAAATGATTGGTTTCGTCAGTACCTGAATCTACATAACTGGTAATTCTCCAAGTACCCTGAGTAGCCGTGTTGATTACCGGTGTTGGGTCGGTTGAAGATGAACTGTCATCTGAGCTGCACATTGAAGCAACGTTAAGCATAAAAAGACAAAATAATCCGGAAATTAAAATTAGTTTTTTCATAAAAAAAAGAAAATTAAATTAATAAATGTTTTATCAAATATAAACGTAAAAACTATTAATATAGTATGAACATCTTAAAAAAATTACATTCGCTCCGGAACTTCAATTCCTAGAAGTTTGAAAGCCGATTTTATAGTATCGGCTACTTTTTGGGAAAGCTGAACTCTGAAAACTTTCTTAGTCCTATTTTCTTCACCCAAAATAGAAACCGTTTGATAAAACGAGTTGTATTCTTTAACTAATTCATAAGTATAATTAGCAACCAAAGCCGGAGAGTGATTGTTAGCCGCGTTTTGAATTACTTCGGGATAAAGTTCTATTTGTTTGAGCAGTTCTTTTTCTTTTGGATGAAGAGATTCTTCGCTAGCACTAAGAATGACATTTTGGTAATCAAAATCTGCTTTTCGTAAGATAGATTGAATTCGGGCGTAAGTATATTGAATAAACGGTCCTGTATTTCCAGCAAAATCAACTGATTCTTCAGGATTGAAAAGGATTTGTTTTTTAGGATCAACTTTTAGGATATAATATTTTAAAGCACCTAAACCAATTGTTTTGAACAAATTGGCTTTTTCTTCAGCTGAAAACCCTTCTAATTTTCCT
>CANJWG010000045.1 GCA_947478365.1 Flavobacteriaceae bacterium | reverse complement strand
ATTGTGGTGAGAGCAGTATTTTGCTTCGAAACATCCTTCATAGCTACGCTCTGAAAATACATCAAACAAAAAAACGCTCAAGCAAGCTTGGCGTTTTGTCTTATGATTTTATTTATTCGTGACCTCGACTGGATTCAAACCAGTAACCTTCTGAGCCGTAATCAGATGCGCTATTCAGTTGCGCCACGAGGCCTTTTTTGTGGGTGCAAATATAAGTATTAATGTCAAATATGCAAACGCAATATACTTTTTAAACTAATAAATTTACTTTCCCAAAGCGCGGGTAGTGACATAATAGCGCCAACCAATAATAACCATTTGCCATTTTTTGGCTTTGGATAAATCCAATTGTTGTTTGGAAAAACTTGGCAACAGGAGTTTATTTACTTTTGCAATTATTTTATACATTTTCATCTATTTTCTTGTTTAATGAGTCGAATTACCCAAATACCTGAAAGCATTCCAAGTAAACCTAGCATTCCCATAACCAACCAGTTCATTTGATAACCAAAATATTCAATAATTTCCATACCCATTTTAGCACTGATGATATGTGCCGAACTGAAACTCATGGTGTAAATAGCCATGTATCTTCCTTCGTGTCCTTTAGGTGCTCTGCTAAGAGCCACCGAATTCGAGAAGGGAAAGGCAAACATTTCACCAAATGTCATAAAGAGCATCATAATGATTAGTATTCCGACCCAAGTATTAATAAGCATCAGAAATAAACTTATGGCCATCAAAAAAGAACCTATAGCTACCACTTTTACTTTACTTATATGATGGCGTTCAACATAACTCACAATTGGCATTTCAAGGAAGAAAATCATTAAGCCGTTCATGGTTAAAAGCAAACCAGTTTGAAATTCAGTTAAGTTAAATTGCTCTTTGTGGAATAAGGGAATAGTAGTAAAAACTTGAAAAAATAACACACCTGAAACTAAACAGGTAAAAAGAAAAATCATAAATGGTTTGTCTTTAAATACAGAATGCGTTAATACATCATCGGGATTTTTTTTATCGATAAAAGGAGACTTTTTCTTTTCTTTAACTTTGATCCAAAAGATTAAAATGGCAAGTATACATGTACTGCCATCTATCCAAAACAATCCACGATAGCCAATACCCATTATAATTAATCCGCCCAAAGCCGGACCTGCAGCAAAACCAAGATTGATGGCTAGTCGGACTAAAGTTAGTGCACGTGTTCTGTTTTCGGGTTTGGCGTAAGCACCAATAGACACAAACATGGCCGGGCGAAACATATCGGCAATAATCATTAGTACAAACATACCTAAGCAAAGCCCGACAAAACTAGTAATGAATTGAATGCAAAAAAGTAAAACTCCTGTTGTAAACAAACTAAAAATCATGATTTTATAAAAACCAATTTTATCTGAGAGTTTGCCACCAAGCCATGATCCAATTATAGAGCCACTACCAAAAAAAAACATAATCCAGCCCACTTGGCTATAACTAAAATGTAAATCTTCCTTTAAATATTTTGATAAAAAAGGCAACACCATTGTCCCAGCACGATTGATGAAAGTGATGAATGTTAGAATCCAAATCTCTCTTGTAAATCCTCTGAAGTTATTAATGTAGCGTTGAAAAGCAGTTTTAAGCATAAACTAATTATAGGTTTGTAAATTTACAAAGTTCATATCGACTTATGACTTTTGGTTTTAAGACTTTTACACTACTTTTACACATGCAGTTTTTTAATTTACATACACACAAATTCACAAAAAATGCTGACATTTTTGAATTGGTTAATCAATACCCTTGGGAATTTGACTCCTCGATTCCGCTCTTTTCCATTGGTATCCATCCATGGTATATCAATAAGCAGCGATTGGCAAGTGATTTAAAAACAATAGAAGAAAAGTTGCCGTTAAAAGAATGCCTAGCTTTGGGTGAATGTGGATTGGATAAACGTATTGATATCCGAATGTCTCTTCAAATAGCAGTTTTAGAAACACAAATTGCTCTTGCTGAAAAATATAAAAAACCACTTTTACTACATTTGGTAGGGGCGATTGATGAACTAATAGAAATCAAAGAACGATTGAATATTTCGGTGCCTATAATTATTCATGGGTATTCTAAAAACAAACAAGTAGCAAAACAATTGATTGCAAATGGATTTTATTTGTCTTTTGGAAAATACTTACTTCGAACCCCTGAATTAAAAGAAGTCTTTCTATCGATACCAAACGACAAATTCTTCCTTGAAACCGATACCATGGAAGAAACTTTGGAAGAAGTTTATGATTTGGCTGCATTATATAAAGGTTTCACTTTAGTGGAGATTCAAGAGATAATAAAAACCAATTGGGAGAAAGTTTTTAGACTAAAAATCGATTAATTTCATTCCTTAATTTTGCTTATTTTTGCCACTTCTTAAACGATATTTCAAAATGGCAAAATGGCAAGAAAGAGCAGCACTTTTATTTAAAACTGAAGGTTTAAATAATTTAAAAAATGCTAAAGTATTGGTTGTTGGACTCGGTGGAGTTGGTTCCTTTGCAGCAGAGTTTTTGGCTCGTGCCGGTGTGGGCAACTTAACCATTGTTGATGGGGATGTTGTAGATATTACAAACATCAACAGACAATTACCTGCGTTACATTCTACGGTTGGTTTACCTAAAGTACATGTTGTTGGCGACCGATTGATGGATATTAATCCTGAACTAAACTTGACAAGAGTAGAAGAATTCCTTTCTCCGGAACGCTCATTAGAAATTGTTACTCCCGATTTTGATTATGTATTAGATTGTATTGATAGTGTTACTCCTAAGTTGAATCTGATTGCGGCCTGCAAAAGAAAACGTGTTAAAGTAATTTCGAGTATGGGAGCGGGAGGAAAGATGGATGCTTCGAAAGTAAAGGTTGCCAATATAAAGAATACAGCGCATTGTCATTTGGCGAAGACCATCAGAAAGCGTTTAAAGAAGATGCATATTGATAAACTAAAAGTAGTGTTCTCTTCTGAAATACAGGATGCCAGCAGCTTGAAAATGACCGATGGCACCAATTACAAAAGATCTTTTTACGGCACCAACAGTTATATGCCATGTCTTTTTGGTTTGTATGCGGCAGAGACGGTGATTAGGTATTTGTTGAAGAAAGAGAATATTTTGCAGTCGCAGTCGCAGTTTTCAGACAATTCGTAATTTATCCAAATGATTAAAACTGTAATATTCGATATGGATGGTGTTATTGTTGACACTGAACCCGTTCATCACTATGCCTATCATCAGCATTTTGAGCAACTCAATATTGAAGTTACTCCGGAAATGTATGCTTCGTTTACTGGTAATTCAACTAAGAATATTTTTGAGCGATTGAAGGTAACATTTAATTTACCAGAAGATGTAAACACTTTGGTAGAAACTAAGCGTAACCTGTTCAACGATGCATTTGATAGCAAAAAAGATTTGTATTTGTTGGATGGTGTGGAGGATTTAATCAAAGATTTATATCATAACGGATTGCAGTTGGTCTTAGCTTCTTCTTCTGCAACGGTAACTATTAATAGGATTTTTAACCGCTTTGGGTTACATAAATATTTTACACATATCGTTTCTGGAGAAGATTTTCCAAAGTCTAAACCACATCCTGCTATTTTTCTAAAAGCTGCTGAATTAGCAAACACTCCCATAGAAAATTGCATAGTCATAGAAGACAGCACAAACGGATTAATGGCGGCAAAAGCAGCCGGTATTTATTGTATTGGTTATGATAGTTTTCATTCTAAATTACAAGACTATTCATTTGCGGATAGTGTGATAAAAGATTTTAAGGAGTTAAGTTATGACAAGATAAAAAATTTAATTTAGCCTACAGCTTCCTTATAAACTCTCAAGCATTTTTCCCTTGCTTCTTTATGATCTACAATTGGATTTGGATATTCCAAAGAATTCAACTCTGGTATCCATTTTTTGATGTAGGCTAAGTCTTTATCAAACTTCTTAATTTGTTCGGTTGGGTTGAATATTCTAAAATAAGGTGCCGCATCAACGCCACTTCCTGCTGCCCATTGCCAATTGCCCACATTGCTCGATTGTTCGTAATCTAAAAGTTTGGTAGCAAAATACGTTTCACCCCAACGCCAATCGATTAATAAATGTTTACAAAGAAAACTGGCCACGATCATTCGCACCCGATTATGCATATGCCCTGTTTCATTGAGCTCTCGCATTCCGGCATCTACAAATGGATAACCTGTTTTGCCTTCGCACCATTTTTGGAACAAATCTTCATTATTCTCCCAAACTATACTATCATATTTTGGACGGAAACTTGAATTTATTGTGTGTGGAAAATGCCAAAGGATTTGCATAAAAAACTCCCGCCAAATCAATTCTTTTAGAAAAGTTTCGTTTTTGCTTTCGATTGCTTTTGCCACCATTTTCCGAATAGAAACAGCACCAAATCGCAGATAAATTCCAAGATAAGATGTTTTATTCAGTGCAGGAAAATTCCGTGTCGCTTCATAGTTATCAATTAAAAAATCAGAAATATCGTAAGGTGTAACCTTGATTTTTGAGCTTTCAAAACCGATGGTTGCTAAGCTCAAAAACGAATAGGAGTGAAGTGTAATTTTATTTAGTAAGTCTTCTGATTTATAATGGATTAATTTGGTTTTCCTAAAGTTATCTTTCCATTTATTTGAGAAAGGCGTGTAGACTACATAAGGCGTTCCGTCATCTTTAATCACGTCGCTTTTTTCAAAAATAACTTGGTCTTTACTGGTTTTGAATTCGATGTTTTTTTCCTTTAATAACAGGTTTAATTCTAAATCGCGTTTACGAGCGTACGGTTCGTAATCGTGATTGGTAAAAATAGTTTGAATTTGGTTTTCAGTAATAAGTTTACTAAAAACTTCAATAGGTTTTCCGTGGAAAACGGCTAATGATTTTCCAACAGCCTGAAGTTGTTTTTGAATATTTTCTAACAGCTGATAAATAAAGGTAACACGCGCATCGTCTTTGGGTAATTGTGAAAGAATGGTTTCATCAAATATGAATATCGGTAACACTTCTTCATCACTATTTAAAGCATGAAAAAGACCGACATTATCTTCTATACGCAAATCGCGTCGAAACCAGAATATATTCATTTCCTATATTAATTTACTAAAAGTGTTGACATGCCTCCGTCAACATGAAAAATTTGACCCGAAATCCAGGAGCTCCTTTCATTTAATAAAAAACTGGCCATTTGTGCTATATCTTCTGTAGTTCCAACTCTTTTTAAAGGATGACGTTGTGCTGATTTTTCTTTTTTCTCCTCATTGCTTAAAAATTTCTCTGCCAATGGTGTATCAGTCAAGGATGGCGCTATTACGTTTACTCTAATTTTTGGTGCATATTCTGCAGCCAAAGCTTTGGCAAATCCTTCAATAGCTCCTTTTGAAGCGGCAACACTAGTGTGAAAAGGCATTCCCATTTTAACAGCAACTGAACTAAATAAAATAATACTTGATTGTTCAGAAGCACTTAGTTGTGGTAAAATACTCTGAATAACTTTTACCATTGAAAAGAAATTTATATGCATATCGCTTTCAAAAGTTTCAAGTTTCAACCCACGAAAAGGACGTAAATTAATACTTCCCGGACAATATACCAGCCCATCAATAACGGCTGGCAAAATAGTTGAATCTAATATACCTGTTGTAGCATCAAAAGGAATGTGAGTGACATTTAGATTTGACAAATTTTCATTGGTTCGAGAAGCAACAAAAACATTGTTTTCGTTTTGTAATTCTTTTGCTAACTCAAAGCCGATTCCGTATGACCCACCAATTAATAATATGTTTTTCATTTTATTGTTTTTTAAATTCTCCAAAAAGTTCAATTAGTTTTTCGCTGCGATAATCAAAGATTTCTTTGAGTTTTGGCTTTACCAAAAAAGGATGCGCGATTTGACCCAAAATTCCCATCGGAACTTTATAATCTACTATGTCTTCCATTTCAATACCTCCCGGAATTTCTTTTAAAAAATGCTTGTGATGCCAAAGCGCATAGGGTCCGAAGCGTTGTTCATCAACAAAGTATTTTTTATCTACAACATGTGTAATTTCAGTAACCCATTTCATCGGAATTCCCAAAATAGGTGTGACAATATATTGAATTATTTGGCCAGCAAACATTTGTTTTTCATCACCCGAAAGGGTTTTAAATCCCATATAATCAGGTGTTATAGTTTTTAAATTTTTAGGATTTGATAGAAAATCCCATGCTTGATCTAATGTTATGGGCAAATTTTGTTTAGTATGTAATGTATAGATTTTCATCTTTTTTTGGTAAAAGTAACAACTTTTTGTTTATTTATTTGTAAAAAAAATTAAACAATATATTTAAGTTATTCTTAACATACATCAATAATAGTATTTATAAATTTGGGAAACTTCTAAAAAACATATTATGAAAAGAATTATTTTCGTTTTAGCAACCATAATTGCAAGTTATGTCCTTAATGCTCAGGTAAAAACTCCCCAACCAAGTCCACATTCTGTACTAACACAAGTTGTTGGTTTAACTGAAGTAACAGTTGATTATTCACGCCCAAGTGCGAAGGGAAGAATCATTTTTGGCGATTTAGTTCCGTTTGGAAAGCTTTGGAGAACTGGTGCCAATTACAATGCAACAATTTCATTTAGTGAAGATGTTGTGATTAATAGCACTACGCTTAAAAAAGGTAAATATGCAATATTCACTACTCCAAAAGCAGATAAGTGGGAAGTTATTTTCTATACTGATTCTGACAATTGGGGAACACCAGAAAATTGGGATGCCAATAAAGTTGCTGTTTTGGTAAATGTTATTCCGGTCACCCTTAATTATCCTACAGAATCATTAACTATTTCTGTTGGTAATCTTACCAATGATAGTGCTACATTAGATATTGCTTGGGAGAAAACAATGGTTTCAGTAAAGTTTGATGTTCCAACACAAAAAGCTGCATTATCAAGTATTGAAAAAACATTAGCCGGACCAACAGCAGGAGATTATTTTTCTTCGGCTCAATATTTTTATCAATCAAATGTTGATTTGAATAAGGCATTTGATTATGTTAACAAAGCAATTTTAATGACTAAAGCTGGAGAAGATATTCCGTTTTGGTACTTACGTCAAAAATCATTAATTCAAGCAAAATTAGGTGATAAAGTTGGAGCAATTGCTACTGCGAATTTATCTTTGGCAGCAGCAACAAAAGTTAAAAACAATGACTATATTAAGATGAATAATGATAGTATAAAAGAATGGAGTAAAAAATAAATTACGAATTACGAATTACGAATTACGAATTACGAATTACGAATTACGAATTACGAATATCCAAATTATACACCTTATGATTTGGATATTTTTTTTGATTAAAATTGATCTGCATTATTGTACAATAACTTTTTGTTTCCCTTTATGACAAATTGAGAAAGTATAGATAAAATGACCGTTAGTAAAGCACCAATAAAATTCAACCATAAATAGCCTAACTTTTCCTGACCCGTTGGATAAATATGAATAGTATAATAATAAATAAAGAATATCGTAATCTGGCTAACAACAGCACTATAGAAAATGGCATTGGCTTTCACATATTTAATATAAAAACCAACTAAGAATACGCCCAAAACAGTTCCGTAGAAAATGGAACCCACAATATTGACCAACTGAATTAGGTTTTCAAATAAAGTACCCACACAAGCAAAACAAATTGCAATTAATCCCCAAAGCAATGTAAAACCCTTTGTAGCATTTACAAAATGTTTTTCTGATTTTTCTTCAGTAATATTTCGTTTGTAAATATCTATGGCAGTAGTTGAAGCCAAAGCAGTTAAACCCGAAGCAGAAGATGACATTGCAGCAGAAAGAATTACAGCCAACAAAAGACCGATTAAACCTGAAGGCAAATAATGCAAAATGAAATAGATAAAAACATAATCTTTATCATTGGTTTCTGCTTTTTGGTCCACTTTGCTAATAATTATTTTGGCTTCTTCATGTAAATCTTTTTCTTTTCCGGAAAGCGAGATTAGTTTTTTTCTTAATATAGGATTGTCGTAACCCTGGTTTAAGTGATCAATATAAAGCAGGTTAAACTCTTTTTTTTCTTCGGATAATTGTGCTAATTGCTTTTCAAGTGAATGATAATCTGAAGCATATTTTGATTTTTCAACACCAACTTTATTTACCGGATTGAAATTAAGCGGCACAGGATTAAATTGAAAAAAAACAAAAACCATTACCCCAGTTAATAGAATAAAGAATTGCATAGGTACTTTCAGAAATCCATTCATTATTAAACCCATTTGGCTTTCTCTATCCGATTTTCCGGATAGATAGCGTCCAACTTGTGATTGATCGGTACCAAAATAGGAAAGCATCAAGAAAAAACCGCCTGTTATTCCACTCCAAAAAGTATATCTGTTTTCCGGGTCAAAGGAGAAATCCAGAATGTTCATTTTGTCATTCGCACCGGCAATATGCATGGCATTAGAAAAAGTCATGTCATTTGGCAACAAATGCAATATCAAAAAGAAAGTAACAAACATTCCTAGCATGATGATAAACATCTGTTGTTTTTGCGTAACATTCACGGCTTTGGTTCCACCTGTGAAAGTATATATAATAACCAAAATCCCGATTATAATATTGAGCATAGTTAAATTCCAACCTAAGATAGAAGACAAAATAATAGAAGGCGCATAGATAGTCAAACCAGTACCTAAACCTCGTTGAATAAGAAATAAAATTGCAGTAAACGAACGTGTTTTTAAATCAAATCGTTGTTCTAGATATTCATAGGCGGTAAATACTTTTAGTTTGTGATAAATTGGAATAAAAGTCATTGAGATAACTACCATGGCTATAGGCAAACCAAAATAGAATTGCACGAATCCCATTCCATCATGATAAGCTTGCCCGGGAGTTGAAAGAAACGTTATCGCACTAGCTTGTGTTGCCATAACAGAAAGGCCTACCGTCCACCAGGGCGTTTCTTTGTTTCCTAGAATATAATCTTCTACATTTTTGCTTCCTTTGGTTTTATACACACCATAGAAAACAATAAATAAAAGCGTTACCGATAAGACAATCCAGTCGAGTTGTTGCATGGCTTAAAAGAATAGTTGCATTAATATAAAGAAGATAATAATATATATAGCATTAATTACTAAAACCCAAGTGTAGCTGTTTTTCCAAGCCGTTATTTTTTTGTTTTCCATATTATTTACCTATTGCGATAATGTTTGCCAATAATCTGAAAGCGCCCGAGACACCTTCGGGTAATTCTCTAAAAAAACTTAAACCAGTATATACATAATTTCCTTTGCCATATTTAGCAATTAATAATGCTCCGTTTTTTGGCTTTTCTCCCTTGTCATTGGAAGAAAGAATAGGAGTAAAGGCAGCATCCCATTCGTTTGGATAATATAATCCTTGTTCTTGTTTCCAATCTTTAAAATCAGTTGCAGTAATTTTATTTGGATAATTCAACACAGGATGTTTTGGATTTAGGAATAGGACTTCAGCATATTCTTCAGTAACTCTGTCTCGAGAAATTTTTAAAGGAAATGGAGCGATGTCTTTGGTAATTAGATCATCAGTGGTATTATATTGTACAATCATCGTTTTGCCTTTTTTTACAAAATCTAGCAAAAGGTTTTGTTTAAATGCTAATGCGTTAACTACATTATAGGCACGAATTCCGGTCATTACGACATCATAGTTTTCAAGTTTTTCAGCAGAAATATCTTCCGGTTTGATGATGTCAACTTCATAGCCCATTTGGGTTAAGCTATTTGGAACTTCATCTCCGGCACCCATAATATAAGCTATCTTTTCATTCTTAGTTTTAATATTCAAATGTATCGCTTTGGCTTCCGCTGGTTTCAAAACCATTTGTTTGTAAATGTGTGGATAGTTGATGTCGATTTTGTTTAAATTATAATCTTGCCCGTCAACAGTCACAATACTTTTCATAGTTATTTCAGTAGCTTCTTTGGAAGAAGAAACCCTAAAATCAGCTACTACTTCCTGACCTTTTTTATCAATTTTAAAAGGAATTTCTGATGGTGACACTTTCCAACCTTCTTGCAGTTCAAGTTTTATGCTTCCGTTGATGTTATCTTTACCCGCTTTAACTTTTACGCTAATTGTCTTTTCTCTATCGTTGTTGAAAATATAAACTTTCTCTGCGAAAGTAGAAGTTACAGCAGGAACAATATCTAAAGGTTGATAGACTTCACCTTTGACATCATCGTTGTATTTGTAGACTACGTTTCGTTCAAAAGGAATTTCAACTCCATTTATTTCAATCCAAAAACCAACTTTTATTTGGCGTAACACATCTGGAATTCCAATATTTTCTTGGTTATCTATACGATACATCCCAACGGTTCCCTTTTGATTAAGCCAATAGGGATTGGTGTATTCATATTTTAGACCTTCATTAAAACTCTTTGTAAGATCAAGTGAAATCGTTTTTGTAAACGGAATATTGTTTTTAAGTTCTACATTTTTTTGTTCATCTTCGTGAATATAAATAGGCAAAGCACCAATGCCAGTTAAGTTCATAGCTACAGAGCTTCTATTGATAGCTTCAATTTTCACAGTAATGCTACTATTAGGTGTTACTTCTTGCACCTCAGAAAGAGCTTCTAAATATAAGCCAGCACAAGCAGCAATTATCTTTTTGATTTCTTCTGATTTGATGGCTCTCCAATGTTTGTCATCTAATTGATCAATCAAATTATAAGCTTTCACCAATTCAGGAATTGATGCCGATGGATTTTTAAAATCAAAATTATTTTCAACATTGTTTAGGATATCTCCAATAGCTTTTCCACCTTTAATTCGGTTCCAAGTTGTGTCGATGCCATCAAAAATATTGGTTTTGTCTTTTGGTGTGTCACCTTTTAGGAACTCCAAATATTCATTATCCTCGCCTCGAGTTCCTGTAGAACCAAAGCCTTGAGACTGGTGACGACTTCTGCTAAGTGCTGCAATCTCCTGATTGGATTTACCTAATGATTGGTAATAGGTTCCAATTTGGAGTTTACATAAATTACTTTTGTCAGCAGCATCAAATTTTTCTTTACTACCATAAAACCACCATGAAGTATTGAAAAACAAACGCTTAGGTTGCCAAGTTGTTGTGTATTCTAACTGATTTGGAAAAACTGAAGTATCATTCACTTTGTCAAAGGCTTCATAGCTTAACATTGCAGAAGAAGTATGATGACCATGAGTTGTTCCGGAAGTACGATGATCAAAACGGTTGATGATTATATCGGGTTGAAATTTACGAATCACCCATATAATATCACTTAATATCTTGTCTTTATCCCAAACTTGCAATGTTTCATCTGGGTTTTTAGAAAAACCAAAGTCATTTGCTCGAGAAAAAAATTGTACTCCACCATCAATCTTACGTGCCTCTATTAGTTCTTGTGTTCTGATTACTCCAAGTTGTTCACGTAATTCTGTGCCAATTAAGTTTTGTCCGCCATCACCGCGTGTTAATGATAAATACCCAGTTTGTGCTTTTACATCATTAGAAAAATAAGAAATTAAGCGTGTGTTTTCATCATCAGGATGTGCTGCAATATACAAGACTGAGCCAAGGAAGTTTAATTTTTGAATTTGATTATATATTTCAATAGCATTGGGTTTAGCAGGTTGTTGCGCCATTCCTTTTAGGCCTATTAATAAGATCGAGAATAGTATATAGTGTTTCATTATAAATGGTTTGCCATTGCTCAAATATACTAATTTTAGTGTTTAATGTTCAGAGATAATTTTATGGTTTTACAGTTTTTTAGCATAGGATTAATATAAAAAACCTCTTAAGTAATATTAAGAGGTTTTATAAAATAAATGAGTGTATTTTTTATTTATTTGAAGTAGTTGGATTTGAAAATCTGCCTTTAGAATTGTATGGGTACATTTTTTTGTGAATTTTAAGGAGCTGATATGGTTCGTCTCCATCAAAATCGGTTATGTCAACTCTAACTTTGTTGAATAAAGAATAACCACCATAATTAGTTGGTAAATTTTCGGCTTTTTCCCATTGTCCTTTTACCTTGTAATGATATACTAATTCAAGGTTGTCAAAATAAGCTTCTATATTAGGATAATAATAATATCGAACATGGCAGTTCGTTATAGAATCAATTGGCAATGAAGATAAATCACCTTTAGATATTTGTGCATTTGACAAATAGCAAATGAAAAGAAGCTGAACTAGTAATAGTTTTTTTAATAATCTCATGGTTTTTGACTTTTCTTAATGTTTTGGGGCAAAAAAATTATGTAACCATTTTATAAAACAAAAAAATATTTGTCAAAATTATATAAAATTTTTATAAAAACCGTTAAAAAGTTTAAAAAAATCGACAAAAAGTATTTTTTTAAAAAATAAATAAGAAAATTATTATCAATATTTTTGTATAATTTCGATACTAATTGTAAAGTTAGCATCTTTGATTTTTTAAATTATTTAATGTTCTATAAATAGGAATAAGTGGCATTATCTCCATAAATTATCTAAAAGATATTAATGAAAGGTAAGT
>CANJWG010000044.1 GCA_947478365.1 Flavobacteriaceae bacterium | reverse complement strand
TTAATACACAAAAATTTAATTCTTAATTTTTTCTAAAGTCTTTATTAATTACTTTTGCATTTCAGTTTATAAAAGGCATGCCACAACGATAAGGAGCGAATGTTTAGTCTTTATCTGTCGATTATTTTCCCGCTTTCCGAGCTACATGGTAGCTTCTGCAATCGGGGCTAAAAGAAAAACGTATAGCATTTTTGTAATCTATGAAGTCTAATAATCTAAGCAGTCTAACAATCTAAATATGTCAATTCCAGCTCAATTTAACGCCGCAGCAGTAGAAAAAAAATGGTACGATTACTGGATGAAAAACAACTATTTTCATTCAAAACCCGACCATAGAAAGTCTTACACCATTACAATTCCACCACCAAATGTGACCGGAGTATTGCACATGGGACATATGTTAAACAATACGATTCAAGACGTTTTAATCCGTCGCGCGCGATTAAAAGGTTTTAATGCTTGCTGGGTTCCTGGAACCGATCATGCTTCTATAGCAACTGAAGCAAAAGTAGTAGCAAAATTAAAAAGCGAAGGCATCAACAAAAATGATTTAACTCGTGAGGAATTTTTAAAACATGCATGGGATTGGACAAACAAATATGGAGGAACTATCCTAGAACAACTAAAGCAATTAGGTTGCTCCTGTGATTGGGACAGAACCAAATTCACCATGGATCCTGATATGTCAGCATCTGTAATCCGTTCGTTCGTAGATTTATATAACAAAGGGTATATTTATCGAGGTTACCGTATGGTAAACTGGGATCCAGAAGCCAAAACTACTTTGTCAGACGAAGAAGTGATTTATGAAGAACAACAAGGCAAATTATTTTATGTAAAATATAAAATTAAAGATACCAACGAGTTTGTAGTAGTAGCAACTACTCGTCCTGAAACTATTTTTGGCGATACTGCTTTGTGTTTTCATCCAGAAGACGAAAGGTATCAACACTTGAAAGGAAGAACAGCTATAGTACCTATCTGCAACCGAGAAGTTCCCATAGTATTTGATGAATATATTGATAGAGAATTTGGAACAGGAAGTCTAAAAGTTACTCCTGCGCATGATGTAAATGATAAAATGCTGGGGGATAAATTTAACCTAGAAATAATTGATGTCTTCAATGAAGATGCTACCTTAAATTCTTTTGGATTGCATTACGAAGGCAAAGACCGATTTGTAGTAAGGGAAGAAATTTCTAAAGAATTAGAATCCATAGGGTCTTTAGCAAAAACAGAATCACATGTAAACAAAGTAGGGACTTCCGAGAGAACCAAAGCAGTAATCGAACCACGATTATCAGACCAATGGTTTTTAAGCATGGAAGAATTGGTAAAACCTGCTATCAAAGCAGTATTAGAAACCAAAGAAATCAAATTATATCCTTCACGTTTTGAAAATACGTATCGTCATTGGTTAGAAAACATCCGCGATTGGAATATTTCGCGTCAATTGTGGTGGGGACAACAAATTCCTGCTTATTTCTATGGAGACGGAAAAGAAGATTTTGTGGTGGCTGAAACTATCGAGGAAGCACTTGAATTGGCCAAAGAAAAAACTCAGAATCCGAAACTTGAAACCCGAAACTTAAAACAAGACGCTGACGCTTTAGACACTTGGTTCTCCTCTTGGTTATGGCCAATGGCTGTTTTTGGTGGTATTATGGATCCGGAAAACGAAGATTTCAAGTACTATTATCCAACCAATGATTTAGTAACCGGACCAGATATCTTATTTTTCTGGGTAGCACGTATGATAATTGCAGGTTATGAATATACAGGTAAAAAACCTTTTACTAATGTATACCTAACAGGTTTAGTTCGGGACAAGCAACGTCGTAAAATGTCGAAATCATTAGGAAATTCACCTGAACCATTAGAACTAATCGAAAAGTTTGGTGCCGATGGAGTTCGTGTAGGATTACTTTTGAGTGCCTCTGCAGGAAACGATATCATGTTTGATGAAGAGTTATGCAACAATGGAAAAGCCTTCGGAAATAAAATATGGAACGCTTTCCGATTAATCAAAGGTTGGGAAGTTGCCGATATTCCTCAACCAGAAAGTGCTAAAGTTGCTATTGAATGGTATCAAGCCAAGTTGCAACAAACCTTAGTAGAAATTGAAGACCACTTTGAAAAATATCGTTTGTCTGATGCTTTGATGAGTATTTACAAATTGGTTTGGGATGATTTCTGTTCCTGGTTCTTGGAAATGATAAAACCTGTCTATCAGCAGCCAATAGACAGCGCCACTTTTGATAAAGCCATTGAAATGTTGGAGGCTAACTTGAAACTATTGCATCCTTTTATGCCGTTCTTAACAGAGGAAATTTGGCAATATATAGACGAAAGAACTCCAGAGCAAGCGTTAATAATTGCTGAATACCCAAAAGTAACTTCGTTTGATGCTAAATTGATAGCTGATTTCGATTTTGCTGTGGAAGTCATTGCAGGCGTTAGAACCATTCGCAAAGAGAAAAACATTGCGATGAAAGAGGCTGTTGATTTAAAAGTGGTAAACAATGAAAAAGTTTCGACTTATTTTGACAGCGTAATCATGAAGCTAGGTAACATTGTTTCGCTAGAATACATCACAGACAAAATAGATGGAGCATTAACATACAGAGTAAAATCTAATGAATACTTTATTCCGGTTTCAGGGAATATTGATATCGCTGCCGAAATAGCTAAACTAACTGAAGAGTTGAAATACACGCAAGGTTTTTTGCGAAGTGTGCAAGGCAAGCTGGCTAATGAAAAATTTGTTGCGGGAGCACCACCACAAGTAATTGACAATGAACGAAAGAAAGAAGCTGATGCTTTGGCAAAGATTGCCACAATAGAGCAGAGCTTAGCGAGTTTACAATAAAAAAAAATCCTGTTTTGAAAGAAGCAGGATTTTTGTTTTATTGTATAGTTTTTAAAATTTAAAACCTAAGTTAACATAGAGCACATTTAGTTGTTCTATTTTTCTATTTACACCTTTGTTTTTCATATCACTCAAATCAATCTGACTTTCTAATCCAATTTCAAAGTCTAAGTCATTTGAAACAGTGAATTTAGCCCCTAGCTGAGTGGTAACACCAAAGTTCCAGCCAAGGTTTTTTTCACTACTATTTCCACTAAGCGTTTTCACTTCTGATTTTAATAGAGTGTTGGCATAAAAACCACCAGCAAAAACCACCGCAATTTTAGATGGTGATTGCTCTTTTTCGAAAATACTAAAATCTCCAAAAGCTTTCAAGGGAATTTGTAGGTAGGAGTTTTTTAAACTGGCTGAATTGCCAGCAATGATTGGATTAGCATTGAAGTCCATAAAGCCAACACCAGCAGCAAGGTCCCAATTTTTTCCAATAGAATAGGATAATAAAAAATCACCCCCGTTAATATTTCCGTTTAAAGTTACTAAGTCAGTTTGATTGAGTTTGGCAAAACCAAATTTAGAATTGATAACTATAGTTACTTTTTTATCTTTTTTTTCTGGAGTGGTTTGGGCTAGTGCAGTAAAAGAAAATAAAAGAACTACTGCGGCAATAAGTTGTTTTTTCATAATGAGTTATTTTGATTAATAGTATTGATAAAGGTCTAAACCGTTTGTTAGTATAAACTACAATAAAATTGTTACAAATAAAATAAAAAATCCCATTTCAAAATAGCAATGGGATTTAGTATCAATATTAAGAAGTTTTATTTTCTAGAACTGCTCTCTACCAGCAAAGTGAAAAGCACTTTCAATAGCTGCATTTTCATCGCTATCTGAACCATGAACAGCATTTTCACCAACAGATGTTGCATATTTTTTACGGATAGTTCCTTCTGCAGCTTGCGCTGGATTCGTAGCTCCAATTAAGGTTCTAAAACCTTCAACAGCGTTATCTTTTTCTAAGATAGCCGCAACGATTGGTCCGCGCGTCATGAATTCTACTAACTCTCCGTAGAAAGGTCTTTCGGCATGAACTGCGTAAAATGCTTTTGCATCTGCTACTGTTAACTGCGTTAATTTCATTGCTACAATTCTGAAACCACCTTCAGTAATCATATTTAATATTCCACCGATGTGTCCGTTTTCAACACCATCTGGTTTAATCATGGTAAAAGTTCTATTTGTTGCCATTTTATTTGTTTATTTTATTCGCGTGCAAAAGTAATGCTTTTAAATGACTATTAAAATAGAACGAATATCAATTTTTGTTAATTTTCTAAATTGCGAAATTTAATCCGTATGTAATTTCAATAAAATAGATAACTGGTATACGTTACTCTGTTTGTTAACTTCATTCTTTGATTTTTCATATGATTTAATTGTAAATAAAATACATATGATATAAAATCAAATAGCTATACACAAGTTTCTGTAAATAAATGGTTTGATTATAAGGTAATAATGGTAAATGAAGGTTCCAAAGGTTTAAGTTGCGTGAACAATTTATCGATGAACTCTTGTCCATATTCATTGTAATATTCAGCAAAGTTATTTCTACGTTCTTGTAACCCTTGGTTTGGAAACAGCTCATTTTGTAGTTCGATAATTCTTTCGAGTTCGTCTGCATGCATTTTTTTTTCGGCTTTTAGCAAACGTTTCTCCAAATTTTCCAACCCTTTAATTTGTTTGGTTTGTTGGGCTTTTACGGCACCAATGAACGATTTATCAGTTTGATTAGCAATTAACAACAACTTTTCAAACTGCTGTTTTAAATGCTCTTTTTGTTCTGAGAAATCTAAGTTGAATTTAGAAAATTCTTTTGTTTTTTGGGTAAACAACACTGATTGATTACTGAATAAATTCTCCCAAGAAATGTTTAATTTGTCTACTTTTATTATTTGTTTTTCCGTTACTAACAAAACAGAATTGCGCACTAAGAGTATCGGAAAAGTAACTTTGTTAGCTTCAAAGGTAGATTGTAATTGCAACCAATACGCAATTTCTCCACCACCGCCAATGTAACACAAATTAGGTAAAATTACCTCTTCGTACAAGGGGCGAAGTATAACATTAGGGCTAAATTTTTCGGGACTATTTTCAAGTAATGCTATAATTTCTTTTTCTGAAAAAGCAAGCTTAGTATTGTTAACTTTAAAGAGATTATTTTCAAAAACTATACGCTCTCTGAGATTATCTTCTATATAAAAAAGATTGATTTCTCTTGGATTTACTTGGATATCGTATGAAGCTTGAAGCAATAAATCTGTTTCTGTAACCTTTTGGAATGACGTTTTATGAATTAATTCATTTTTGACAAAAGGCATAAACAATTGCTTTAACGTTTTGTCATCGCCATCAAGAATAACTAATCCTTTATCACCAAACAATTGGTTAACTAAAAACCTTGTTGCATCAGCAAGATTGTTATGTTTAAGATAACTGTTTTCGAAAAGCTCTTTTAAATAAGTAGCGTTTTCACCAGCGCCTAATTCTGTAACAAGAGCTTCTAATACTTCTTTTAGTCCCTTCGTTGACAACCTTCCAACCGGACCATTACTTTTCTTATTCCAGTTTATTTTTACATTTTTAAAATTGAAATGATTTATTTCTTCAAAGTCATGATCTTCAGTAGCCATCCAGTAAATTGGAACAAAATCATAAGAAGGATACTCTTTTTTTAATGTAGTGCAAAGGTTGATAGCGGAGACAATTTTATACAAAAAATACAATGGTCCAGTGAACAAATTCAATTGATGGCCTGTTGTTATTGTGAATGTTATTGAATTGGATAAGAGTGAAATATTTGTGCTTGTAGCCTCTGAAATTTGAAAACCTTTGTACTGATTTTCAAGAGCTGTAACCAAACTTTTTCTATTTTCTGCAGAATAGTTTTGTGACTTTTCTTCCAGTTGTTCTTTAAAGTTTTCAAGAGTTGGGAAACGATTGTAAAGCGATTTCAATTCGGTTTTTTTATCTAAATAATCTACAATTAATTTAGTGAAATACCCTGATTTTTGATAGCTTATACAGTCAGTTGGCATGATTATTTTAGTAAAATTAATTGGTTATTAAAGTTCCAAAAAGATAATCATCGCCTAAAGAAAAATCACTATTTTCTTTCTTTAAAGTGACTTTTTTTAATCGAATAGTGTGTTGAAAACCAGCGCCTAAAGTTGTGGTACTTACTTCAATTATTCCGCTAGTAGCTTCAATACCATCAATAGCATTCCATTGCTGTGTTAGTGTTGGAGTTGCCGGAATGGTTGCGGCACAGAAATAGTCATTCGTTATTATTCCTGAATATAATCGGTAGGACAATTTATTAGAAGAACTAATTAAGGCAGTTCTAGGAGTCGTTGTTACTTCATTTGCAAATAATGTAGCATAATCAGCCACGTCTAAGGTAAAAACTTCACTACCACTAAAATCAAAAATTCTATTGTCACTAATGCAAGTACTCTTGTCAACTTCTTCATTAAATCCAAAGTCTAAATCACTTACTGTTGTTGCATAATTTCCAAAAATAAAAGTTTCATATACTTGTGGACCAGTTGGTTTTTGGAAAGTAATATTTTTAAAAACAATGTTATACGTATAACCGGTAATTCGTGTGGAATTATCAACTGTATTAGTCGACTTAATTGCGGCAGATGTTATTTGAATGGTTCCCGAAGAGGCGTTCCATTCTTCTATTAAATTAGGCGTGGCATTGGGAACCGTAGGGCAAATATTAGCTGAACTTACTGTTCCGTCATATTTTCTGTAAGTTACTTTATTGGTTGAATTTATTGTTACTTCAATTGGTTCACCTTCAACAGTTGCATCATTTATAAAAGTCGAAGCCGGAATTTCAATAAAAAGTAATTCGGCATCTTTAACTTTATAAATTACATCTTTATCACTGCATTTTTGGACAGCTACTTCAGAAAAATCAATAACATCAACGGTTAAATTACCATCATCACAAGCAGTAATAAAAAGTAATAATGAGAGTATACGTAAAATTCTTTTCATTGGAATAGTATAATTTTAAGCAAAAATAAGTTTTTTATACTATTAATTTTGCCTTTTATCATTTAATTAAGAACAGTACTTTTATATTTGTAAAATGAAAAATATATACCTCGATAATGCAGCAACCACACCAATTCGTCAAGAAGTTATTGATGAAATGGTAAAAGTTATGCAGTCGGAGTATGGAAATCCATCATCAACACACAGTATTGGAAGAAGCGCCAAAGCCATTATTGAAACCTCGAGAAAAACAATTGCCAAATATTTACATTGTAATGCACAGGAAATTGTTTTTACATCTACAGCTACCGAAGCTACCAATTGGATTTTAAGAAGTGCAGTGAAAGACTTTGGTATAAAACGGATAGTTACATCCAAAGTAGAACATC
Organism: Flavobacteriaceae bacterium; assembly: GCA_947478365.1. GTDB lineage: Bacteria > Bacteroidota > Bacteroidia > Flavobacteriales > Flavobacteriaceae > Flavobacterium. Next base: position 5,764 of record CANJWG010000044.1, on the reverse strand, counting down.
ATGCCACTTTATATACAGTTCAAGCTTTGCAGGAAGAATTTGGTGTCGAAGTCGAATTTATAAATGTTTCAAAAGATGGAGTTTTAGATTATACTCAATTTTCAACTTTACTTTCCAATAATGCAAAAACGATAGTTTCTTTAATGCATGTTAATAATGAGACCGGAGTTGTCAATGATATTGAAAAGATAGGAGCAATGTGTCACCAAAACAAAGTATTGTTTCATTGCGATACGGTTCAATCTATAGGAAAAACGAAACTTAATTTACAGGAATTAGCGGTTGATTTTTTAGTAGCTAGTGCCCATAAATTTCATGGGCCAAAAGGTGTCGGTTTTGCATTTGTTCGTAAAAACTTGGTGTTGCAACCTATGTTGTTTGGTGGTGAGCAGGAAAAAGGTTGGCGTGCCGGTACTGAATCAGTCCACCAAATTGCAGGAATGGCTAAAGCTTTGGAATTATCCATAGACAATTTAGAAGAAGAAAGAAATTATATAACCGAATTGAAGAATTATTGTTTTCAAAAATTGCAGGCATCCTTTTCGAATATTTCGATAAATGGAAGCAGCACGTTTTACAATATATTAAATGTTTTGCTGCCTTTTACTCCTGAAAAAACGGCCATGATTTTATTTAATTTGGATATGAGAGGTATTGCGGTTTCTAGAGGAAGTGCCTGTCAAAGCGGAAGTAGTAAACCTTCTCATGTATTAGCTGAAATGCTCAATGATGATGAGTTAAAAAAACCAAGTTTACGTATTTCATTTAGTCATTATAATACTAAAGAAGATATTGATTATTTAATTGAAACATTGAAAAGTATTTAAACATTTCTATTTCTTAGCTGCTTTTTGTTTTTCTATTTTTTTGAAATAACCTCGGAAAAACCAGTTGTGTTTCAAAGCTTCAAGATTTTCGTTTAGTTTCTTACTGGCATCGTTTATATTGCTCATTGTCGAATCAATTTTTACTACTAGTTTTGGATCATTAGATAAATAATTAATAGCACCTTTTCCATCTTTAATATTGACTACTGTAGCATTAAGATTGGTTACCACTTTATTAATTTCCTGACTAGATTTGTTTAGATTATCTACTACTTTTTTTATTTTGTTGGCTACAACTGTATCTTTAATCACACCAATCACATTATTCTTATTGTTCAATGAAGCTATTTGGTTGTTTAGATTATCAATAGTTTCACTCGTTTTTTTGGTAGTGATTTTCAAATAATGAATGGTTTCTTTCAAATCTTTTGCCATTATAGTATCTCGAATTAAGACACCAATAGTTCCTTTGCCATTATTAATGTCATTGGTGATTTTAAGTAAATCAGCAGTAAGCTTAGCGGCATTTTGATTGGTAGTGTTAAGCGTATTGAGCATGTCATCCGTTCGTACTCTTTTGTTTGATTTTATGACATCTCCAGGAATTACTTGTGCTGCATTTCCTTTTCCAGGAATGATATTGATGATTACACTTCCCACCAATCCATCAGAACCAATAGTGGCTATGGCATCTTTTTTTATAAATGGAAAAATCTTTTTATCAATTTGCATTTCAACATTGATAGTGGTATCATTAATGATTTCTATGCCGCGAACTGTCCCAACATTTATTCCTGAAAAGCGAACATTGTTTCCCAATTGTAAACCTCCAACGTTATCAAAAATAGCCGTTAATTGGTTTGTTTTTCCAAACATTTGTTGCTTGTTTCCAATGAAATAGATGGCCAACACAAAAAAGGTAAGTCCGGTGATAACAAATAATCCTAATCGTATTTTTTCGGTTGTTGTTTTTTCCATGAGTAAATTTATTTAAAAAAGGCTTTAATTTTTGGATCTTCAGAAGCTGACAACTCTTCAAAAGTACCTTCAGCGTAATTTATATTATCAATTAATAAAATCATTCTATTTGAAATTACCCTAGCGCAATCTACATCATGCGTAATGATAATTGATGAAGTATTGTATTTTTTTTGAATGGAAGTCATAAGCAAAATAATTTCTTTGGAGGTGATTGGATCCAAACCTGTCGTAGGCTCATCATAGAGAATAATTTTTGGTTGCAGAATTAAGGTTCTCGCCAAAGCAACTCTTCTCTTCATTCCGCCGGATAATTCACTTGGCATTAAATTAATAGTATGTGCCAAACCTACATTTTCTAATGCTTCCATAACCATTGGCGTTGTGTCTTCGATAACGCCAAATTTTTTGGTATGTCGTCGCAAAGGAAACTCTAAATTTTCTCTCACTGACATTGAATCATATAAAGCACTTCCTTGAAATAGAAAGCCAATTTCGGTTCGCAATTCATCTAGTTCCCAATGTTCTAGTTCTTTAATGTTTTTTCCCATTACTTCAATGGAGCCACTATCAGGTTCTTCCAAACCTATAAGACATTTAATCATTACCGATTTACCTGAACCTGATTTCCCCATGATCACAAGGTTTTCGCCTTCGTATAAATTCATAGTAAACCCTTCTAATACATGATTGTCCCCAAAACTCTTGTATAAGTTTTTGATTTCAATGATAGGTTTAGATTTTATATCAAATGAACTCATAAGTAATTAGTAAAAAATATTGGTTATAAAAACAGCAATAAAATCAATAATAAATAAAAGCATTGAGGTATAAACAACAGCAGAATTGGCAGCTAATCCAACTCCAGCTGTTCCTTTTTTACAATTATAGCCTTTGTAACAACCTACTAATCCAATAGCAAAACCAAAGAAGAATGTTTTAATAGTTGTAGGGATTATATCGCTGAATTTTAAACTGTCAAAAACCTGATTAAAATACAGGAGGTATGAAACGTTTCCTTTTATATTTTCTACCATGGCAGAACCAAAAATAGCAATGGTATCTCCGAAGAAAACCAAAATAGGAAGCATTAATGTTGTGGCCAAAATTCTGGTAATTACTAAAAATTTAAAAGGATTAGTACCCGATACTTCCATAGCATCAATTTGTTCGGTAACACGCATGGAACCTAATTCTGCACCAATACCTGAGCCAATTCTTCCGGCACAAATTAAAGCCGTAATTATTGGTCCCATTTCTCTAATAATAGAAATGCTCACCATAGATGGCATCCACGAAACAGCTCCGAACTCTAATAAAGTAGGTCTAGATTGTAACGTAAAAACCAAGCCAATAATAAATCCAGTGACACTTACTAATAGTAATGAGCGATTGCCCATATTGTAGCATTGTCTAAGAAATTCTTTAAATTCATAAGGAGGTTTAAATACCTCTTTAAAAAAACGAGAGGTAAAATAGGAGAGTTCACCAACTTCAGCAAAAAATGATTTGAAAGATTCTATAACTTTAGAATTGCTATCCATTTGGATGAAATTAATTATTAACCCATATCAAATTTAGGGAAATTTGATGAGAATAGTTGTTTTAAGTAACCAAAAAAAAACCGAAACAATTGTTTCGGTTATATTATTTTCTTAATCACTCTTAATCTATGGGTATGTCTATTTTGTTCTGCATTATATATTCCCAAATGGTCTAATCTATCAATACGAACTTTGCCACTAGCATGAATGATATAATTATTTTCCATAATGATACCAACATGAATTATTTTTCCTTCTTCATTATCAAAGAAAGCCAAATCTCCAGGTTCACTTTCTTCAATAAAACTCAAAGCATTGCCTTGTTTAGATTGTTGCGAAGCATCTCTTAGCAGATGATGTCCATTTAACTTATAAACCATTTGTGTAAAACCTGAACAGTCTATACCAAATGGTGTTTTTCCACCCCATAAGTAAGGAGCATTTAAATACATATAGGCTGTGGTAATCAAATCTGATTTTGGCTTCACGCCACTTGCCCTCATACCTTCAAATTCATAGTTTTCAATATTAATTTCGCTATGATTTAAAAATGATACTGATGCGCCTAATGTAATTGGGAGTAAGATATTTTGAGGATTGCTTACGTATTCTACTAAATCGGAATTTAAAATTATGGCATCATTTGATAGTGCTTTATAACTCTTTTCGGATATAGTTTGATATTGTTTTGAATCGACCCAACCTTCATATTCATCAAACTGTAATTTTATTTTTGACCATTGATTTTGTGTCTCCACAATTTCGAAATGCTCACCAAACAAGACTTGAGAAACGATTTCGCTTCTGTCGCTCGGCTCGGCTCGTAACGGAATTATAGCAAGATTACAAATGGCAAACATTAAAATATAATTGATTAATGGATAATGGATAATTGAATTTTTTTAATTGTTAATTATCCATTGTCAATTGTTAATTATTTAAATTCTTTCTATGACAATCGCCGAAGCCCCACCGCCACCATTACAAATAGCGGCAGCTCCAACTTTAGCATTGTTTTGTTCTAAAACATTGATTAAAGTAACAATAATTCTGGCTCCGGAGCATCCAAGTGGATGACCCAAAGAAACAGCACCACCATTTACATTTACTTTGTCATTGTTAAGTCCTAGGATTTTAGCATTTGCCAAACCAACCACTGAAAAAGCTTCATTGAATTCAAAAAAGTCAACATCTGCAATTGACAAACCTACTTTGTCTAAAGCTTTTGGCAATGCCTTTGCAGGAGATGTTGTAAACCATTTTGGTTCTTGTGCGGCATCAGCATAAGATTTTATATAAGCTAATGGTTTTAATCCCATTGAAATTACTTTTTCTTCACTCATCAAAACTAAAGCAGCCGCACCATCATTTATTGTTGAAGCGTTAGCTGCTGTGACAGTTCCATCTTTGGTGAAAACGGCATTCAAAGCTGGAATTTTGTCTAATTTTACATTGGTATATTCTTCGTCTTGGGAAAAGATAATTGGTTCGCCACGACGTTGTGGTATCTCTACAGGTACGATTTCATTATTAAATTTGCCGGCGCTCCAAGCTTTAGCGGAACGCTCGTAGGATTGAATAGCAAAAGCATCTTGATCTTCTCTTGTTATATTATATTCGGAGGCACATAAGTCGGCACAAACTCCCATAGCATTATTGTCATACGCATCTGTCAAGCCGTCTTTCTGCATTCCGTCAACCATGGTTGTTGGGCCAAATTTTACGCCGTTTCTTAAATGAACATAATGTGGAATTAAACTCATGTTCTCCATTCCACCTGCGACTACTATTTCAGCATCACCAGCCATAATAGCTTGTGCTCCTTGCATCACAGCTTTCATTCCAGATGCGCATACTTTGTTGACTGTAGTACAGGCAACAGTGTTTGGTAAACCTGCATAAATAGCTGCTTGTCTTGCAGGAGCTTGTCCATTTCCTGCTTGAACTACATTACCCATTAAAACCTCATCTACTAAGTTTGGATCTAAATTGATTTTATCTAAAGCGCCTTTGATGGCAATTGCTCCTAATCTAGTTGCTGGTATAGTTGACAACGAACCCATGAAACTTCCAATTGGCGTTCTAACTGCTGACACGATGACTACTTTTTTACTCATAATATGTTTTTGTTTTTCTCCCAGTGCTTTGTACAATTAAAGCCCTGAATATTTGTATTGCAAAACTAATCTTTTATTATAAATTATCGAATTCAAAGCATAATAAATCTATATTCGTTTTTATTTTAGAATATTATCTAATTCTACTTTGTTGAGAGTGAACCTTTTTTGCATTTATTTATTTTAAGTAGTAAAAAAAGAAATGAAATAGTTGTAAATTATAGAATGAAAAGTTACATTTGCAACCGCAAAAAAAAATAAGTTCTTTTAGTATTTATTGAAAATTGGAGAGTTGCCT
>CANJWG010000043.1 GCA_947478365.1 Flavobacteriaceae bacterium | reverse complement strand
CAAACCTAAAAAAATGGGCTTAATAAAAATATTTTCAGGAGAAGAAATTCTAGCAGTTACCTTAAAAGAAAGATTGGAAGAATCTGATATTAACGTTGTGGTTAGGAATAACAATCAAGCCAATGTTTTACCAATTATACAAACGGCAAAAGCTGTTGAGTTATTCATTCAGGAAATTGATTTTGGAAAAGCTAATCCTGTAATAGAAGAGTTTAGGTTAAGTATTTAGAATGAAAAAAATAATCAGAATATTGCCTTTTTTTCTTTTCGTATTTGTTCTCGATCGTCTTATGTTTTTACCGGGCAGAATGGACGCTAACTGGGAATTTGAAAAGGGAACTTATATGGGAAATTCTGTTACATTTGATGATATTTATATCCTTAATAATTTTGAAATTCAAATTCAGAAATCGGGAAAATTAAATGAGTGTTATCTTTTAGGATGTTATTTTGGCAATTTATATTTGCTAGACAAACAAACATTAAAATATACAAAATATTTTAAATTGGAAGAAGCTTCTTTTCTGAATTAACGATTTAAAAATATTTAAATAACTAACCACTTTCCTAAAATATACTGTTGATTAAATAATAGCTAACGAGTATTTTAAGTGCTTTCAAATTGTCACAGTTTCAAATTGCATCATTTCTAAATTAGACTATATTTGCCGCTTCAAAAATGATATATGATTACTGTAAATGACATAGCCGTAGAATTTGGTGGCACCACCCTTTTTAGCGAGGTAACTTTCGCCATCAACGAAACAGATAAAATTGCCCTTATGGGTAAAAATGGCGCCGGAAAATCGACACTTTTAAAGATTGTTGCCGGTGAGAATAAGCCTTCTCGTGGCGCAATTTCAGCGCCAAAAGAAGCAGTGATAGCCTATTTGCCTCAGCATTTACTAGCAGCAGACAATTGTACCGTAATGGAAGAAGCATCAAAAGCTTTTGCTGAAGTTTTTAAAATGCGTGATGAAATTGATGAAATAAATGAGCAGTTGACTATTCGAACTGATTATGAAAGCGATGAGTATATGAAGCTGATTGAAAGAGTTTCTGATTTAAGTGAAAAATTCTATGCTATTGAAGAGGTAAATTACGAGGCTGAGGTTGAAAAAGTTTTAAAAGGATTAGGATTTGAAAGAGACCATTTTAATCGCCCGACTTCTGAATTTTCCGGTGGTTGGAGAATGCGAATAGAGTTGGCTAAAATTCTGTTGAAGCAACCCGATTTGATTTTGCTTGATGAACCGACTAATCACTTGGATATGGATAGTATACAGTGGTTGGAGGATTTCCTAATTAATCAGGCTAAAGCCGTAATGGTAATTTCGCACGACAGAGCGTTTGTTGATAATATTACCAATCGCACTATTGAAGTAACAATGGGTAGAATCTATGATTATAAAGCCAAATATTCACATTATCTTGAATTGAGAAAAGACAGAAGAGTTCATCAGCAAAAAGCGTATGACGAACAACAAAAAATGATTGCCGATAATCAAGCTTTTATTGATCGTTTTCGTGGGACTTTTTCAAAAACTGATGCTGTTCAATCGCGCGTTAGAATGTTAGAAAAAATTATACCAATTGAAGTGGACGAAATTGATAATTCAGCATTAAAATTGAAATTTCCTCCTTCCGTTCGTTCTGGGCAATATCCTGTAATTGTTCGTGATTTAGAAAAATCGTATGGAAACCATTTGATTTTTAAAGATGCCAATATGGTCATTGAGCGTGGTCAAAAAGTGGCGTTCGTTGGTAAAAACGGAGAAGGTAAATCGACGATGATTAAAGCCATCATGAAAGAAATTGAAATCAATAGCGGAAACGTTGAGGTTGGGCATAATTCGCAGATTGGTTATTTTGCTCAAAATCAGGCTTCGCTGCTAGACGAGAATGCAACCATTTTTGAAACGATAGACAACATTGCTGTTGGTGATGTTCGTACTCAAATAAAGAATATTTTAGGTGCTTTTATGTTTCATGGCGATGACATTCAGAAGAAAGTAAAAGTGCTTTCAGGTGGCGAAAAAACGCGTTTGGCCATGATAAAATTATTGTTGGAACCAGTTAACTTATTAATTCTGGATGAGCCATCTAACCATTTGGACATGAAGACAAAAGATATTATAAAAGAAGCTTTAAAAGACTTTGACGGCACGCTGATTTTGGTTTCTCACGACAGGGATTTCCTTGACGGATTAGCTACTAAAGTTTTCGAATTTGGGAATAAAAGAGTGAAAGAACATTTCGAGGATATCAAAGGATTCTTAGCTCACAAAAAGATGGAAAGTTTGAATGAAATTGAAAAGTAGCATTATTCTAAAATTAATTTATAAATAGTAGTTTCTAAAACTTCGGTATCATTATCCTCACAAAGCAGCAGTTCTATTTGAGTTGCTGTTTTTTTGTATAATGTCAATCCTTCAAATTTGTGTTTGTTACTAATTTGAATTGAACTTTTGAGTTTCATTGTTATCAAATCTATCGTTCCAATGATGCTCCCTAATACTTCGCCATCGTCATAAGTTGAGGTTGTATCTTCTGCAGAAGCTAGAAAGTAGATTTTATCTTCTATTAAAATAGCATCCGTAAAAGTGGATGATACATTATTTATTTTGGGTAAATCAAAAGGTACAAATTTAAATACCCTATTTTCTATATCTTCATTAGAATAGATGATTCCATTTTTACTATTCATACCATTACCTCTTTGAAATAAGTACATGATATTATTTTGTTGAATTAAACCTTCAATATTTAATTCTTCATCCTTTATTTCAAGTTGTGTTTTTATATCCTGAAAAATAATACTGAAATCTTTTTCGCTATGTTTTTTTGATGTTAGTTTATATCTTACAACTTTATTTCGATTTTCGGTAGAACCTGACCCTAAAATATATAATTTGTTTTCCAAAAATGAAATCGACTCAAAATCGGCTTTGTCTTTTTTAGGAATGTTCTCCTGAGGATAATCAACAAGTGGAATTTTGTTCAGTTTTTCGTTAGGAATATTGTACTCGTATAGATAAGTACTATTATCCGAAATAACATAAAGCAAATCATTATGATAGAGAATCCCTGATGCTGAACCTATGCCAATGATTTTAAAAAGTACGCTGAGTTGAAATTTTTCCATAAGCATACAAATATAAACACTTGAATTATAAATCCAGTTGATTTTAGAGTTGTTGAAACCATTTCTTTGACAAAAATTCTAACTGAGTTAAACATTGATACCGATGATGATAAAAAGAAAGAATTAAATCAAATTTAAACAAAATGAGTCCGATACAATATCGAACTCATTATTATCAAAATTAATTAAAAATTTGTCTAAACTTTTTTGTGCAGTCTATTTTCAGCGCTTTTTTATGAAGTATTAAAAACTATTTTACTACAATTTTTTGAGTAAATCTTTGATTGTTGCCACTTGTTATTTCAACGATATAAACACCAGAGTTGTGAATAGGATTGATAGCAATATCATTTATGTTTTCCTCTAATGAAATTGTTTTATTATCGATTTTTCTACCTTGAATATCATAAATACTTAAAATAGCATTTTCTAATGTAATACCAGATTTAATATTTAAAACACCATTATTTACTTCGTTACTAGAAATTGTAAAAGTGTTTCTGTTAAATTCATTATTCGATAAGTTAAAAGATAAAGTTTCCCATGTTGTTGCAACACTAACAAGGCTTACTTTCCCAGTTGGCATTCCTGCTGGACCCGCATTTTGTCTGAAACTCATTCTATCAATGTTTCCTGATTGGTCATTTCCTGCAAAATTTGTGGCTGATGCCGTATTTCCTGCTTCCCCGGCAGCATAATTGGCATTAGCATATAATGTTATAGTATCATCATTTACGCCTGCTGCTTGATTGTATTTGAATATTAATAAATAATCAGTGCCATAGTTATAGGAATTGGCAGTGTAAACTGTTGGATTTCCGGTGTCGCCTTTTCTAATTCCGATGCTATAGGTGGAACCACTTGTAGGCTGAACTAACATACGGAATGTTGTTGTGAGATTTCCACTACTCATCACTCTGAAAAAATCTTGTGGTGATGATTGAGCATTAGTGATATTGATAACCATTCCAACATATAAATCTCCATTTGCGGTAAAAGGAGTAAAGGCTCTTCCGCAACCATCAGTGTCTGGAGTTAAGCTAAATGCTTTTATTGAGGAACCATAACTAGTAGCTGCTATGTTCTGATCGACAACTTTTGCATTTTGGCAAATTGCCCCAACACAACTGCCTAAACCACCAGGGAAAGAAGAATTATTTGTCCAAACACCTTGACCGCTTAATTGAGCATTTGAATTGTAAGTAGCAAAAGAATCTTGAAAAATGTTTTGAGCATGGGTCAAGGTTGCTGTTAACGTAAAAATTAAAATTAAAAACTTTTTCATTTTTTTTATTTTTATGATTGATGATTTTTTGCAAAGATATTTATTTTTATCATTTTAAGAATTGTTTAGCGATAATTTTATAAGAATATTGAGCTACTTTTACAATCAATTTTATAAAAATGAATTTAACTCAATATACAAAAGAGTTCTCGTATAATATTAGATTGGCTTATCCAGTAATAATAGGAATGCTTGGTCATACTTTAATAGGTATTGTTGATAATATAATGGTTGGAAAATTAGGCAGCACTGAATTAGCAGCTGTTTCATTGGGAAACAGTTTTATTTTTATAGCTATGTCTCTGGGAATTGGTTTTTCAACAGCCATAACACCTATTGTTGCTGAGGCAGATGCTGAAAAAGATACTTCAAAAATCCGCTCCGCTTTTCATCACGGTCTATTTTTGTGTGTTATTTTAGGTTTTTCACTGTTTGGGATAGTGGTTTTGGCAAAGCCAATAATGGAATTGTTACATCAACCCAAAGAAGTAATAACGCTCGCAAAACCCTTTGTTGATTGGGTTGCCTTTTCGTTAGTCCCGCTTATTATTTATCAAGGATACAAACAGTTTGCAGATGGATTATCTATGACTAAAGTTTCGATGTATGCGATTGTAATGGCTAATATTTTACATGTAATTATAAATTATTGTTTGATTTATGGCGTTTGGATTTTTCCAAAAATGGGAATTCTTGGTGCAGGATTGGGAACAGTTATTTCAAGGATTGCTATGGTTACTTTTATGCACATCATTTTATCTCGAAAAGAACAACTTAGAGATTATTTTAAAAATTTTAGTTTTGATGATTTAAGAAAAGATATGATTAAAAAAATCGTCAATCTTGGTTTTCCATCAGCTATGCAAATGCTTTTTGAAGTGGTATTGTTTACCGTCGGAATTTGGCTTTGTGGTAACATTGGAAAGACAAGTCAGGCAGCGAATCAAATTGCTTTGAGTTTGGCATCGATGACTTTTATGTTTGCAATGGGTTTGAGCGTGGTTTCGATGATAAGGATTAGTAACCATAAAGGATTAAATGATTATAAGCAATTAGTTATCGTTGCTCGTTCCATATTTTTATTAGCAATACTTATCGAAATTTTGTTTGCTCTAATGTTTGTGGCACTGCACCAAGTTTTGCCATATATGTTTTTAAATATGGAAATCCAATCCCAATTATTAGACAATCAGGAAGTAATTGCTATTGCCGCCAAATTGCTTTTAGTTGCAGCAGTTTTTCAAATTTCTGACGGAATGCAAGTGGTGGTTTTAGGAGCGTTACGTGGATTGCAAGACGTTAAAATTCCAATGTATATTACTTTTGTAGCTTATTGGATTGTTGGGTTTCCTGTTTCGTTTTATCTCGGAAATTGTACTTCATTAAAAGCCGTTGGTGTTTGGATTGGATTATTTGCTGGTTTAACAACTGCTGCTGTTTTTCTGTTCATGCGATTTCATTATCTGACGAAAAAATTGATTTTAGAAAATACTCCTAAATAATTTGTAACTTACTTTTGAGAGTTGCGTATAATCACCGTATAATTTAAAAACTCAGAAAATGATACTTTCACTTATTATTGGTGTTATCTTAATTATTATCAGCTTTACTTTAAAAAACAACGAAAACCCACTTTCAAAATTTGCGAATCTTTTCAGGATTTTTGGATTAGTTGTCATTCTTATTGGTTTATTATCTTCGGTATTCAAACAAATTGATGCGGGAAAAGTGGGCGTAAAATCACTTTATGGAAACGTTCAACCTGATGTTTTAGAAAGTGGTTTGCATATTGTAAATCCATTATTAGATATTACTATTTTTGATGCTCAAACGCAAAACTATACAATGTCTGCCATTCACAATGAAGGCGCGCAAGAAGGTGATGATGCCATAAGAGTGTTGTCAAATGATGGTTTGGAGGTTGTAATAGATTTAACAGTTTTGTATAGAGTGTTACCAACAGAAGCGCCAAAAATTTTAAAAGGAATCGGACAAGATTATATTGATAAAATTGTTCGTCCTGTAACCAGAACTCGTATTCGCGACAACGCTGTTTATTATGATGCTGTAGCATTATATTCAACTAAAAGAAACGAATTTCAACAGCGTATTTTCAAATCAATTGAAGATGATTTCAAAAAAAGAGGTTTGGTTTTAGAACAACTTTTAATTAGAAATATAAATCTACCAGTTTCTGTAAAAGCCTCTATTGAGAGTAAAATTAATGCTGAACAAGATGCTCAAAAAATGACTTTCGTTTTGCAAAAAGAAAAACAAGAAGCCGAACGTAAAAGAGTAGAAGCTCAAGGTATTGCCGATTATCAAAGAATTATTTCTTCTGGCTTGACCGATAAACAATTGCAATACGAACAAATTAAAGCACAAAAAGAAATTGCTACTTCTGCTAACGCCAAAGTTATTTTTATGGGCAAGGGAAGTGCGCCCGTAATTTTGTCTGATAAATAAAAAATGAAAAAAGAGAATAGAAAATAGATGATAGACTTTTGAATAAGTTATATATTTTTGTCTTTAATCTATTCTCTATTTTCTAATATCTTAAATTATGCAATTACCAAAATTTGTTCTCGCCGACAACTCTGACTTTCCTGATGATATTTTTGTAATTCATCTAGACTTTCCTCGTTTTATTATCAATTTAAAAGATGACGAAGTAGAGTTTATGGAAGATTTAGAAGGAGAAGATGAAACCGAATTAGAATCGGAAATGGAACATTTAATTACACTTGCCGGGGAATTCTACGATAAAGAAATGGAAGGTTACGAAGAATAGTATTTAGAATCGAAGTTATTCAATAAAATACTTTTTCAACAAAACCTGAGCAGCTGCAAATGGTGAAATTTCATTATTAGCGACTGCTTTTTTATTTGTTTCCAAAAGTTTTATTATTTCTGCATGATGGTAGAAGTTGTTCTTCAACTGCTCGTTAATGGTTTCCATCATCCAATATTGGTTTTGCTCTTTGCGTTTTTCTTCAAAATAATGATTGGCTTGAACCAACTCAAAATAATTGGATATCGTTTCCCAAACGCTTTCTATTCCTTCTCTTGTAATTGCACTGCAAGTTGAAGCAGTTGGAATCCAACCTGATTTTTTTGCAGGAAATAGATGTAACGCTCGATTAAATTCCGTCTTAGCCAATTTAGCCTTATTAATATTATCACCATCAGCTTTGTTGATGACTATTGCATCTGCCATTTCCATAATACCTCGTTTAATGCCTTGCAATTCATCACCGGCACCAGAAATTTTTAGTAATAAAAAGAAATCTACCATCGAGTGAACTGCGGTTTCACTTTGTCCAACGCCAACAGTTTCTATGATGATAGTATCAAATCCCGCAGCTTCACAAAGTATAATGGTTTCTCTGGTTTTACGCGCTACACCACCTAATGTTTCACCTGTAGCTGATGGTCGGATATAGGCTTTTTCGTCTTTAACTAATTCCTCCATACGGGTTTTGTCACCAAGAATGCTTCCATGAGAAATTGTGCTGCTTGGGTCAATAGCTAAAACTGCCACTTTTTTGCCCAACGAAGTAAGATGTTTACCAAATGCTTCTATAAAAGTAGATTTTCCAACTCCGGGAACACCTGTAATACCAATTCGTAACGATTTGTTAGCATAAGGCAAACAACTATTGATTATTTCATTTGCTTTAACTAAATGAGTAACATTCGTACTTTCTACTAAAGTGATTCCGCGGCTCAACGCTACTTTGTCTTGAGCTAAAATACCAGAAATCAATTCAGCTGCTGATGGTTGTAGCTTTCTGTTTTTGGTAATTTTCTCCAATGAAGCCATACTGAAACTTTCCGGTTGCGGAATACCTTCTTTTTCATGTAACGCTGATTTTTTGTTGTGCTTTTCGTTCAAGGGAATATCATTTGGGTAAATTTAGTAAAATATTATTTCCTAATAATTCAAAACACATCAATTTTAAGAAACCTTTGGTTCTCTTTTCCATTTTTTTATCTTCCTTTGCAGGATAATTTACAATTTCGAATGGAAACTTCAATCGATATTACTGAAAAAAGTAATGTACTTAATAAAACAATTTATTCGATACTGTTTTCAATAAGTTTTGCCCATTTGCTTAATGATTTAATTCAGGCGATAATTCCATCGGTTTACCCAATTTTAAAACAGAATTATCATCTTACGTTTACACAAATCGGATTAATAACTTTTGCATTTCAGCTATCTGCCTCATTACTTCAACCGTTAGTTGGTTATTATACTGATAAATATCCAAAACCTTTTTCACAAGTGTATGGGATGCTATTTTCCTTGGTCGGAATCGTGTCTTTATCCTTCGCTACTACTTTCTATTGGATTTTACTTTCAGTAATTTTCATAGGAATAGGTTCTTCTATTTTTCATCCCGAGTCAGCTCGTATTTCTAACTTAGCTTCCGGCGGGAAACGAGGTTTGGCTCAATCTATTTTCCAGGTTGGTGGGAATTTTGGTACTGCTCTAGGGCCTTTACTCGTTGCTTTAATAGTAGTTCCGAATGGTCAAGTTTATATATTATGGTTTATTATTGCTGCTGTAATGGGTTTGGCTATTATTAGTAAAATTGCTTTTTGGTACCGTAATCATTTGATATATAGAAAACCCAAAAAAGTAGTTTTTGCCGATTTCCAACGCTTGTCAAAAAGTAATGTAAAATGGGCTGTTACGATCTTGTTAATCGTTATTTTTTCAAAATTCTTCTACTCGGCAAGCTTATCCACTTATTATACTTTCTACATCATTGATAAGTTTCATTTGTCTATCAAAGAAGCACAATACCACATGTTTATTTATCTGATAGCGTATGCTGTCGGAACTATTTTGGGTGGTCCTTTGGGTGACAAAATCGGACGCAAATACGTAATTTGGCTCTCGGTTTTCGGAGCTGCGCCGTTTGCCTTGTTGCTACCTTATGTGAATTTATTTTGGACCGATGTATTAATGGTCGTTATCGGGATTATTATTTCATCAGCTTTTCCCGCCATTTTGGTGTATGCCCAAGAATTACTGCCTAAAAAACTCGGTATGGTTTCGGGCTTGTTCTATGGTTTTGCTTTCGGGATGGGCGCTTTAGGTTCCGCATTATTGGGGAAATTAGCCGATTACACCTCTATTCAATATGTTTATCTCGTATGTTCCTATCTTCCATTAGTTGGAATTATTTGCTTTTTTCTTCCGAATTTGAAAAAGAAATAAAAGTTTGATTTATTATATTTACATTCAATTAATTTAAAAAATGCTAAGTTCCGAAATACTTCAAAAACTCAATGCTATTGTAGGCGAATCTTATTTGTTTACCGACCAAGAAACTCGAAATCATTATGGTCATGATGAAACAGAAGATTATGTTTTTCCGCCAAACGTAGTAGTTAAACCTGCTAATGCTTATGAAATTTCAGCAATACTAAAAGTAGCCAACGAATATAAAATTCCAACAACACCAATCGGGGCCAGAACAGGTTTGAGTGGTGGTGCTTTGTCTATATATGAAGGGATTGGATTATCAATGGAACGTTTGAATAAAATTTTAGAAATAGACGAACAAAATTTGCAAGTAATTGTTGAGCCAGCCGTCATTACTCAAGTTTTGAGAGAAGCGGTAGCCGAAAAAGGATTATTCTATCCTGTTGATCCAAGCAGTATGGGAAGTTGTTGGATTGGCGGTAATATTGCCGAAAATGCCGGTGGAGCCAGAGCTTTAAAATACGGAGTAACCAAAGATTATGTGCTCAATTTAGAAGTAGTTTTACCCAATGGAGAAATCATGTGGACAGGTGCAAATACTTTGAAAAATTCTACTGGGTATAATTTAACACAGTTGATGGTGGGAAGTGAAGGAACATTAGGAGTAATTACAAAAGCGGTTTTGAAATTATTACCCAAAAATAATCACAATATATTAATGATGGTTCCGTTTTATAAATCTAACGAAGCTTGCGAAGCGGTTTCAGCTATTTTTCGCGCCGGAATTGTTCCAAGCGCTTTAGAGTTTATGGAGCGTGAAGCCATTGATTGGACGTTACGATTTGTGGAAGGTATTAGTGTGAGTGTTAAACCAGAACATCAAGCGCATTTGTTGATAGAAGTGGATGGGAATTATCCTGAAATTTTGATGCTGGAAGCCGAAAAAATCATGACGGTTGTTGAGCAGTTTGATATTGATGAGGTTTTGTTTGCCGACACCGAAGACCAAAAAGCAGCTTTGTGGAAAATGAGACGTTCGGTGGCGGAAGCCGTTAAATCTAATTCAATTTATAAAGAAGAAGATACGGTTGTACCGAGATATATGTTACCTGAATTACTATCGGGAATCAAGAAAATAGGAGAAAATTATGGTTTTAAATCGGTTTGTTATGGTCATGCCGGTGATGGTAATCTGCATGTGAATATCATTAAAGGTGATATGACCGATGATAATTGGGAAACGCAAGTGCCGTTGGGAATCAGAAAAATATTTGAATTAACGGTTTCTTTAAAAGGTACGCTTTCCGGTGAACACGGTATTGGTTATGTGCAAAAGAACTATATGGATATTGCTTTTTCCAAAGCGCATTTAGAGTTAATGGAAAGTATTAAGCGTGTCTTCGATCATAATAATATTTTAAATCCAGGAAAGATATTTCCGGATGAGCTTTAACCACTAAGTCCACTAAGAATGCACAAAGCTCACAAGGAATAATATCTTTGTGAGCTTTGTAGTTATTAGAATTAATCTCTTTTAGGAGAATTTTTCTTTTCGCGTTTTTCCGCTTTTTTTTCTTTTGCCGTCTTCAGAGGTTCTTTCTTTACGGCTTTCTGAACGTCTTTTCCTTTTGCCATGGTATAAATATTTTGGTTAGTTACTGAATAGTAAGATAAAGGTAGAAACTATTTTTTTATAAACCCAATTCTTTTTTTTATGCTTTCGCCAAAAATTGTTTGAAAAGAAGCTAACTGATTGGCATCATCCAAGTTAAAAAACTTCCATTCTTTGATGGTAGTTTCATCCATGACGGCTAAATAAGTAGTTGTTCTTTTTACGTTAAAGCTATTTCTTTTAGGTTCAAAAGTTACTTCCTTGCTTTTGTTGATCTGTTTTAACCAATTTGCTTTATCTGCAGCGGCTTCTGTAGTTAATTTGGTTTCAAAAAAATAGCGCATCGGATTTCGAAATGTAATCAAGCAAAACGATTTTCCTTCAATTTTCTTTACCATACCATATTGAAAAGGTAAAGTCTCCAATTGTTCACGCAAACGGTATTCTTCATTTTCATAGTATTTATCTAGCTTTTCCAGCAGTAAATCTTTACCAATGGTTTTCACCATTACCGGATGGGATAATGAAACGATAGTTTCAAAATCCATTAAATAATTAGCTTCATAGAATTTTTAGTGGCTATTTTCAAACTTTCTGTAGATTGGGAGAAGCTTTTAATATTTATGATAAGAAGCAGGATCGAGAATTGTTTTTTCATTTTCATTTTATTAGATATTCAAATATAAAAAATCCCCAACGCTTGTAATTGTTGAGGATTATATTTTTAACTATATCTTTTGTATACTATTTTTAAAAATCTATTCATTTACCAAAACCCATTCGCCTGAGGCTAGCATATTTTCGGCTTTTTTAAATTTCAAGCTTTCGGTTTTGCCACTCATCACATGTTTAATAATAACAGTATCGTTACGGTTAATTTTTGGAGTATCGCGAACAATCGTCTCAGTTACTTGCGGACGCTGAGATGCTGCTTTACCTGCCTGAAGATTAGCACTTTCGCTGCTTTCTATTTCGTCTTTACTTTCAGTGTAATTTTGTTTTTGACGTACTTGTCGCGCTTCTTGAATATTATTGTTTTGTTGTGGCAAATCGCCCTTAAACAAGAACGAAATCACTTCTTTATTCACACCATCAAGCATTGTTCTAAACAAGTTAAATGCTTCTAATTTATAGATAAGCAATGGGTCTTTTTGTTCGTGTACAGCCAATTGTACTGATTGTTTTAATTCGTCCATTTTACGCAAATGCTTTTTCCACGCTTCATCTACAATTGCTAGGGTTATATTTTTTTCGAAGTCGGCTACTAATTGTATTCCTTGAGTATCGTATGCTTTTTTCAGATCAGTAACTACATTTAATGTTTTTATTCCGTCAGTAAACGGAACAATGATTCTTTCAAATGTATTTCCCTCTTTCTTATAAACATCGGTAATTATTGGCAATGCTTCACGCGCACTTCTTTCAGTTTTCTCAGTATAATAAGCCATTGCAACTTTATATACTTTGCCTGTAATTTCCATTTCTGATAATTTCTCAAATTCGGCAGCCGAAATAGGAGAAGTTATAGAGAAATAGCGAATCAACTCGAATTCGAAGTTTTTGAAATCATTTTTACTTTTGTTTTCACTTACGATTAATTCACAAGTGTCATACATCATATTGGCAATATCGAGTTTCAAACGTTCTCCATGCAAAGCATGACGACGACGTTTGTAAACCACTTCACGTTGTGCATTCATTACATCATCATATTCAAGCAATCGTTTACGTGTGCCAAAGTTGTTTTCTTCCACTTTTTTCTGAGCACGTTCAATAGATTTGGTCATCATCGAATGCTGAATCACTTCTCCTTCTTTCAATCCCATTCTGTCCATGATTTTGGCTACCCTGTCTGAACCAAATAAACGCATCAGGTTATCTTCCAAAGACACATAGAACTGTGAACTTCCAGGGTCTCCTTGACGACCGGCACGACCACGCAACT
>CANJWG010000042.1 GCA_947478365.1 Flavobacteriaceae bacterium | reverse complement strand
TGTTTATATTGGCTGTAAC
Organism: Flavobacteriaceae bacterium; assembly: GCA_947478365.1. GTDB lineage: Bacteria > Bacteroidota > Bacteroidia > Flavobacteriales > Flavobacteriaceae > Flavobacterium. The sequence goes on along the minus strand of CANJWG010000042.1, from coordinate 13,476 downwards.
ATTTGCCCCTTTGATTTGAAAATCTTTTAAATGTGCATTTATTTTTGTAAAATCTACATCTTTTGGAATTGTGCGATTGTAATCAAGCATAACAAAACGACTATTGTTGAGATAAACATTCTTTGATTTCATCAAAAACTTACCACTTCCGGGTTGTCCATTATCAAATGCTTCAACAAACAAATCCAAATTGGTTTTCTTTTCGCCTTTATAATTCTTGATTTGTAGGTAAAAATAATCTAATCGCAAGTCTCCAAAAAGCAACTTCTCTTTAATAAGTTTATCAAAATCTAAAATACTGGTTTTAATACGTTGCGAATAGATCAAGGTATCATTATGATGGTCTAAAATCAAAACCTTTTTTAGTTTAACCCCGCCAAAAAAAGTTATGGCAACTTCATCAATATTGATGTTTGTTCCATAATCTTTGTTGAGTTTGTCTGTTGCATAATGTGCAATTTTGGTTTGCACAAAAGGTAAAGAAAGTGTGATACTGACTAGCAACAATAGTAAAATCAACGCTATAATACTGCGTAAAACTATTTTTCGAAATTTTTTAAAACCAGTATTTGTTTTAATTTTTTCCAATTATTATTTTGACTTGGGAAAGAAAATTACCTTTGCAAAAATCTTTACATTTGATTTTATCAGATCGAGTGTCAAATATAAATCAAAAATTGCGCCTTTTATGCATCTCGAAGAAGTTTTTATACTGGCAATTGAAAGTTCATGTGACGATACTGCAGCTGCAGTTTTGAAAAACAACGCTGTACTTTCAAATGTTGTTGCCAGACAAAGCATTCATGAAGAATACGGTGGAGTTGTTCCGGAGTTAGCTTCCAGAGCACACCAACAAAATATTGTTCCTGTGATTGATGTGGCGTTAAAGAAAGCTAATGTCAAATTAAATCAGTTGTCAGCCATTGCTTTTACTCAAGGTCCGGGACTGATGGGTTCGCTTTTAGTAGGTGCTTCTTTTGCAAAATCTTTGGCGTTGGCTTTGGATATTCCATTAATTGCGGTGAATCATATGCATGCGCATATTCTGGCCCATTTTATTGACGAAGAAGGATTTGACAAACCAACATTTCCTTTTTTGGCTTTAACCATTTCCGGTGGACATACACAAATTGTGAAAGTCAATGACTTTTTTAATATGAAAATCATTGGTGAAACTACAGATGATGCGGTTGGCGAAGCCTTTGACAAAACTGCAAAAATATTAGGATTCCCTTATCCTGGTGGTCCATTAATAGATCAATTTGCTAAAGAAGGTAATCCAAAAAAATATCCGTTTAGTAAACCAAAAGTTCCCAATTTAGATTTTAGTTTTTCAGGATTGAAAACTCAAATTTTGTATTTTGTTCAGAAAAATGTATTGGAAAATCCTAATTTCATCGAAGAGAATAAAGCTGATATATGTGCTTCTGTGCAGCAGACTATTATTGAAATTCTGATGGATAAATTGAAATTGGCTGTTGCAGAAACGGGAATTAATCAGATTGCCATTGGCGGAGGCGTTTCTGCAAATTCCGGCATTCGTCAGACTCTGAGAGAAGCTGAAAACAAATACGGATGGAAAACTTTTGTTCCCAAATTTGAATACACAACAGATAATGCTGCGATGATAGGAATTGTGGGTTATCAAAAATATTTACACGATAAATTTTCGGATGCTAATGTAGTATCTAAAGCACGAATAGAATTTTAAAACAATGCAATTATTCTATAATCCAACCATAAATGATAACCAAACTTCCTTTGTTTTTGACAAAGAAGAAAGCAAACATATAATTAAAGTATTGCGCAAAAAAGAAGGTGATATATTGCATGTTACAAATGGTTTAGGTTTTTTATTTACAACCGAAATTACAATAGCTTCAGACAATAAATGCACTGTGAAAATTGTTTCATTTAAAAAACAAGACGCTCCAAAATTCCATTTGCATTTAGCTGTTGCACCAACCAAAATGAATGAACGCTACGAATGGTTTCTCGAAAAAACAACCGAAATCGGCGTACAGGAAATCACACCAATTATTTGTGATAATTCGGAAAGAAAGGTAATCAAAACCGATAGATTTCAGAAGATTTTAGAATCAGCAATGAAGCAATCGTTACATTATTATTTACCAAAATTTAACGAACCAATCACTTTTAAAGATTTTCTAAAAAAAGAACATCGCGGACAAAAGTTTGTTGCGCATTGCGAAGAAACGGATAAAAAATCGTTGAAAAACGAACTAATAACTAATGAAGATGTCACGATTTTAATTGGCCCCGAAGGCGATTTTTCTGTTAAAGAAATCCAACAAGCTATTGCGGCTAATTTTATTCCTGTATCTTTGGGAGCTACACGATTACGGACAGAAACTGCGGCAGTTATAGCTTGTCATAGTGTGGTTTTTAGGAATGAAGATTAATCAACAACAATTTTTGATTTCAAATTTATGAAGAAAATAATATTGCTTTGCTTATTAATTACTTCCCTTGGATTTTCGCAAGAAATTGCATTGCTAAAATACAATGGTGGTGGCGATTGGTATGCAAATCCAACTTCGTTACCCAATTTGATAAAATATGCGAATCAAACGATCAATACCAATATCAAATCAAAACCAGCAAGGGTTGAACCCGGAAGCTCAGAAATTTTCTCCTACCCTTTTGTGCACATGACCGGACATGGTAATGTGGTTTTTAGTGAGGGTGAAATAATCAACTTGAGAAACTACATGCTTTCCGGTGGATTTCTTCATGCCGATGATAATTATGGATTGGACCAATACATTCGCAAAGAAATAAAACGTATTTTCCCTAACAACGATTTAGTTGAAGTGCCAGCTAATCATCCTATTTTTCAAAAACCAAATCTTTTTTCCAATGGATTACCAAAAATCCATGAACACGATGGCAAACGCCCACAAGCTTTTGGGATTTTTATAGACAACCGATTAGTATTGCTTTACACTTTTGAATGTGATTTGGGTGATGGTTGGGAAGATTCGGAAGTTCATAATGACCCAAAGGAAGTGCGTGAAAAAGCATTAAAAATGGGTGCTAATATTTTGAACTATATTTTCAATAATTAAATATACTTGGCATGGATAAGAAGCTATTGTCTGCCGAAATTCAAGAGTATATTACTTCAAATATAAATGCTGACGTATCCAAATTAGCGCTACAAAAAAACAAATTTGCTATAACTGATTGGACAACAATACTAGGTCAAATTACTGCCAAACAGAAAGCCAAAACCAAACTTCCAACTTGGTTTTACACTCATAATATTTATTATCCAAGTAAAATATCTATTGAACAGACTTCCTCTGAAAAAACTGCAGAGTATAAGTCACAATTAGTATCTGGCAAAAGTCTTATTGATTTAACTGGAGGTTTTGGTGTGGATGATTTTTACTTTTCCAAAAAAGTAAATCAGGTTACTCATTGCGAAATCAATCATGAACTATCCGAGATTGTAAAACATAATTTCGAACAACTCGGAACGAAAAACGTAGATTTTCTTGTTGGTGACAGTCCTAAAATTCTATCCTCTTTAAGTCAAAAATTTGAGTGGATTTATATTGATCCATCAAGAAGAAATGAGGCAAAGGGCAAAGTATTTATGCTACAGGATTGTTCACCAAATGTTCCAAAATTGCTTGATTTTTATTTTGGGTTTTCGGATAACATTATGATAAAAACCGCTCCAATTCTTGATATAACTGCAGGGATGTCAGAGTTGAAGAATGTGAAAACTATTCATATCATAGCTCTTGAAAATGAAGTCAAAGAACTGCTATGGATTTTAGAAAAAAATTATTCCAAAACCATTACAATTGTCACTTCAAATCTGACAAAAGAAAACAATGAAGAATTTTGTTTTGAATTGGGTAATTCATTCATTTCAAAATATGGTTTACCTAAAAAATATCTATTTGAACCAAATGCTGCCATCATGAAATCGGGCGGATTTGAAGAAATTATAATGCATTTTAAAGTTGAAAAATTACATCAACATTCTCATCTTTATACTTCTGAGAGTTTAATTAACTTTCCCGGGAGAATTTTTGAAATAAAGAAATCTATCAATTATTCTAAAATTGACATGAAACAATTTCTTGAAAATCAGAAAGCTAACATTACAACAAGAAACTTTCCTGATTCAGTTGAAATCATAAGAAAAAAATGGAAAATTAAAGATGGGGGAAGTTTGTACTGTTTTTTTACAACTGATTTAAATAATAATAAAATAGTTTTACTTTGCAACAAATTAAAATAAACATGAATAAGAAAATAGTTTTGGGTTTATTCCTTTTTGCCAAAATGATTGCCTTTTCTCAAAAGCCATGCGAAATTGAAACCAATGTTACCGATACTCTAGGTACTTATAAATCAACAAAACAATTCATCATTTTTGAAAGAAGTTTTGCTGGAAATTCAAACAATATCTTTTTTGCTTTGTCAAATAATAATGGAGTTATAGGTGTTGAAACACAACAATTAATCAGTAGTTTTGATTTTGTTAAAGCTTATTGTTTAGATGCAAATTCAAGAATTTATCTTCAATTAAATAACGGAAAAATAGTTACATTATTATTTTCTGGAAATGATACTTGTGGTACATTAATTAGAAATGACAAAAACCAAAACACCAGAATCATCAGCGGCTCATTTGTGTTTTCAAAAGACAATTATGAAGATTTGAAAATATCTCCAGTAACCTTTATGAGAATAAAATATTCTGGTGAAACACTAGATTATCCTTTTAAAACAGAGTTAATTTCTGAATTAGATAAAAAAACCTATCAGCCCGAAAATTACTTTATCAATTATTTGAAATGTATTGAAAATTAATTCTCACAACGCCATTTCTTATTAGAAATTTCGTCATTATTGCTTCCGTTTAAATTATAATGCCACCATTCTGAATCGAATGATTTGAAATTATGTGATAGCATAATTTCTTTTAAAAACTTTCTATTGGCCAAAATTTCATCAGATAAATTTTGGTAATTATGACTAGCTTCATTACCAAAAAAATCAAACTTGGTTCCCATATTGACTTCCACACCTGACGAGTCTACCAAAGAAATATCGACTGCTCCACCACGATTATGAATAGACCCTTTCTTTGGATTGGCAACAAAATTAGGATCAGGAACTAGTTGAAACATCTTTTTCTGAATGGCTTTAGGCCGATAACAATCGAAGAGTTTTATTTGGTAACCTTTTTCTAAAAACGATTTGTTAGCCTCTAATAGAGCTTTCACGGTTTTTACTCTGAGAAAACATTCATCACAGGGATATACTTTCTCTTTAAGAAAATTATCGGCTGTGGCGTATTTCATGTCGAATACAAAATCGTCGCTGTAGTTTCTAAGGTTGACAAAAGCATTACTATCTGCTTCTTTGGTAATATCAAAAAGAATCGGTGATTTTTTAGAATTAAGATAGGTTGATTTGCATGACACAAGCGTAAGCAAACTGACGAAGCAATATGATAGCGCTATAACGAATATGAGAATTCTCTTTTTCATAATTTTAAATCTCATCACTAGTAAAAGTAGTAAAACTTTTCTTTTTGTATGGTCTGATGATTAATCGCCCTTCTCGGTCAAAACGAACGTAATTATATACCCAATTAAGGAAAACAACTGCTCTATTTTTGAAACCAATTAATGAAAATAAATGTACAAACATCCACACAAACCATGCAAAAATGCCGCTAAAATGATAATTTGGCAAATCGACGACTGCTAGGTTTCTTCCTATAGTTGCCATTGAACCTTTGTCTTTATATTCAAATGGAGTCATCGGTTTTTTATGGATTAATTTAATCAAATTTTCTCCTAATAATTTTCCTTGCTGCATTGCCGGTTGTGCCATCATTGGGTGTCCTTGCGGATATTTATTGGTTTCCATTGAACAAATATCGCCAATAGCAAATATATTATCATAACCAACCACTTGATTGTATTGGTTTACCCGAACTCTATCCACTTTTTCTAACAACGATTTGGGGTCTAGCCCAATTATTTTGACACCTTGAACTCCCGCAGCCCAAATTACGGTAGCAGAATCAAAAGATAAATCGGTATTAGTAGTAATAGTTCTTCCATCGTAATTTGTGACACGAACATTTTTCCAAATTTTCACACCCAAATCCAAAAGAAATTTTTCTGCAGCTACAGAAGACTTTTCACTCATCGTATTCAAAATCCGATCACCACTTTGAATAAGATTGATTTGCATTTTATCAATATCCAGATCGGGATAATCTTTTTGAAGAATCGCTTTTTTCATTTCCGCCAAAGCACCGGCTAGTTCCACACCTGTTGGTCCGGCACCTACCAATACAAAATTGATTAACGTATTTCTATCAGCTTGATTCTTAGTCAAAACCGCTTGTTCAAAGTTTTCCAAAATCAAACTTCGAATATTCAACGATTGCGGAATAGTTTTCATTGACATCGAATTGCGTTCAATTTCTTTGTTGCCAAAATAATTGGTTTTTGATCCAGTAGCAATGACTAAATAATCATAATGCAATTCTCCTATTTCGGTAATTATTTTTTGATGCTTGGTGTCAATTTCTTTAACAGAAGTCAAGCGGAAATAAAAGTCTTTATATTCCTGAATAACTTTCCGAATCGGATAAGCAATCGAACCTGCTTCCAATCCACCTGTAGCAACTTGATATAATAATGGTTGAAATGTGTGGTAATTGTGTTTATCAATAAGTACTACTTGAACATTCTTATTCCTAAGTTTTTTTGATAGTGCAATTCCAGCAAATCCACCACCAATTATAATAACACGAGGATATTTTGAAGTTGGAATGTTCATTTGACTTAATTAATTCTCATCTCGAAAAGCAACATCGCCTTTCCATTTCATAAAGCCACCTTCGAGATTATAAGTAGTTTCAAAACCCATTTGATTCATTATAGCGCAAGCTTGAGCACTCCTTCCTCCTGCCTTACAATAGACATAATAATTTTTGGATTTATCAAGTTCATCTAATTTATATAAGAATGCTTGTCCTTTATATATGTCGTTTAAAATGGCATTGGGAATAATCCCATCATTCCATTCGTCTTCTGTTCTAACATCAAGAATAACTGCATTAGGATCGTTTTCTAATTTTGTTTTCCAGTCTTGTTGTGATAAATTCATCTATTATTATTTTGAATAACAAATATAGTCCTTTGTTACTTTAATTTTCATTGATATAGGGACAAACTTTTATTAAAAAAAATAACAAAAAATAACATAACATTTATATTAACGACTAAAATTATTATACATTTGTACCTACAAATATTGTATTTACAATAATGAAAATTGAACATATTATAAAATCGACAATTCCTTTAGATGATGCAAAAAAGGTTTTCTTGAACTTTACCTACACTCAAAATGTAATTGGAGATAAGTTTCATGAAATTTTAAAACCTTACGATATATCAAGAGAACAGTATAATGTATTGCGAATTTTACGTGGTCAAAAAGGTTGTCCTGCTAATTTGTGTATTATTCAAGAACGCATGTTATCCAAAAACAGCAATACTACTCGACTCATTGACAAATTGTTACTTAAAAATTATGTGACGCGTGAAGTTTGTCCAGATAACCGAAGAAAAATTGAGGTGTTCATTACACAAAAAGGCTTAGACATCCTATGTGAACTTGATCCAATTGTAATGGAACACGAGCAGTTTTTTGCAAACAATTTAACTAAACAAGAATTAAAACAATTAAATAATTTATTAGAAAAATACCGAACAATTAATAAATAACTATGAGCAATTTTATAAAAAACGCTAATTGGCGTTATGCCACCAAAAAATTTGATACTACAAAAAAAGTATCCAAAGAAGATTTAGAAACTTTAAAAGAAGCCATTCGATTATCTGCTTCTTCTTTCGGCTTACAACCATATAGAGTTATAATTATCGAAAATCCAGAATTAAGAGCAAAATTACAACCTGCAGCTTGGGGTCAATCACAAATAGTTGATGCTTCACAATTGATTGTCTTTGCTAACATAACCAATTTTGGAGAAACTGAAATTGATACATGTATAGCCAATATAACTGAAACAAGAGGATTGCCTGCCGATGCATTAAAAACATATGGCGACTTTATGAAATCAAAAATAGTTGCACTATCAGAAGACGTTAGAAATACTTGGTCATCAAAACAAACATATTTAGCCCTCGGAAATTTATTGAACGCTGCATCCGAATTAAAAATTGACGTTACACCAATGGAAGGTTTTGAACCTGCTCAAGTTAATGAAATTCTAGGTTTAGGAAAACTTGGACTTAACGCAACTTTACTAGCTACTATTGGATACCGTCACGAAGAAGACGCTACTCAGCATTATGCAAAAGTGCGTAAATCAAATGAAGAATTATTTATCAATTTATAATCAATAACTAAATATTAAAACAATGAAAAATTTAAAAACATTTGCAATGGCATTAGTAGTAGCTTTAGGAACAACAGTAGCTACAGCACAAACCAAAAAAATTAACACTGAAAAAAGCACGATCAACTGGGTTGGTAAAAAAGTAGCTGGAGAACATAGTGGAACGGTAAATTTAAAAGAAGGAAATCTAATTTTTAAAGGTGGTAAAGTTGCTGGTGGAAATTTCACTGTAGATATGACATCTATATCTACTACTGATTTGTCTGGTGATTGGAAAACAAAATTAGATGGTCATTTAAAAGCTGATGATTTTTTTGGAACTGAAAAAAACCCTAATGCCACTTTAGTATTCAAAAAAATTGCGGCAAAAGCAAACGGTGTTTACACAATAACTGGTGATTTAACCATAAAAGGGATTACGAATCCGATAACTTTTGATTTGGCAATAAAAGGAAATACAGCTTCAACGGTTGTAAAAATTGACCGAACTAAATATGATATAAAATATGGCTCCAAAAGCTTCTTTGAAAGTATTGGAGACAAAGCTATCAATGATGATTTTGACTTAACTGTAAACCTACAGTTCTAAATAGGGAACTATTGCTATGAAAACCTCGAAAATTTCTTTTCGAGGTTTTTTTATTTTTATTGGAAATTAAAAACACAATCCTATATTTGTTTTATGCAAAAAAAAGCAAGTTTTATTAAAAAAATCAATTTAAAACACTTTAAATTACAAACTCATTATAAAGAAATACTAGCGAAAATATAACACTGTTAAGGATTTATTTTAATCTGTAATAAATTTACAAAAAGAATATTTAACGCTTAAATACTATAAATTTAGCTGAAACCATTTAAGATAAGTAATAAATAATGAAAAAGATAGCAGTGATTGACAATTATGATAGTTTCACATACAACTTAGTTCACTATTTAGAAGATTTAGATAACAAGGTAACCGTATTAAGAAATGATGAATTTGAATTGGAAGAATTACATTCTTTCGACAAAATTTTACTTTCGCCCGGACCTGGGATTCCCGATGAAGCAGGACTGCTAAAAGCTGTAATTTCCAAATATGCCAAAAGCAAAAGCATTCTTGGTATTTGTTTGGGACAACAAGCTATCGGAGAAGTTTTTGGTGGAAGGCTTATAAACCTTAACAAAGTCTATCACGGATTAGCTACAAAAGTCACTCAATCTGTAACAGATGAAACTCTGTTTAATGGTTTGCCAAATGAATTTGAAGTTGGGCGATATCATTCATGGGTTGTTTCCAATGATGGTTTTCCATTCGTTTTGGAAATAACTTCAACAGATGAGAACGGTCAAATAATGTCGCTACGCCACAAAACATTAGACATAAAAGGTTTACAATTCCATCCTGAAAGCGTTTTAACACCTGTTGGCAAACAAATTATAGAAAACTGGGTGAACTCATGATTTTTTTAATTACACCACAAACTTCGAAAGAGCAAATTATTTTAATTGACTCTAATTCCAACACATTTATTTATAAGGTTAGCAATTCTAATGTAACCTGAAGCAGAAATAGTTTTGACATCAATCAGTTAGCATACTTTGAAAGAATTGCATTCATGAATTAAAAAAACACACAAATAATTGGCTTCGGAATTAGCCACAAAAAAACTTTAAAACAAACTACAAAACACTAAAAAGGAGCCATAATCGGCAGTAGTCTTATTCAATTTATTGCCAGTAATCCTTTTTAAAGCAACTCTATATTTATCCAAAATATACTTTAAGTATTTTATTACATAGTATTGATAATTAATTTAATAAATAACCAATATAGAATTTATCTATGATCTTAAATTTGATAATTTTATGTTAAAAATAAATTAAACAAATGTTTAATTTAAAGATAAGTAATCATGACTAAATTTAATGAATAACAATTAGAGATTCTTTAGTTAAAAAAGGAAAAAGTAAAATTGACACAGATGAAGCTATACATTAATTAACTATTTTTCAAGTTATTAACAATTTGTATTTTTTTGAAGAACAATTTCATAACTTTGAATTATGGTCTTTTAGAACATTAACTATTAAATCTAACATTATGGGACTTTTTGGTAAGAATCAAAAGAAAATCATCGAAGAACTTCACAAGAAAAGTGAAGATCATTACAAAGAAATCAGCAAAGAAATCGATGAACTATTAAATGATTTAAAATCTGATTATGATGAAAATAGTGAAGTAGTTAAAGAGTTTACCTACTTTGTGGATGAGTTAAAAACGAAATTAAGTCCAGAAGATGCCAATAAGCTTATAGACTTTTCGTCAAGATTAACTAAAATTAAACGGTGCGCTAAAAAAGGTGTTGAATCTATGAGAGAATTGGCAAGAGACCAGCGCAAAGTAACCCGAGAAACCAATATGGAATATGAAGAGTATATTTATATGAAATAAAAAAAATCATGTTTCTTTCAGTATACAAGATTATATTTTTATCTGGTAAAAATTAAACTGTTTCCTTTACTCAAATTAGCATCAAAGGAATATCCTTCATAATTAAAACCTTTTAAGTCTTCAATTGTTTCTGCATTGGTATCAATTATATAGCGCACCATCAAACCTCTCGCCTTTTTGGCAAAAAAACTAATATTCTTTAACTTGCCATCTTTATAATCCTTAAATTCGGGAGTAATTATAGATACTTTTAATGCTTTGGTATCAACCGCAATAAAGTATTCATTGCTTGCTAAGTTGATAAACAATTCTTCTTTTTTCAATTCGTTGTTTAGTTCTTCAGTAATTGTTTTTTTCCAAAATTCATATAAATTTTTATTTTTCCCAATAGGCATTGAAGTCCCCATCTCCAATCGATACGCCTGCATCAAATCTAACGGTTTAAGTATGCCATATAATCCTGAAAGAATTCGAAGTTTATTTTGCAGAATTTCTATTTTATCCAATGGTAAACTATAAGCATCCAAACCCAGATAAACATCGCCATCAAAAGTATAAATCGCCTGACGTGCATTTTCAGTAGTAAAAGGAGTTTGCCAATCCTGATTACGTTGCCAGTTAAGATCCGCTAGTTTTTCAGAAATATCCATAAGTTGAGATAACTCTTTAGGATTTTTCTTTTTTAAGGTATTCTGAATCGTTGTAGCTTGTTTTAAAAACCGTGGCTCTGAAAAAATATCAATTGGTAATTCTTTTTCAAAATTCAACGATTTGGCTGGAGATATAACAATTTTCATTTTCTAGTAATTAGCATTTCAAAAATACAAATTCAATATTGAAAAACATATAATAGAAAATAATAAGTGATTTAAATTTAAATAAAACCTGTTGGGTGCAATTAAATAGATAGCTATAATTAAAATAAAGCCAATTATTAAACCTAACTGGTTAATTAAAAGATATTATTTAAATTCAGAATAGACAGCTAACAATTTTTTTATATCGGACAAATTCCTATTTTAGTGGCTTAATATATTAAAGAAATGAAACTACTAGGAATTGGCTCCAGAATAAATCATACCGAATATGGTAAAGGCGTTATAACGAATGTATCTTATAAAGAATATTGGGTAACCTTTATTGATGGTGGATTAGAAACCATAGAACTCGATAGCGAATTTGAAGTGATCGAAGCCGCAGAAAACGAGGTAGACACGATTAGTTTGTATGATGTTGAACAAAGTTTACTTTCCATCTTAAAAAAATGGAATGGAATTGGAGAACCTGTAGCTATTGGCGATAAATGGAAAGGCGGAAATATGAAATTGGTGCCTGGACAAGCTGGTTTAGCGCATAAAGATGTACCTATTGAAGTTTTTTTTCACAAAATAGTAATGCTTCGTGATCGACTTAGAGTAATGGAGCAAAAGATTAATGCGAGTAAACTTGAAGAAATAGAAAAAGTAGAACTCCAACAATACATCACACGAATTTATGGTAGTTTGACCACGTTCAACATATTATTTAAATCACAAAACGATTATTTTGTAGGCGAAAAAACAAAATAAATTTTAACGTTATAAAAACCTCACAACATTCATTTATTACGTACTTTTATATCTCTAAAATTAGAAGTTATGAAAAAATTATTGCTTGGAATTGCAGTTGTCGGATTACTTATCTTTAGTTGTAAAAGTTCAAGCTCTGGTGGAGATTCTAAAAAGGTTGGTATTCATTTTGAATCCAAAAGTGGCTCTAATGTTAAAGGGACAGTCGTATTCATTGAAAAAAATGGAATAGTATGTTTAGAAGCTAAGTTAAAAGGATTGAAGCCAGGCGTTCATGCTATCCACATCCATGAAAAAGCGGATTGCTCTTCAACAGATGCTACTTCAGCGGGTGGCCACTGGAATCCAACATTTAAAAAACACGGAAAATGGGGAGATGCTGAACATCATAAAGGAGATATTGGAAATTTTACCGCAGATATGGATGGAAATGCAACCGTACTTTTCAAAACTGATGAATGGTGTATTGGTTGTGGCGATACAACCAAAGATATTCTAGGCAAAGGCTTGATTATCCATGACAAACCTGACGATTATACATCACAACCTACAGGAAATGCAGGTGCACGAGTTGCATGTTCAGCTATTATACAATAGTTTGTATAGAAAGAAAAAGAACTTTTATAATTCAAAAATGCAAAAGAATTACAGAAATGATTTTCGGACAACAAAAGGTGCTATAAAAAATATCAAATAGAGAGTTGCATTCTAAATTTCATTTTTTAACTCATTAAAAAGATTTAGTTTTGTAACGTAAAAGTTATCCTATATGATTAACCCATCTGCTCCAGGTTGGATAGACAAATTCTTTGTTGAGCAAAAAATAGATCAATTCTATAAGAACTTGAATGAAGCTGAGTTTTATTTAAGGACAAGAGCAACAGGCTTCATCTTTGGGCATATTGTAAGCTTTGATGCAGCAAATCTAATCCCTATTACTGATAGACTCCCAGATGAAATATCAAAAATTGGTATGCTCAGTTCATTATATGAAATGTATTGTATTACCAGAAATGATATTGATCCAAATAATTTTA
>CANJWG010000041.1 GCA_947478365.1 Flavobacteriaceae bacterium | reverse complement strand
CCAAAGCTTTCTATAATCTTTATGTTTATCATAATCCTGTGCTTGTTTCTCGATATTAAAATACCGATTTCCTCTAGGGTCATTCCCTACTCCAGCCAAATAAGCCCAATTTCCCCAATTACTTCCCAAGCCATCTCTATTATTCTATCAATAGCAATATCATCTAAATTGGGATTTACAGCAATTGGCTTTTTGTTCATTCTTTTGTATAAAACTTTAAACAAAAGTAAACTTTATTTCTGATTCAAAAACAAAATTCTATTAATAAAACTTATTACGTTATTAGAAAAAAAATCCCTTATTTTGCTGAATACATTTTACTCATGATGCAACCTATAGCGGCCAATGGTTACCCAATAGTATTCAGCGAAAACGGATATGAATTTCTCAATGACTTAATTGAAAAAAATAAGTATTCTAATATATTTATTTTATCAGATACAAATACTAATGAGTATTGTCTCTCTCGTTTTCTTCCACTATTGGCTACAAATAAAACTATAGAAATAATTGAGATTGAATCTGGAGAAACCGAAAAGAACATCACTACTTGTGTTGAAATTTGGTCTATACTTACTGAATTAGGTGGCGACAGAAAAAGTCTGCTTATTAATGTTGGTGGTGGCGTAATTACCGATATTGGCGGATTTGTAGCGTCAACTTTTAAAAGAGGAATTGATTTTATACATATTCCAACAACGCTTTTAGCCATGGTTGATGCGTCCGTTGGTGGAAAAAACGGAGTTGATTTGGGCAACCTTAAAAATCAGATTGGCGTAATCAACGTTCCAAAATTGGTACTTATTGACACTGACTATTTATCGACATTGCCACAAAACGAAATGCGTTCGGGTTTAGCAGAAATGTTGAAACATGGATTGATTGCAGATGCTTATTATTGGACAAAATTCAAAGAATTAAACGAAATTGATTTTGCTGATTTTGACGGTTTAATATACCGTTCGATTGAAATCAAAAATGAAATTGTGATGCAGGATCCAACTGAAAATGGAATTCGAATGGCATTGAATTTTGGACACACTTTAGGACATGCCATCGAAAGTTATTTTATGGAAAATGAAAATAAAAAAACTTTGTTACACGGTGAAGCCATTGCCGCTGGAATGATTATGGAAAGTTATATTTCCTGGCAAAAAGGGTTACTTTCAGAAGCTGAATACCTAGAAATTAAAAACGTTATCAATGCTGTTTTTGAAACTATAGTTTTTGAAGAAACTGACTTACAGCCTATACTCGATTTACTCATTCACGACAAAAAAAATGAATACGGTAAAATACAATTTGCACTTCTTGACGGAATTGGCCGTGTAAAAATTAATCAAGAGTCTGAAAATGAATTGATTAAAAATTCTTTTGATAATTATAAAAGATAAAATAATTTTATTAAGAGTTGCACTTTTCTAATATAATATTTTTTTACATTTGCCCTAATGAAAAAAAGTGTCAACACTTCTATTTACAGCATATCTGGTCAAGAAATTAAAACCTATTTCTTTGCCGCTGCTAATCATTTTTATATACTCAAAAATGATTTGATGGCTTTGTGTTCTCCGAGTACATTTTTATTTCAAGAAAAACTTCCTATTATTTACGCTAATATTAGAGTTTGAATTCAAGATTACTTTCTTTTTTTATAAATGATTTAATCTTTAATTATATACTCCTATGAATACTAAATATTTCGATTTAATTAATCAAACTTTTTACTTCCCACAGGAAGAATTCACGCTAAACAAAGACCACCTTCAATTTCATAATATTGATTTGATGAAATTAGTAGAACAATATGGCACGCCTTTAAAGTTTACTTATCTGCCACAAATTTCGAACAACATCAACAAAGCCAAAGCTTGGTTTAGAAAAGCGATGGAGAAAAACAAGTACGAGGCAAAATATTACTATTGTTATTGTACAAAAAGCTCTCATTTTAGTTTTATAATGAATGAAGCTTTTAAAAATAATATTCATATAGAAACCTCTTCTGCTTATGATATAAACATAGTTGAAAATTTAATCGGTCAAGGTAAAATAAACAAGAACACTTATATTATTTGTAATGGTTTCAAAAGAGAACAATATATTGAAAACATTGCTCGATTAATTAACAGCGGCTACAACAAAACCATTCCAATTATAGACAATTACGAAGAATTAGATTTGTTACAGGAAGCAATAGATGGTAAATTCAAAATTGGTATTCGTATTGCTGCTGAAGAAGAACCTAAATTTGAGTTCTATACCTCACGCCTTGGTATTGGCTATAAAGACATCGTCTCATTTTACAGAAAACAAATTCAAGAAAATAAGCAAGTTGAGTTAAAAATGCTTCATTTCTTTATCAATACAGGTATTAATGATACAGCATATTATTGGAACGAATTAGTGAAATGTATAAAAGTATATGTTGCACTAAAAAAAGAATGCCCTACTTTAGACAGTTTGAATATTGGTGGTGGTTTCCCAATCAAAAATTCCTTAGCTTTTGAATTTGATTACCAATATATGATTGACGAAATCGTGAATCAAATAAAAATTTCATGTGACGAAGCAGAAATAGATGTTCCTCATATTTTTACCGAATTCGGTTCATTTACCGTTGGCGAATCTGGTGGCGCAATATATCAGGTTTTGTATCAAAAGAAACAAAACGATAGAGAGAACTGGAATATGATTGACAGTTCATTCATAACAACTTTACCCGATACTTGGGCAATTAACAAACGATTTGTAATGCTTGCTGTAAATCGTTGGAATGACACTTATGAAAGAGTTTTATTAGGAGGTTTAACCTGCGATAGTGATGATTATTACAATTCAGAACAGCATATGAATGCAGTTTATTTACCAAAATACAACAAAGAAAAACCATTGTATATTGGTTTTTTTAATACTGGTGCATATCAGGAAACTATTGGTGGTTTTGGTGGCCTACATCACTGTTTGATTCCTCAACCAAAACATATTTTGATTGATAGAGACGAAAACGGAATATTGGCGACTGAGGTTTTCTCTGAACAACAAACTTCTGACGAAGTGTTGAAAATATTAGGATATCATAAAAAATAGTCGGCAGTTTGTAGTATTTTAGAAGATAAAAAAATGTAAAAAAATTGTTTGTAGTTACAAAAAAAATAGATTTTCTTTGAACAGCAAACAACAAACTAGAATCTGAGTAAATTCTGATAAAAAAAACAAAATGAGCAAAGGACCAATTAGTCAGTTTATAGAAAAACATTACCTTCATTTCAATGCTGCGGCACTTGTTGATGCTGCAAAAGGATATGAAGCACATTTGCTTGATAATGGCAAAATGTTAATTTCACTTGCCGGCGCAATGAGTACAGCCGAGTTAGGAAAATCATTAGCCGAAATGATTCGTCAAGATAAAGTGCATATCATTTCTTGTACGGGCGCCAATTTGGAAGAAGACATTATGAATTTGGTGGCTCACAATTCTTATAAAAGAGTTCCAAATTATCGTGATTTAAGTCCGCAGGAAGAATGGGATTTATTAGAAAATCATTTTAATCGGGTTACCGATACTTGTATTCCAGAAGAAGAAGCTTTCCGCAGATTACAATCGCATTTATATGATATTTGGAACAATGCTAACTTAAAAGGAGAACGTTATTTTCCTCATGAATTCATGTATCAAATGATTAATTCGGGTGTGTTGGAGCAATACTATGAAATTGATCCAAAAGATTCTTGGATGGTTGCTGCAGCCGAAAAGAATTTGCCAATTGTAGTGCCAGGTTGGGAAGACAGTACTATGGGAAATATTTTTGCTTCCTATTGTATCAAAGGAGAATTTAATGCAACCACAATGAAAAGTGGTATTGAATATATGATGTGGTTGGCCGATTGGTATCCAAAAAATTCAACTGGAAAAGGTTTGGGTTTTTTTCAAATTGGTGGTGGAATTGCTGGAGATTTTCCAATTTGCGTGGTGCCGATGTTATACCAGGATATGGAAATGCAAGAAGTCCCGTTTTGGAGTTATTTTTGTCAAATATCTGATTCAACTACTAGTTATGGTTCTTATTCCGGAGCTGTTCCCAATGAGAAAATTACTTGGGGAAAATTAGATATTCATACACCCAAATTTATTGTTGAATCAGATGCAACTATTGTTGTACCTTTAATCTTTGCTTACTTACTAGATTTATAAAATATTTTTTTATGAGAAGAATTATTGTAGATTATGCTAAACTAACTGGTGACATTCTCAATTTATTAGTAGATAAATTTCCTGAAGGTTACGACGACTCTGATATTATTCGTTTTAGAAATGCCCAAAACGAATTGATTGAAGCTGTAGAAGTTAAAACAGATGATACAATTTACTTGGTGAAAGTAAGCACAAAATTGGCTAGCCGTATGGAGAAATACGATGAAGAAGATATTGACTCTGTAGTGGAACCTATAGAACCAATTAAAGGACTAGATGATGATGAAGATGCTCCAAATGAAAATGAAGAAGAGGATGAAGAGGAAGATTTGTTAAAGGACAAAGGCGGCTCAGAAGATGGAGATGATGATGGAGATGATGATGATGATGATTTTGAAATAGCAGATAACTTTAATGAAGACGAAGACGACGAGGAATAAACAAGGTAAGAGGTACGAAATTAGAAATACGAAGTATAAAATATAAAACCCAAGTTCTTAATTGAAATTGGGTTTTACTTTTTAAGTCAATTACTAAATATTTAAAACTTCGTACCTCGTGATTCTAATTTCGTATTTTATAAATATCTTTCCTGAAAAAACCTTTGATGATGATTTTGATGTCCGATAATAATAAATCCTAAAGCACGAACAGAGATAGGATTGTTAGAAGCTATTCCTATCCGAAGTAATTCATCGTTAGAAAATGATTTGAATAAAGACAAAGTAGCCTGTCTAACTACAGCCATCTCTGTTAATAAATCCTGAATACTTCTTTTGGCAGCATTGGCTTCGTCTACATAATTATTTTCATTAAATCCAGGTAATTCTGCTTTATCGTTTCTAGCAAAACGTAAAGCGCGATAGGCAAATATTCTTTCGGAGTCAATTAAGTGTTGGATAATGTCTTTTATGGTCCATTTTCCTTCGGCATAGCGGTAATCAAATTTATCCAAAGGAATATTTTGAACAAATTTTATGAAACGATGCACCGATATTTCAAGTTCTTCTAAAATTGTATATTCACTGGAAACCTGATTAATATATGCAGCAAAATACCCAGGAATTTCTTTGGATTGTAAATCGGATGGTTTCATGTAAATAATTTTTAATGAAGCAAAGTTCACTTTTTTTTTAAATAAGCCTTTGTTCTTTTTACATTTTTTTACTTTGAAATAAATCCATCATCTCTTTTGCTTTTTCAATTTTCCCAATACTTTTCAATGATTGAGCATAACGAAAGTAGTAAACAGCTTCTAATTCATCTGGGCAAAATTCAAATAATTGAGTATACCATTTGGCTACTGTTGCTAAATCTTCGGCGAAATAACGATAATCTGCTACAGCCTGAAGCATTGCTTCCGACTTGTAACCTTTCTCTAAAACTCTTTCGTAGTTTTCAATAATTTTTATTTTAGTAAAAGCTGGAGCAACTACAACCGCTTTTGGAGTTGTATTTGGTTTGACTTTTTCAGTTTTTTTATTGCTCTTCTGAGCAAAAATATTTAAAGAAATAAAAAGCGCCATATACAGAAGTGAATATTTTTTCATATTAATTCAATTAAGATTATTGATAACAATAAAAAAGCTCTCCTAAGATAAACAAATAATCCAATCTTGTATTTATTATCTAAATAAAATTCAATCCATAAAACTAAAAACGTATATAAAATGTATTTCTGCTAGCATTTTTATTCCAAAGCACTGAACTCATAACCGGTTTATCATAAACAGTTAACAATTTTCCCTCTCCTTTTTTTGTTTACTGTTAATGTAAAGTAAGATTTGGCTAATCATTGATTTAAATGCACAAAAAAACCTCAAGTTTTCACTTGAGGTCTTAATTATATTTTTACTATTTCTTAGTCTAATTCTTTAAAAATAGTGTGCATCAATCGTTTTTTGTCGTTGATACTTTCTTCTAATGACACCATGGTTTCGGTTCTATAAACGCCTTCAATATCGTCAATCATATAGATCACATCTTTTGCATGCTTGGTATCTTTAGCTCTTATTTTACAGAAAATATTAAATTTACCAGTAGTAACAGAAGCGACTGTAATATATGGAATTTCATTTATACGCTCAAGAACAAATTTTGTTTGTGATGTATTATTCAAAAACACACCAATATAAGCTATAAATGCGTAACCTAATTTTTCATAATCCAAAGTTAAAGAAGAACCCATAATAATTCCTTGATCTTCCATTTTCTTAACTCTTACATGCACAGTCCCAGCAGATATCAATAGTTTTTTAGCTATATCTGTAAAAGGAATTCTGGTGTTGTCTATCAACATATCCAAGATTTGGTGGTCTACTTCGTCTAATTTAAACTTACTCATAAAATATATTTTTGTTTTAAACCAATATCCTAATGTTCAAATTTCAAATAGCATAGATCACTTATCCTGTAATCCATTAACTATTTTAATATTCTTTCCTAAATAAAAATTTGCCTTTTTCTCTAGAATCGGAAAATTACTTTCACCGTCTTTATAGGTTTCTCCCTTAGCATCTATTTCTATATGACCAAAATAATTTTCTAAATTTTCAACTTGAGAAATCGCTGCTTCAAAAGTTACTTTTCTGTTATTTAGAATTTCTTTAAATTGAGCTGCAAAATTGATAATTTTTTCGTTACCATCATAATTTATTTTAACATTTTTATAAACAAAGTCATAAAAAACGACTTTATTTTGCATAATTTTTAGGTAATCATCAATTTCATTGAGAACTATATCGTTTTCGTTCAAAAACCTGATTCCTGAAATCAAGGCAATAAAAATATATTTTCTGGTGATTTCTCTTTCATAATCGTTGGCAAAATGTCCTGCTTCAAAAAGTATTGTGGGTACATTTAAATTTTGAAAAGTATCCCCAACACAATTTAGGTTAAACGAATCGTCAAATCGCCCCACTTGATTTGGGATAAATTGTTGTAAAGTTCTATTCATCGCAACAATGACATTCATAGCTTTGATTCGAACTTCATTAACATCTCTATTTTCATTAAAAGCAGGAGCCAAAAATGAAACTGTAGCTAAATTTAGCTTCTCTCCGTTCGGATTTGCCTCGGGTGCCATTTGTCCAACACCATAAATTGTACGTTGGTCATGGAGATTGTAGCAATAATTAGGTTGGAAAGTTTCGAATATTTTTCTTAAAACTATACTTTCAGGCTGAGAAAGATCTTGAGCATCACGGTTTAAATCTATTCCGTTTGCGTTTTCTCTAGTATATAATTTGGCGCCATCAGGATTAAGCATTGGCAACATACAAAAAGTGAAATGGTCTAAAATGATACTACTTAGTTTCGTATTAGAATGCAAAAAATTAATAAAGTCGAACAACGCTTTAGTAGTCGTACTCTCGTTTCCATGCATTTGTGACCACATCAAAATCCTTGTTTTACCGGTTCCAAATTGCAATTTATAGATTGGTTTACCCAAAACTGATTGTCCAATAATTTCGGAATTATATTTTACCATTAATGGTTCAATATGATCTAAAGTGATATAGCGTCCAGCAATTGATTGTTCTTTAAATTCTTTATGTAGTTCTAAATAATTCATTTGTTTGATTTTAAACTTCACTCGAGGCTGCGCCGAACTGAACGGAGCTAAATCCTCTTTCTGGGTTTTTGCCTTTAACTCCTTTATAGAAAGGTAAAATAACTTTCATATCTTCTTCGTAATTGCCCGTTACATTAACTGGGATTCCAATCCTAACTTCTTTTTTACCATAATCAAAAGCTACCGGAATAATAGGAACACCTGCTTTCAAAGCTATATAATAAAATCCTGTGCGGAGTTCAGTTACTTTTTTTCGAGTGCCTTCAGGTGATAATGCCAAACGGAATATTTCGTGTTTATTAAATATTTCTGCTGTTGCGTCTACATTATTTTTACCGCCACTTCGGTCTAAAGGTGCGCCGCCAACACTTCTAAAATAATACCCTAACGGAAATACAAACAATTCTTTTTTGCCTACAAAATTTATTTCTACATTCATAATACCACGAACTAATAAGGCAATAAAAAAATCAACATTCGCTGTATGCGGAATAACTATAACTACACACTTTTTAATAGATTTGTCAAGCGTTCCAATCAATTTCCATCCTAGTAATCGAAAGAAAATAAATTTATAAAGTTGTTTCTTCATGCTGTTTATTTTCCGTAAATTTAGTGTTTCTCTCTTACTTTTAAGAAAATATTTATTGATGATTCGAAAACTGTTTAGCTATTTTATACCGATTAACGTTTACCGAAAAAACTCTGCGGTAAGTAAATCGCTTGAAGTAACTTGGAACAATGGTGAATTGGTTTTAGATAGTAAGAGTACCAATTATTCGTATGGAAGTTTGCAACGCATACTCAGAAAAGGATTAAAATATATAGGTTTTGAGCGAGTTCGAGATTTTGACAGCATTTTAATTCTTGGTGTTGCTGGTGGCAGTGTGATTAAAACTATTGTAGATGAAATCAAATTTAAAGGAAAAATTACCGGTGTTGAAATTGACGCTACTGTTATTGAAATCGCAAATAGCTATTTTGAATTAGATAAAATTCCAAATCTAGAAATCGTGATTGACGATGCGTTTGAATATGTTTTGAAAACCAAATTAAAATACGATTTGATTATTATTGATATTTTTGAAGATACGAAGATGCCCAACTTTTTGTTTCAGGACTTTTTTATTAATCGAATCAATTCGTTGCTAAACCTGAACGGTTTTATTTTGTTCAATACTATGGTAATAAATAAAAAGCAAGAAGAACGAAATCAGGTTTACAAATCAAAATTTGGCGGCGATTATTCACTTCGATTGTATCCAAAAGTAGAAATACACAATGAATTGTTTACAATTAAAAAACTAAAATAATGGGATTTTTAAGAAAATTATTGATTGGAAAAGTTTCTCCAAACCAAAAGCCAAAATTCAATCCTATTGAAAGACGGATTTTAAATATTAGAGCTATTTGGAACAATGATCATCAATTTGATAACGGAATTGAAAAAATTGTAAGATTGTTTCTTTCTTCTTCTCAATTGTTATTTCCTGGTGTTTACATAAAATATTCATCCAATAAAATTGGACACGAATATCAAGATTTAGCACTTGATCTATATGTTTTGGTAAAGGTTTTATTTCCGTTGCTTATTTTGATAAATCATTGGCAATACAATCATTTCATTCTTTATACAATGGTTTATTTGTTATTGGAAACTGTTTTATATATACCAACCTTAATTTTTGCTTCCGATTTATTTACTCGTCCACGCTCCTATAAGCGATCGATGTTAATGTTATTTTTTAATTATATGGAAATAATATTTTCTTTTGCTGTTTTATATACTCATGGTAATAATATGAACAAGCCATTCGGACATTGGTTTGATGCCATTTATTTTAGTATTGTCAGTTCAAACTCAATAGGTTTTGGCGATTATTACCCAATAACAATTTTTGGAAAAATTTTGGTTAGCATTCAAGCTATGTTTTTCTTGTCGTTTGTAGTGTTGTTCTTGAATTTCTTTTCTACGAAATTAAAAAGCAAAGGTTATTTTGACAATGAGGAAATGGAATAATTTTAAAGTAATTTCCTTGCCTTTTCCAAATCTTCAGGCGTATCAATCCCGATGCTTCCCTGATTGGTTTCAATCATTTTAATTCTCTTACCAAATTCTAGGTAGCGAAGTTGTTCTAATTTCTCTGAAGCTTCAAGCGATTTAATTGGCAAACGATAAAAATCTAACAAAGCTTGTTTGCGGAAAGCATAAATTCCAATGTGTTTCATATAGCGAACTCCGGCATTAACATGTCTTGGATAGGGTATAACTGAACGCGAAAAGTACAACGCAAATCCATTTTGATCGGTTACCACTTTTACATTATTTGGGTTTTCTATTTCTGTAATATCCGTAATCTGAAACATCAACGAAGCCAAATCCACTTTTTGGTCAAAATCGTTTCTAAAAACATCTAACACTTTTGCTAATGGGACTGCGTTAATGAATGGTTCGTCGCCTTGAACATTCACAACAATATCTACGTCCAAATTCTCTACTGCTTCAGCAATTCGGTCGCTACCGCTTTCGTGTGCTGCGACACTCATGATTGCTTTGCCACCATTATTAAAGATTTCATCATAAATCAAAATCGAGTCGGTGACAACAAATACATCATCAAATAATCCTGTATTTACAGCCGATTCATAGGTTCTTTGAATTACGGTTTTTCCACCTAAATCTTGCATTAACTTAGCAGGAAAACGTGTTGAAGCATAACGGGCTGGAATAACGGCGATGATTTTCATTTTTAATTTATTTATTCAAATATAATTAATTACTCAATAAATATCACTCTACAAAACTTTCATCTTTAAATCCAATCAAATACAATTTGTCTTTGGCACGTGTAACCGCTGTGTAAAGCCAGCGAATATAATCTAAATCAACGCCATTCGGTAAATAGGGTTGTTCTACAAAAACTGTATTCCATTGTCCGCCTTGTGATTTGTGACATGTAATTGCATAAGAGAATTTTACCTGAAGCGCATTGAAATATTCATTATTTTTTACTTTCAGGAATTTGCGATATTGTGCCTCGCCTTCGTAATCTTTGATCACTTCCTGATACAAACGATTACTTTCTTCAAAAGTCAATGACGGTGATTCACTAGTAATTGTATCTAAAAGTAACATAGTCTCAAAAGGTTTCTGATCAGGATAATCGACCATTCTGATTTTGACTTTGGCAAACTTAAAATTGTATAATTCTTTAAAACCAAAGATTTCCAATACTTCCACTATATCGCCATTAGCTATAAATCCGGCTTCGTCAGTTTCTTTTAACCAAAAATAATTATTCTTAACTACCATTAAATAATCGCCAACCGACAAATCGCTTTCTTTATCGAGAATCTTGGAACGAATTTGCTGATTATACTGATTCGCTCTTTTATTGGAACGCACTATAAAGCAAGTATCTTCAATACTGTAATTGCTGTAAGCACTTTGAATGGCATCCTGAATATCAAAACCATCCGTCAAACGAACAATATCTTTATACCCTTTTAAGTCAAATTTAAAATCGTCCAGAAAACTACTTTTCATTAATTCTCTCAATTCAGTTGCATTAAACAAAATCCCGGATTTTTCTTCCTGCCGCATTACTTCATCCAACTCGATTGAAAAAATTTCCTTGTTGTAATTCAACGCTAGCTTTTCGGTATCCAATGCCGGACTTACTACTAATTGTACCGGTGGTAATTGAGCTGTATCGCCAAGCAGAATCATTTTGCAATTGTTTGCATTATATACATAAGAAATCAAATCATCAAGCAGCGAACCATTTTCATATAACTTTGCTTCGGTATTCACATCCGAAATCATAGAAGATTCGTCGACAATAAATATAGTATTCTTGAATTTATTTGTCTGCATCGTAAAAGTAACGCCACCTGCTTTTCCTTTCTTTGGAAAATAAATTTTCTTATGAATAGTAAATGCAGGTTTATTGGAGTAATTCGCTATGACTTTAGCAGCACGACCCGTTGGTGCCAGCAAAACATACTTTTTATTTATAGCACCAAGATTATTAACTATGGTAGAAATCACCGTTGTTTTTCCGGTTCCTGCATAGCCTTTCAATACAAATATTTCGTTAGAATTGGAATTGGTTAAGAAATCTGCGATTTTTTGAAAAAAAATATCCTGTTTTACTGTCGGTTGAAACGGAAACTGTTTTTGTAACAAACTGTAAAACTGGCTTGAGGTCATTTAGATTTATGCTGAAAATTGGATTTCAAATATAGTGATAAAGAAGAAAGAAGAAAGATAATAGATGATAGACTTTTAACTTTGAAAGATGTTACTTCAAATGCAACAGGAATTAATTATCAATTATCAATTATCAATTGTTAATTGTTTCGTAAGTTTGTCATGCGCACTAATTCAAAATAACTATGTGGCAAAACAGTAGTGTTGTCGATAAAATGTATCAAAAACTGGCAATTCAGGTTTCCCTGAATGGTTTGTCTTTTGCTACGTTTGACACACTGACAGGCAAAGCAATAAAGTTGCAAAAAGTTGTTTTGGGTAAAGTTAATCTCACTACCAAAATAGAAGATTTGTTTGCAGAAGCTTTTCATAATAATCCAGAACTCAAAGCCAGTTATGATGAAGTTGTAATTATTCACAGTAATAATCTTTCGACTTTTGTGCCAACAGCTTTATTTGATGAAGACTATTTAGGCAGTTATTTGCAATTCAACACCAAGGTTTTTGAAACCGATTTCTTTGCTTATGATGAATTGGGTAATTACGAAATGAATAATGTTTATATTCCTTATGTAAATCTGAATAATTATTTTATTGATCAATTTGGCACTTTTGATTATAAACACGCGAATACCGTTTTAGTAAAAAAATTATTGGATATTTCCAAAAATAATGAAGAATCTAAAATGTTTGTTCATGTGAATGATACGCATTTTGAAATTGTGGTTATCCAAAATCAAAAATTACAACTTTATAACACTTTTGAATATAAGACTCCAGAAGATTTTATTTACTTTATACTTTTCACTGCAGAACAATTACATTTGAATCCTGAGAGTTTCAAATTAGAGTTATTAGGCAAAATTACCGATGACGATTTTCTTTATAAAATAGCTTACACGTATGTGCGAAACACCAATTTGTTTGATGTAAGTTTTATGCAAAGTAATTTAACCGATGCCGAAAAGAGGGAGCATTTTATTTTGTTACACGCATGAGAATCATCTCTGGCAAATATAAAGGCAGAAGAATAGCACCTCCCAAAAACCTTCCCGTTCGTCCTACAACCGATATGAGTAAGGAAGCGTTATTCAACGTTTTGAATAATCATTTCAATTTTTCGGAACTCAAAGTTTTGGAACTTTTTGCCGGAACTGGAAGCATTAGTTATGAGTTTGGTTCTCGCGGTTGTTCCCCAATTATTTGTGTTGATGGCGATATGGGTTGTGTAAACTTTATTAAAAAGACCGCAAAGGAATTTGAATTTGATATTACGGTGATAAAAAGTGATGTATTCAAATTTCTTGAAAAACATACTGGCAATTATGATATAATCTTTGCTGATCCGCCTTATGGAATGGAGCAAAAGGAATTTGAAAAAATTGTTGAACTTATTTTTGAAAACGAATTGTTAGATGAAGAAGGAATGTTAGTAGTAGAACATTCGAAATATACCAAGCTCGAACAAATGCCTAATTATTCGTTCCAAAAAAACTATGGTGGTTCAGTGTTTACTTTTTTTGAATTTGAATCAAATGACAATCCTGAAGAAGATTAAAAACTTTGTGTCTCTGCGACTCTGTCACTTTGAAACTTAAAAAAAGCAGACCTATAAGCCGGATTCTGTTCTTTCTAAACTTGTTTCAAAAACATGTTAGAAATACCTTATCATTTATCTAGACCAACAATTACTCATTGGTTCAAGCTTCCTACCCTTCGGCAACGGACGAGTAATCCTTAAATGCCGATATACTTGGAATTTCACCGCATAGAGTTTACCTGGTTTCACTACAGCCGAACTGTACTTGCT
>CANJWG010000040.1 GCA_947478365.1 Flavobacteriaceae bacterium | reverse complement strand
TTCATACTAAATAAAACATTGGCTCCAATAATGGCCAAGACAAAAAAGTTATCCATCGTTTAAATATATTTTTTACTTTTTAAGTTTGCTTCGCCAATTCGGCAAAAGCTTCGGGTGAAAAAAGGTCTTGAGTGTAAAAATAATAATACTTCTTTAGCATTTGTTAATTATAACACGTTAAAATAACTTTAAACTTTATATTTGCATAAAATTACTGAGGATGCAATTCATTATTTATATTCTGGTATATCCAATTATTTGGATTATTTCCAAACTTCCTTTTCCATTGCTTTATCTTTTTTCTGATTTTGTATGCTTTTTGGTATATACTATTTTTGGCTATCGAAAAAAAGTAGTTCGTGAAAACATTGCCATGACATTACCAAATTTATCTGAGAAAGAACGATTAAATATTGAAAAAAAGTTCTACCATTATATGTGTGATATGTTCTTAGAAATGGTAAAAACAATGTCGATTTCTCAAAAAGAAATGGAAAAGCGATTCGTGTTTACCAACCTAGATTTATACTTGGATTTGGAAAAAAAAGGAAAAAGTATCGCTTTACTTTGTGCTCATTATGCTTCTTATGAATGGGCAGTTTCTATGAATTATCATATTACGTTTGAAGGGTATGGTATTTATAAAAAAATCAACAATAAATATTTTGATAAATTAGTAAAAAATATTCGCTCTAAATTCAAAGCAACTTTGCTTAGCACAAGAGAAACTATACCTACCATTGAAAAAAACAACAAAACAAATCATTTGGGAGTTTATGGCTTTGCTAGTGATCAATCACCGCAGGTAAGTAAAGCAAATCATTGGTCAAAATTTATGGGGATAGAAGTTCCTGTTCATACCGGTGCAGAAATGCTTGCTAAGCGTTTTGATATGAATGTGATTTTTCTAAAAAACAAAAGAGTAAAACGTGGCTACTACGAAGCTACATTTGAACTAATGGCTGAAAATCCAAAAGAAGTTCCTAATTATGATATCTCGGATGACTTTTTGATAAGAGTTGAAAAGCAAATTCTAGAAGCTCCAGAATTTTATTTATGGACACACAAACGTTGGAAACACAGACGAAAATAGTGTTCAGCCTGCCTGCCGATAGACAGGTTGGCAGCTATTAAAATTTAAACCAGCCCTTTACCATTTCTTTTTCCGTATACTTGTCGCTTTTATGCACAAATTCATTTGTTTTGATATTGTATTCGTAATCATTAGCCCACTCTTTATGGTTTTTTGCCAAAGCTTTGACACTATTGCAAACCATTTGAATTTCTTCTGAAGTGGTTGTTGGATGAATAGACATCCTAATCCATCCCGGTTTTTTTATTAAATTTCCTGAAGTAATTTGGCAAACTAAATCATGTGATGTTTCTTGGTCAACGTGCAAAAGATAATGACCATAAGTTCCAGCGCAGCTACATCCACCGCGGGTTTGAATTCCAAATTTATCGTTCAATAATTTTACTCCAAGATTAAAATGCAGGTCTTCAATATAAAAAGAAATCACGCCTAACCTATCTTGATGATGGTTGGCCAAAATATGAATATTATCAATGTGATTCAATTGAGAAAAAACATAGTCAACAATTTCATGTTCTCGTTCCAAAATATTTTTAACACCCATTTGCTCTTTCAACTGAATAGCTAAAGCAGTTTTTATCACCTGAAGAAAACCAGGGGTTCCGCCATCTTCCCTATCTTCAATATTATCAATATACTTATGTTCACCCCAAGGATTTGTCCAACTCACAGTACCACCACCAGGACAATCAGGTACATTATTATTATATAGATTTTTATTAAAAATTAAAACCCCGGAAGTTCCAGGACCACCTAAAAATTTGTGAGGAGAAAAGAAAATAGCGTCTAAATAACATTCTTCATCCGGATGCATATCTATATCAACATAAGGTCCGGAGCAGGCAAAATCAACAAAGCAAACACCATTGTTTTGATGCATTATTTTAGCTACTTCATGATACGGTGTTCTGATTCCAGTAACATTTGAACATGAAGTAATTGAAGCTATTTTAAAACTTCTGTCTTTAAATTTATTCAATGATTCTTTGAATTCTTGAATACAAAATAATCCTTCTTCATTAGCAGGTAAAACAACAACATCAGCAATAGTTTCTAGCCATGAAGTTTGATTAGAATGATGTTCCATATGAGAAATAAAAACCACTGGTTTTAATTCCATTGGAATCGAAATGAAATCTTTTAGATTCTCTGGGATTTTTAGTCCAAGGATGCGTTGAAACTTATTGACAACCCCTGTCATTCCAGTTCCTGTATTAATTAAAATGTCATTATCGTTAGCATTTACATGACGTTTAATAATGTTTTTTGCTTCTTTATATGCCATTGTCATGGCTGTCCCAGAAACAGTCGTTTCCGTATGGGTGTTGGCCACAAAAGGACCAAATTCATTCATGAGTTTTTCTTCAATTGGTCGATATAATCTTCCACTGGCTGTCCAATCAGTATAGACTATTTTCTTTTTTCCAAAAGGAGTTTCGAACTCTTGGTCAATTCCAATAATGTTTTGGCGAAATTGCTGAAAATAATGTTCTAATTTTGTTTTGCTTTCTGTGGTAATCATTTTGAAAGATTTGATTTCAAAGATACATTTTTTTTAATTTTAAGTGAAAAAAGAATAATTTGTAATTCGTAATTCTCAATTCGTAATTACCTTTTATCTTTACAAAAAAATTAATCAAATGCAACACATTATCGATCGCTTTGTAAGCTACGTGACTATTGATACCGAGTCAGATCCAAATTCTGAAACAACCCCAAGTACTAAAAAACAATTCGACCTGGCCAACAAACTAGTAGAAGAATTAAAAGCCATAGGTCTGAAAGAAGTCACGATAGATAAACATGGATATATCATGGCAACTTTGCCATCAAATGTTGACCATGAAGTGCCGACAATTGGGTTCATTTCCCACTTTGACACCACTCCAGATTTCACAGGTAAAGATGTAAAACCACAAATAATTCCTAACTATGATGGCGGCGATATTGTTTTAAACAAGGAACAAAACATCATTTTATCACCTAATTATTTTAAAGATTTATTGCTATACAAAGGGCAAACGTTAATTACAACCAATGGCTTAACGCTGCTTGGCGCCGATGACAAAGCCGGAATCACCGAGATAGTTACCGCTATGGAATATTTGGTCAATAATCCACAAATTAAACATGGCAAAATCCGTGTTGGCTTCACACCTGATGAAGAAATTGGTCGGGGTGCTGATTTATTTGACGTAGAGAAATTTGGCGCCGACTGGGCGTATACTATGGACGGCAGTCAGATTGGTGAGTTAGAATATGAAAATTTCAATGCGGCTGGTGTTAAAATTACTTTCAAAGGAAAAAGCGTTCATCCGGGTTACGCTAAGGGAAAAATGATAAACTCTATGTTGATTGCCAATGATTTTATAAACGAATTACCAAAAGGAGAAACGCCTCAAGAGACTAAAGATTATGAAGGCTTCTTCCACGTAACAGGATTATCAGGAAGCATTGAAGAAACCAAACTGGATTTAATCATTCGTGACCACGACATGAAAAAATTCGAAAAGCGTAAAGAATTAATTGAACAAATTACTAAGAAATTCAATAATAAATTTGCAAAACAATTTGGTGAAGATATTGTAATTACGACTATCAAAGATCAATATTACAATATGAAAGAGAAGGTTGAACCTGTAATGTTCATTGTAGATTTAGCAGAAAAAGCTATGAAATCGTTAGGTATCAAACCGTTGATAAAGCCTATTCGCGGTGGTACTGACGGTTGCCGTCTATCTTATATGGGGTTACCGTGTCCGAATATTTTTGCCGGTGGACACAACTTCCATGGAAAATATGAATATGTTCCGGTAGAAAGTATGCAAAAAGCTATTGATGTGATTATAAAAATTGCAGAACTAACTGCTACAACAAATTTTTCTAAAAAGAAGAAATAATTCTAAAAATAAAATTCCGCCTAATTTTCTAATAAAAATCCCAAACTCCTTTAATTGGAATTTGGGATTTGTTATTTGTAAAAAAGTTTACGCTTTTTTATTCAACGCTGCAGTTAATTCTAATGAAATAGCAGAACGCTCAATTTTAAGCTTTCCTGACATAGTTTCAATTACCGCTGTTGTTTCGGTTAGCTCAGCTACTTTTCCGTGAAAACCACTTTTAGTAATGATTTTATCGCCTACTTTTAACCCTGCTTCAAATTCTTTTTCTTGCTTTATTTTCTTTTGTTGTGGTCTGATCATAAAAAAATAGATAACCACAAACATTAGTAAAAACGGTAAAAACTGACTTATTTGTCCCATAATAATAAATTTAATTTTGAATTAATCCTCTTCCTGTTTTTTGAATTTTATTTTCGTTTTGAAATTCTTTGACCAAATTGTCTAAAATTCCATTGATAAAAATACTGCTTTTTGGTGTTGAATATTCCTTGGCAATTTCTAAATATTCGTTGATAGTCACTTTGATGGGAATAGATGGGAATTTTAAAAACTCACATATAGCCATTTTCAAAATGATAGTATCAATTTCTGCAATTCTATCGGCATCCCAATTTGGAGTTTTGTCAATGTATTCTTTGGCCAATTCTACTTCGTTCAGAACTGTTTTTCTGAACAATAAGCTAACAAACTCCTGATCTTCTTGGTCTTTATATAATTTAGTTACTTTAAATTCAGTAGTTTCTGAAATTTGCTTTAACTGTTTTTGAATTTGTGTATTCACTAACGGAATATCATCAATCCATGTTAATTTATTGTCTTCCAAATATTCATATAACTTTTCATTTGGCGCGATCAATTCTGTAAACATATCCACTACAAATTCTTTGTCTTCTTCGAAAGAATTTTTTTTGGTGTTCATATAGTTGCGATACAATGAACTTTGCTTGATTTCGTTAAGTAAAATCAAAATATAATCATCATTCATCGACCAATTGTTCATTTTTCTTTTTTCAATAGCCAAACTCAAGGAATTATTTTCCTCTAATAATTGGAGAACAGCATTGTCAACAAATTTTCTGTTGGGATTTTTTTCTTCCGGTGTTGCTAAATGTTTTTTACTCGAAGTTTCTAAAAAAACCACTTCTTTTTTTCTTATTTCAATCAGTGAAGACAACATAATTAAATACAAATCCTGAATACTATCAATACTGTGAAGCAAAAATTTTTCTTCTTTTTCAATATCATCAGAACTTTTTTGATGCAATGAATAAATGGATTGCATTACTTTAACTCGAATATGTCTTCTGTTTAACAACTATAAGAACTTTTAAAAATTAACAAATCGAAAGAAACTCTTTCGCTTTGCAAAAATATGAAATATTTTGACAAGAGCGCAGCGAATTGACGAAGTAATCGGCTTTATTTAGAAGCGTTTTCTTTCTTTCTTTGGTCAATTATGTTTTGGGCAATTTGCATTGCAGCTTGTTGCGTAGTCAAATTATTTTTATCAGCAAAACTGAAAATCTCAAGTGTAGTATTGAATATGTTCTCGGTTTTTCTCATTGCTTCCCCTTCGGCATACTTAACCAATTCGCCATAAACATTTATGATTCCACCTGCATTTATTAAGAAATCAGGAGCATAAGCAATACCTCTTTCTCTTAATATTGTTCCGTGAATAGCTTCCATTGCTAATTGATTATTAGCTGCTCCTGCAATGACTTTGGCTTTAATTTTATAAACTGTATCATCGTTAATAGTAGCTCCTAAAGCACAAGGCGAATAAATATCTACATCAGCACTATACAAATCAGAACCCGTAAAAATATGAGCGCCATATTTAGCGACCATATTTTCCATTTTGTCCAGGTGAATATCAGATACAAAAACAATCGCTCCTTCTTTTGTCAAATAACTAATCAAAGTTTCTCCAACATGACCTGTTCCTTGTACCAAAACTTTTTTTCCAGCTAAATTATCTGAACCAAACTTATATTTTGCAGCCGCTTTCATTCCCATATAAACGCCATAAGCTGTTACCGGTGAAGGATTTCCGGAACCTCCATTTTCTATAGAAATTCCAGTAACAAAGTTAGTCACTTCATGAATTCTATCCATATCTTCAGTAGTAGTCCCAACATCTTCAGCAGTAATGTATTTTCCACTAAGTGAATCTACAAACTGACCAAAACGCGTAATCATTTCCGGAGTTTTATCAGTTTTGGCATCACCAATAATAACGGCTTTTCCTCCTCCAAGATTTAGACCTGTGATTGCAGACTTGTATGTCATACCGCGTGAAAGTCGCAAAACATCATTCAAAGCTTCCCATTCATTAGCATAATTCCACATTCTCGTTCCACCAAGTGCAGGTCCCATTACCGTATTATGGATTCCAATAATTGCTTTTAAACCTGTATCTTTGTCATTACAAAAAACAATTTGTTCGTGATTATCAAATGATAACTGTCCAAAAACGGGGTCCATTTTTTTAAGCTCTGAAGGTGAAGTGATTTCTGAAGTCATTTTTAAATGTATTAATTAAGACTTTTTTTAAAAAGCCCGTGCAAAATTAAAACTTTATTCAAGAAAACTCACTTAAATGAAGAATAATCGACAATTTGTTAATAAAATCAATTTAAAAAAAGAATACCATAATTTAAGTGTTTTTAATAATTTAACAAAAAAACAGATTTTAAAACCCTGATTTGCGCATTCTCAATGAAAGAACTTCAGTATTTAAACAAATATTTTGTCAAATATAAATTCCATTTTTTATTAGGAATTATAATGACAATTGCCTCACAGATTTTTTCTCTCTATACCCCAAAGTTGATTAGTAAATCATTTATGATTATTGAAGATTTTCACAAAAATAACGCAAGCAGTGAAATTGTCAAAAACGAATTAATTCATAATATTCTTTGGATATTAGTTACAACCTTGATTGCTGGTGTTTTACGTTTTTTAATGCGCCAAACATTGATTGTAATGTCGCGTCATGTTGAGTTTGATTTGAAAAATGAAGTCTTCAAACACTATGAAATCTTAGACCAAAATTTCTATAAAAGTAACCGAACTGGTGATTTAATGAATCGCATCAGCGAGGATGTTGCCAGAGTTAGGCAATATGTTGGGCCAGCAGTAATGTACTCTATAAATACCTTTATCAGTTTTACGGTAGTTATAATATATATGTATAATGTTTCTCCTCTGCTGACTTTGTATACTATACTTCCACTACCAATTCTTGCCTTTATCATTTTTAAATTAAGTCAGGAAATCAATAAACGAAGTACCATTTTTCAACAATATTTGTCAAAGGTATCTAGTTTTACACAAGAAATATTTTCCGGAATTAGAATCGTAAAAGCATATGCTTTGGAAAATCAATATCAAAATAACATTGAAGATTTGGCTAAAGAAAGCAAATCAAAAAGCATGAGTTTGGCTAGAGTTCAGTCCCTTTTTGGTCCATTAATGCTTGCATTGATTGGCACTAGTAATTTAATCGTAATTTACTTTGGTGGAATGATGTACATCAACGGAACCATAAAAAGTATTGGTACAATTGCCGAATTTATTTTGTATGTTAATATGCTAACTTGGCCTGTTGCTTCAATTGGTTGGGTTTCCTCGTTGGTTCAGGAAGCTGAAGCTTCACAAAAAAGAATTAATGAATTCCTGAAAATTGAACCCGAAATCAAAAATAAAACCACTGAGAAAACCAACATTCAAGGTGAAATAGAATTCAAAAATGTAACTTTCACTTATGATGATACCGAAATTACTGCTTTACAAAACATTTCGTTTACCGTAAAAAAAGGAGAAACTTTGGCCATATTAGGAAAAACAGGTTCCGGAAAATCGAGCATTATATCGTTGATTACCCGGATGTATGACATCAAAGAAGGAGCAATAACTATTGATGGCAAAAAGATTGATGAAGTCAATTTATATGATTTACGAAACAGCATTGGCATTGTTCCACAAGATGCTTTCCTTTTCTCAGACTCTATAAAAAACAACATCAAGTTTGGAAAAGAAACCGCGACAGATAATGAAGTTATAAATGCAGCCAAAAAAGCTGTAGTTCACAACAATATTATTCATTTCAAAAACCAATACGAAACCATTTTAGGCGAACGAGGCATTACACTTTCAGGTGGTCAAAAGCAACGAGTTTCTATTGCACGAGCGATTATCAAAAACCCTGAAATATTATTATTTGATGATTGCCTTTCAGCTGTAGATACGGAAACTGAAGAGCAAATTTTGAATAATCTGCTTGATATCTCCAAAAACAAAACTACAATTATTGTTTGTCACAGAGTTTCTTCTGCTAAAAACGCAGATAAAATCATCATTATAGATGAAGGTCAAATTATTCAAGAAGGCACTCATAATCAATTAGTAAACAAAAAAGGTTATTATGCCGAATTATATTTAAAACAACTTTCGGAAAAAGAATTAAATTAAATGTTGTTTAGTAACAAAAATTTTATCATTTTTGAACTGTTTAGAAACACTATTAATTGATTGAAAGAATATGAGAGAAAACGATATGTTAGAAAAAGATGAAATTTTTTCTAAAGTTTTAAGAGCCGGAAGAAGAACATATTTCTTCGATGTGAGGGCTACAAAAGCAGATGATTACTACATTACCATTACCGAAAGTAAAAAGTTCACCGAAGAAGATGGTTCTTTTCACTTCAAAAAGCACAAAATTTATTTATACAAGGAAGACTTCGCTGCTTTCTCTGAAATTTTAGAAGAAATGACCGCTTATGTATTGAATCACAAAGGCGAAGAAGTTATCTCAGAAAGACATCAAAGAGATTTTAAAAAAGAATATAACCAAGAAACTGAAACTTCAGAGCAAAAACCAACTTCGGAAAAAAGTTTCACTGATATTGATTTTGACGATATTTAATAGATAAGTCGAAAGTAAAAAGGCCAAAACTCTACAATAGTTTTGGCCTTTTTTTTATCCGATTCTCAAAGTTTTTTTTTATTATTTCATAGTAAGGTAATTATAAATTTTTTGCCCTTCTAAATCTGTTAATTGTGCTTCCTTTTGCATTCTTGCTACTATTGTTTTCCATTCTTCTGCATTAAAATCGTTTGGAGAGTAAAGATTGTGACATTTTGCACAATTGTTTTCATAAAGATACATTCCTTCAGTTAATTCAGAAGTCATCGGACTAGTTTTAACTTCTTCTTTTTTTACTTCGGTAGTTGGTACACTTGATTTTGACGAACAAGAATAAATGATGCTGGATAAAACTGCTAAGGCAATTACTTTATATTTCATTTTTTTGTATTTTAATATGCTGCTCTACATACAATTGCTTCGCCAATTCGCTAAAGCTTCGTGTCGGCTACGCATAGGGTTTGGTTGAAGTAAATATAAAAAAAATCCCAACAGAAACTATTGGGATTTTAAATTTAACTAAATCTAAATCGGTTTTAGATTCTGAAACAAGTTCAGAATAAGTGATTCACACAATTTTATTCTCAAAATTGGTTTTTCTACTTACTTCACGTCCATCAACTCAACATCAAAAATCAAAGTAGCATCCGGAGGAATTACACCGCCTGCACCACTTGAGCCATATCCTAAATAAGATGGAATAACAAAACGTGCTTTGTCACCCACTTTTAATAATGCAATACCTTCGTCCCAACCTTCTATCACATGTCCTTTTCCTAAAGGAAACTCGATTGGTTTTTTTCTTGGATAAGAAGAATCAAAAGTTTTTCCATTATCTAATTGCCCGGTATAATGAACAGAAACAGTTTTACCAGCCTCCGCTTGCTTTCCGTTTCCATTTTGAATGAATTTATAACGTAAACCACTTTCTGTTTTTTCAAAACCTGAAGCCAATTTTTCCATAGATTCTTCAGCTAGTTTTTTTGCTTCTTCAATTCTTTTAGCCCTTGAACCTTCAAAAGTTCTGAAAGCTTCAATAGCATTCCATTTTTTTGCTTCATCGCCTACTCTGACGATTTCTATACTTTCAATCAAATCACCTTGAGCAATGGAATCAACTATATCTTGCCCTTCTATAACGCTTCCAAAAACAGTATGCTTATCATCTAACCATGGTGTTGCAACATGTGTAATAAAGAATTGCGAACCATTGCTTCCTGGACCTGAGTTTGCCATTGATAATACTCCAGGAGTATCATGACGTAAATCTTGATGAAACTCATCATCAAAGTTATATCCAGGCCCACCAGTACCAATACCTTGTGGGCAACCACCTTGAATCATAAAATCAGGAATTACTCGGTGGAATTTTAATCCATCATAATAAGGTTTTCCCATAGGCTTTGCTGAATTTTCTAATTGCCCTTCAGCCAATCCAACAAAATTACCAACTGTTCCTGGGGTTACATCGTGTGTTAATTTTACTAAAATAGTTCCTTTTGAAGTATTGAATTTAGCGTATATTCCGTTTTCCATTTTTTTGTTTTTTATTTGAGGCGCAAATTTACAAATAAAATCTATTACGAACTACCTACAAAATAGTACATTTGAGAATTACATTAATTTTTTAAAATGGAAAATTTGCCAGATTATATCAAAATAAACAAACAAACTTGGAACAATAAAACTGACATTCACATTGATTCAGATTTTTATGATGTGAGATCATTTTTGGCAGGTAAATCGACTTTGAACCAAATTGAGTTAGCCCTTTTAGGCAATCTATCT
Organism: Flavobacteriaceae bacterium; assembly: GCA_947478365.1. Lineage (GTDB taxonomy): Bacteria > Bacteroidota > Bacteroidia > Flavobacteriales > Flavobacteriaceae > Flavobacterium. The sequence goes on along the minus strand of CANJWG010000040.1, from coordinate 3,201 downwards.
AATATAAAAATACTCCATTTGCAATGTCATTTTGGCCAAGACTCGCTTTCGCTGTCGAGAATGGGTGCAAAAGTGGTAGGTGTTGATTTTTCGGATAAAGCAATAGAAAAAGCCAAAGCGTTTAATACAAAATTAGGTTTGGATGCTACATTTATTTGTTGTGATGTATATGATACTCCAACGCATTTAGACGAGCAGTTTGATATAGTATTTACGAGTTATGGAACCATTGGTTGGTTACCCGATTTAGATAAATGGGCCCAGACTATCACCCATTTTTTAAAGCCAAACGGCACTTTCATCATGGCGGATTTTCATCCTGTAGTTTGGATGTATGACAACGATTTTAAAGAGGTTTTTTATAGCTACTTTAATATTGAGCCAATTATCGAAGAAGAATTGGGAACCTATGCCAATAAAGAAGCTAGTATAAGTAATCAAACTATCGGTTGGAATCATCCTATATCTGAAATAGTAAATGCTTTGATTGGTAATGGGTTGCAGATAAACTGTTTTAATGAATATGATTATTCTCCTTATAACTGTTTGAATGAAATGGAAGAATTTGAACCGAATAAGTTTAGGATTAAAACATTTGGAAATAAAATACCTTTAGTGTATTCGATAAAGGCAACCAAGAAATAAGTTCTAATCGTAACGGTAGTTTGGCCCCGATAGAAGTGAAAATCCTTTTTATACCTGACAGGTTTTAAAAACCTCTCAGGTATAAAAAGATTGTACCAGATAGCGGGAAAAGCTCCTCACTTCGACAAGCTCAGTGTGACATACTATTTTATATATTTGCACCATGCGAATAGACATCATCACCATTTTACCTGAATTAATGAAAAGCCCTTTTGAAGCATCGATAATGAAACGTGCTATCGAAAAAGGTTTAGTGGAAGTGCATTTTCATAATTTAAGAGATTATACAACCAACAAACAAAAAAGTGTTGATGATTACCCCTTTGGTGGTGGCGCTGGAATGGTAATGATGGTACAGCCTATTGATGATTGTATTACCCATTTAAAAAAACAGAGAAACTACGACGAAATCATTTACATGTCGCCCGATGGAGAAACATTGAATCAAAAAATGGCCAATACGGCTTCGATGTATGAGAATATAATCATTCTTTGCGGACATTATAAAGGAGTAGACCAACGTGTTCGTGATCATTTTATTACCAAAGAAATTTCAATTGGGGATTATGTGCTTTCAGGAGGTGAAATCGGTGCTATTGTTTTTTGTGATTCTATTATTAGATTAATTCCAGGTGTTTTATCAGATGAGACTTCAGCATTAACGGATAGCTTTCAGGACAATTTATTATCGGGACCAATCTATACGCGCCCTGCCGATTATAAAGGCTGGAAAGTTCCCGAAGTTTTAACTAGTGGTCATTTTGCTAAAATTGACAAATGGCGTGACGACATGGCAATAGAACATACTAAAAATCGTCGTCCTGATTTACTTAATGATGAATAATTGAAGGTTTATAATTGATAATGAGGCTTTTAGCCGATAAAAAAAATATCAATTATTAATTGTTAATTATCAATTCTTTTCTATCTTTGCCCGCACATTTGACCAACCTCTGGCGAAAACCGTGAATGTTGCTTAGATTTAAAACCATAATAATTAAAAAAATGGCAAATTTAGTAGATTTCGTTAATAACGAATTATCAACAAAAAAAGATTTCCCTGCATTCGGAGCTGGTGATACCATCACTGTGTACTACGAAATTAAAGAAGGTGAAAAAACAAGAACTCAGTTTTTCAAAGGAGTAGTCATCCAAAGAAAAGGTTCAGGAATGACTGAAACTTTTACAATCCGTAAAATGTCTGGAGCAGTTGGCGTAGAACGTATCTTCCCAGTTAATATGCCAGCTTTACAAAAAGTAGAAGTTAACCAAAGAGGAAAAGTTAGAAGAGCTCGTATCTACTACTTTAGAGAACTTACTGGTAAAAAAGCAAAAATCAAAGAAAGAAGAAGATAATTCAAAACTTTATGTTCATAAAAAAGTCTCGGTTTTAAGCGAGACTTTTTTTATTCTTTTAATTTAAATGGGTTATATTGTCAAATCGTTATTTTATTAAAGGTAAAATAACAATATCATAATTCAATCGATTTCGTCTTGGCGAACAACAGAATTTCTATCATATTAATTATATTTGCTTCGCAAAAAATTTTAAAAAAACAACTTCAACAATATGGCAAAAATTAAAGTAGCTAACCCAGTAGTAGAATTGGATGGCGATGAAATGACACGAATTATTTGGAGCTTTATTAAAGAACAATTAATCCTTCCTTATTTAGACTTAGATATAAAATATTACGACTTAGGCATAGAGCACAGAAATGCTACCAAAGACCAGGTTACCATTGACTCAGCTGAAGCTATTAAAAAATATAATGTAGGTATAAAATGTGCCACAATAACACCAGATGAAGAAAGAGTAAAAGAATTCAATCTTTCTGAAATGTGGAAATCACCAAACGGAACCATACGTAACATCGTTGGAGGAACTGTTTTCCGCGAGCCGATTATAATGAAAAACGTTCCTCGATATGTTCAAGGCTGGACAAAACCTATTGTTATTGGACGTCATGCTTTTGGAGATCAATACAAAGCAACCGATAAAGTTATTAAAGGAAAAGGAACCCTAACCATGTCTTTTACTAATCAAGCTGGAGAAACAACCACTTGGAATGTTTACGACTTTAAAGGAGACGGAGTTGCTATGTCAATGTACAATACAGATGAAAGTATCTACGGATTCGCACATTCTTCTTTTCAAATGGCTTTGACAAAAAAATGGCCATTATATCTTTCTACAAAAAATACTATCTTAAAAGCGTATGACGGACGATTTAAAGATATTTTTGAAGAAGTGTATCAACAATATTACAAAGCTGATTTTGAAACAAACGGTATGACTTACGAACATCGATTAATCGACGACATGGTAGCATCTTGCATGAAATGGAACGGCGGATTTGTTTGGGCATGTAAAAACTATGACGGCGATGTTCAGTCGGATACAGTTGCTCAAGGATTTGGTTCTTTAGGATTAATGACTTCTGTTTTGGTTACACCTGATGGAAAAACGGTTGAAGCGGAAGCAGCTCATGGAACCGTAACCCGTCATTACAGAGAACATCAAAAAGGAAAAGCAACTTCTACCAATCCAATTGC
>CANJWG010000039.1 GCA_947478365.1 Flavobacteriaceae bacterium | reverse complement strand
TTAAGCTATGGGCATTCGGGTGTGCAGTTGCTAACGGTGGAGCGGTTGATTGAATTTTATAACAATGATATTCTTCCTGTAATTTATACACAGGGTTCGCTTGGTGCTAGCGGCGATTTAGCACCTTTGGCGCACTTGTCATTGCCTTTATTAGGGGAAGGTGAAGTAAATTTTGAAGGTAAAAAAGTACATGCTTCCGATGTGTTAAAAAAGTTTAACTGGCAGCCTATTGTATTGCAATCTAAAGAAGGTTTGGCCTTACTAAATGGCACACAGTTTATGAGTTCTTATGGCTGTTATGTCTTGTTGAAAGCTATGCAGTATTCTTATTTTTCAGATGTGATTTCAGCTATTTCATTAGAAGGATTTGATGGTAGGATAGAACCTTTTCATGAACTAATTCATATGGTTCGTCCGCACAAAGGACAAATAGTAACAGCAAGAAGAATGAAGGAGTTATTGGCAGGAAGTCAAATTATTTCCCAACAAAAAGCTCATGTTCAGGATCCATATTCCTTTCGTTGTATTCCGCAGGTGCATGGCGCTTCAAAAGATACGATTGAATATGTGAAGAAAGTTTTTAAAACAGAAATCAATTCGGTTACTGATAATCCTAATATTTTTACTGGAGAAGATGTCATTATTTCTGGAGGAAATTTTCATGGACAACCTTTAGCATTAGCTTTAGATTTTCTGGCAATAGCGTTATCCGAATTAGGAAGCATATCTGAAAGAAGAACTTACCAACTGATTTCAGGTTTGCGAGGATTACCAGCATTTTTAGTAGACAATCCAGGACTTAATTCTGGATTAATGATTCCACAATATACAGCTGCAAGTATTGCTAGCCAAAATAAACAGTTAGCCACTCCAGCTAGTATTGATAGTATTGTTTCCAGTAACGGACAAGAAGATCATGTAAGCATGGGAGCAAATGCAGCTACGAAGTGTTTGAAGGTTATGGAGAATCTTGAGAGAATTCTCGCTATTGAATTAATTAATGCTTCGCAAGCCATAGAATTTAGACGTCCGTTACAATCAAGTGAGTTTATAGAAACATTCCTGAAATCTTATAGAGCTGATGTACCGTTGGTTAAAGAAGACAGAATTCTACATTATGACATTGAAAACTCTCTAGCTTTTTTGAATAGTTTTATGTTGGAGTTGGAGGATTAAATCTGCAGCATAAAACTTAACAAACCCAAAATAGCTGGAACAGCCTGAACAAAGAAAATCCTTTTAGAATCAGTCATTGCTCCGTAAACTCCGGCAATTAAAACACAGGAAAGGAAGAAAGCAGCTATGTTTTTGCTCCAATCAACATTTGTAATGCATAGTGACCAAATCAATCCAGCCGCTAGAAAACCATTGTACAATCCTTGATTGGTAGCCATGACTTTTGTCTTTTCAAATTGATCTTCAGGAATTTTTTTAAACACTTTTCTTCCATGTGTGGTCCATGAAAACATTTCGAGCCAAAGAAAGTAAATGTGTAAAAAGGCAATAAATCCGACGATGAGTTGTGATAGTATGTTCATGATTTAATTGTTTAGATTACCCAAAGTTTTATGAATTTTACGTTTGTGATGTGTTTGTTTTAGATTTTCATTTTCTGAAATAATACTTATGTTTCCATCAATTTCGAACATAGCTAGTTTTACATCTTTGTAAAATTCTGTTCCATGTTCGCGCATGGCTTCTTGCAATTCCTCGGAAGTAATATCTAATTTTGCTAAGGATCTGAAATCAATTTTTCCGTTATGAATTAATATTATGGGCTTGTCTTGCACCAATCCTTTGATTAACATTGAATTTAGCATTATTTTCTTGAAAATAAAATTAATGATGAACAATGCTACTGCTGCTGTAATACCTCCTAATAATGATGAATTGCTGCCAACCATAGCATTTTGCACAGAATTGCTTAAGAGCAAAATCAGAATGATATCAGCGGTGTTAAGTTGTGATAATTCTTTTTTACCAAAAACTCTTAACGCGATTACCATAAAAAGGTAAACGGAAACGCTTCTGAATACTATTTCAAAGTAAGAATTCATTATTTATTTAGAAAATCGGATTTGTTATCTTTAGTTATCTTAAGGATTAATAACACTATAACTAAGGCTTCGGATGCTAATCCAATTGAAAGCATAGTATTTCCTGTTATTCCTGCAAATGCCCAATGTGTAATTTTGAATAAAGCACCAATAACAACAATAATCATTGCAATAAAAAATAGAATCAAAAGATGTTTGTTTTTTATCATTGTATTTAAATTAAAAAGCCACGAATTATATTCGTGGCTTAAAGTTACTTTTTATTTCTTAACTCGTAGATTTTTTAGCTTTTTGAATGTTAACTGTCAGCTCTTGAGTTGTTTCGTCTAAATCCATAAAGATTATATCTCCTGACGCAATTTTAGAGGTTATTATTTCCTCAGCTAAAGCATCTTCAACATATTTTTGAATAGCTCTTTTAAGCGGACGAGCACCAAATTGTTTGTCAAAACCTTTTTCAGCTATGAATGCCTTAGCTTTATCTGAAAGATTTAATGTGTATCCTAATTCTGAAACTCTACCAAATAGTTTCTTTAATTCGATTTCGATAATCAAATCGATATCGTGTTTTTCTAATGGATTAAAGACAATTACGTCGTCTATTCGGTTTAAGAATTCAGGAGCAAAGGTTTTTTTCAAAGCATTTTCGATAACGCTCTTTGAATTATCATCAGCTTGCGCAATTTTTGCCGCAGTTCCGAATCCAACACCTTGTCCAAAATCTTTCAATTGTCGTGCTCCAACATTAGATGTCATAATGATGATAGTGTTTTTGAAGTCGATTTTACGACCTAAACTATCAGTAAGATAACCATCATCTAAAACTTGCAACATCATGTTAAAAACATCGGGATGTGCTTTTTCAATTTCATCTAAAAGCACTACACAGTAAGGTTTTCTTCTAACTTTTTCTGTTAATTGACCACCTTCTTCATAACCTACATATCCCGGAGGAGCACCAATTAAACGGGAAATAGCAAATTTCTCCATGTATTCGCTCATGTCAATTCTAATTAAAGCATCTTCGGAGTCGAATAATTCTTTGGCTAAAACTTTGGCTAACTGTGTTTTTCCAACACCGGTTTGCCCTAAGAAAATAAATGATCCAATTGGGCGGTTTGGGTCTTTCAAACCAGCACGATTTCTTTGAATCGAACGAGAAATTTTCAATACTGCTTCGTCCTGTCCAATTACTTTTCCTTTAATTAATTCAGGTAAATGAGCCAATTTATTACTTTCGGTTTGCGCAATACGATTAACAGGAATTCCAGTCATCATTGATACAACATCGGCAACGTTATCTTCAGTAACCTGAATCCGATTACTTTTAGAATCTTCTTCCCATTGTTCTTGTGCGATGGCTAAGTCTTTTTCTAAACGCTTTTCATCGTCACGAAGTTTGGCCGCTTCTTCATATTTTTGTTTCTTAACAACTGAATTTTTTAAATCGCGCACTTCTTCCAACTGACGTTCTAAATCCAAAATTTGTTTTGGAACATCAATATTGGTAATGTGAACTCTTGAACCAGCTTCATCCAAAGCATCAATAGCTTTGTCCGGAAGAAAACGCTCAGACATATACCTGTTGGTCAATTTAACACAAGCTTCAATCGCTCCATCTGTATAAGTTACGCTATGATGATCTTCGTATTTATTTTTGATATTATTCAAAATCGTAATAGTTTCTTCCACCGAAGTTGGTTCAACGATTACTTTTTGGAAACGTCTTTCTAAGGCTCCATCTTTCTCAATATATTGACGGTATTCGTCAAGCGTTGTAGCACCAATACATTGTATTTCACCTCTTGCTAAAGCTGGTTTAAACATGTTGGAAGCATCTAGTGAACCAGTTGCGCCACCAGCTCCAACGATAGTATGAATTTCATCAATAAAGAGAATAATATCGTCATTTTTTTCCAATTCGTTCATAACGGCTTTCATTCTTTCTTCAAATTGGCCACGGTATTTTGTTCCGGCAACTAGAGATGCTAAATCTAAAGTTACTACCCTTTTGTTAAATAAAATACGCGATACTTTCTTTTGAATAATTCGCAATGCTAAACCTTCTGCTATGGCAGATTTACCAACACCAGGTTCACCGATTAATAGTGGATTGTTTTTCTTTCTTCTGCTAAGAATTTGAGAAACTCTTTCGATTTCTTTTTCACGACCAACCACTGGGTCGAGTTTTCCTTCTTCTGCCATCTCGGTTAAATCACGCCCAAAATTATCCAAAACAGGCGTTTTAGATTTTTTATTGGTCTTATTTGCCGGATTATTAAAACTGCCTTCTTTTAAACTGTCATCTTGTCCTGAGTCATCATTAAAGGATTCGTTTGTTGGCAAACTATCATTAAAATCTTCTTCATTTGGTGTCATATTTAAATACTGTTCTTTAACTACATTATAGTCTATTTTTAAACGATGCAGTAGTTTGGTTGTTGGATCATTCTCATTTCTTAAAATACACAATAATAAATGTGCTGTACTGATAGACGTACTTTGAAACACTTTAGCTTCTAGAAAAGTAGTTTTCAAAGCACGTTCCGCTTGACGAGTCAAGTGTAGATTTTTCTTTTCATTACTGATTTCTACATTTGGATTTGCCGGGCTGAGCACTTCAACCTTCTTTCGTAAATGTTCTAAATCAATAGAAAGATTATTAAGAATAGTAATTGCTTTGCCATTACCGTCTCTTAATATACCGAGCATTAGATGCTCTGTACCAATGAAATCATGACCTAATCGCAACGCTTCCTCTTTGCTGTAGGTAATCACATCTTTAACTCTAGGTGAAAAGTTATCATCCATAATATATAATTGGTAATGTAAATTTAGTTATTAAGAATCATTCAAACAAAAACTATTCCCACTAAATGTAGTGTCAGCTAATAGACAAAAAAAAAGCCAATAATAAAAGCGGTTATACAAGTAATTTATTAACCAAAAACACCCCTTATTTTGTTAATAAATCATTAAAATTTGTGAGCAAAAATGGATGCTAAAATTTTTAAATATTCTATATTAGCACGTTTTGAATTTAAAGTAATTTTTATTAAATAATTTATAAAATATGTCTGACGGAGAAAGGTTAATTCCGATTAACATCGAAGATGAAATGAAATCAGCTTACATTGATTATTCGATGTCGGTTATTGTATCAAGAGCATTGCCTGATGTGCGTGATGGTTTAAAGCCAGTGCACAGAAGAGTTTTATACGGAATGTATGATTTAGGAGTTTTTTCTAATAGAGCTCATAAAAAATCAGCAAGAATTGTTGGAGAAGTTTTAGGAAAGTATCACCCTCACGGCGATACTTCAGTTTATGACGCTATGGTTCGTATGGCTCAGGAATGGAGTTTACGTTATTTATTAGTTGACGGTCAAGGTAACTTTGGTTCTATTGATGGAGATAGTCCAGCCGCTATGCGTTATACTGAAGCTAGAATGAAAAAAATGTCGGAAGACATTATGGCAGATATTGACAAAGAAACGGTAGACTTTCAATTAAATTTTGACGATACGCTGCAAGAGCCAACCGTCATGCCAACCCGTGTTCCAAATTTACTTATAAATGGAGCGTCAGGAATTGCAGTTGGTATGGCTACCAATATGGCACCACACAACTTAACAGAAGTTATTGATGGAACATTAGCCTATATAGATAACAATGATATCGAAATTGACGAATTAATCACGCATATAAAAGCACCGGATTTTCCAACTGGAGGAACAATCTACGGAATGGAAGGCGTTCGTGAAGCATTCAAAACGGGAAGAGGAAGAATTGTTATTCGTGCCAAAATAAGTTTTGAGGAATCAAACGGAAGGGAAGCTATCGTAGTTTCTGAAATTCCATATCAGGTGAACAAGGCAGAAATGATTAAGAAAACTGCCGATTTGATTAACGATAAAAAAATTGAAGGTATTTCAAATATCCGTGACGAATCGGATAGAAACGGAATGCGTATCGTTTATGAATTGAAACGAGATGCTGTTCCTAACGTAGTTTTGAATACGCTATATAAGTTCACTCAATTGCAATCTTCGTTCAGTGTTAATAATATAGCGCTGGTAAAAGGAAGGCCGCAAATGTTGAATGTAAAAGATTTGATTCACTATTTCGTAGAGCATCGCCATGAAGTTGTAATTAGAAGAACACAATTCGAATTACGCAAAGCAGAAGAAAGAGCTCATATTTTAGAAGGTTTGATTATTGCTTCAGATAATATAGATGAAGTAATTGCATTGATCCGTTCTTCTAAAGATGGTGATGAAGCAAGAGGTAAATTGATTGAAAGGTTTAGTTTGTCAGATATTCAAGCCAGAGCGATAGTTGAAATGCGACTACGTCAGTTAACCGGTTTAGAGCAAGACAAGTTAAGAGCAGAGTATGATGAAATAATGAAATTAATTCAACGTTTGAGAGATTTGTTAGCAAGCAAAGAATTAAGAATGGAATTAATTAAAGAAGAGTTGATCGAAATCAGAGATAAATACGGTGACGATCGTCGTTCGCTTATCGAATATTCTGGCGGAGATGTAAGTATAGAAGATTTAATTGCTGATGAGAATGTAGTTATCACAATCTCTCACGCAGGATATATCAAGCGTACAAACCTTACCGAATACAAAACACAGAATAGAGGAGGAGTTGGCCAAAAAAGTGCCGGAACAAGAGATCAGGATTTCTTAGAGCATATGTATGTGGCCACAAACCATCAATACATGATGTTCTTTACGCAAAAAGGAAAATGTTTCTGGATGCGTGTATATGAAATTCCGGAAGGTAGTAAAACCGCAAAAGGAAGAGCACTGCAAAATCTTATCAATATTGAATCAGATGATAAAGTAAAAGCGTTCATTTGTACGCAAGATTTAAAAGATAAAGAATATACCAATAGTCATAACTTAATCATGGTTACCAAAAAAGGTCAGGTTAAGAAAACTTCTTTGGACAAATATTCTAAACCAAGAGTTAACGGGGTTGCAGCCATCACTATTAAAGAAGATGACGAATTATTAGGAGCTCAGTTAACAAATGGTGAAAGCCAAATAATTTTAGCCGTTAAGTCAGGAAAACTAGTTCGTTTCGAAGAAACTAAAACGCGACCAATGGGAAGAACTGCTTCTGGTGTTCGTGGAATTACTTTGAAAGATGAAACAGATGAAGTAATTGGCATGGTAACTGTAAATGACATGGAAAGTGAAATTCTTGTAGTTGCTGAAAACGGTTATGGAAAGCGTTCTGCTCTTGACGAATACAGAATTACAAACCGGGGTGGAAAAGGAGTAAAAACTTTGAACATTACGGAGAAAACAGGAAAACTAATTTCTATTAATTCGGTTACAGATGCAGATGATTTGATGATCATAAACAAATCCGGATTAACAATTAGAATGGCGGTTGAAGATTTGAGAGTAATGGGAAGAGCAACGCAAGGTGTGAAACTTATTAATATTAAAGGAAACGATTCCATTGCTGCAGTTACCAAAGTGATGAAAGATGATGTCTCAGAACCTGAAGTTGACGAAGATGGAAATATTATTGAAGTGGAAACTATCGAAAGAGTGAAACCGGTACTAGAAGTTCTTGAAGATGATGGATCAGTAGATGATGAAGACGAAGAAGACGTTGATATCGTAGAGGAAGATGGTGCTGAAGACGATACTGAGGACGATGAATAAAAACGCTATATCACCAATTAGATTTTTTTAATTGGTGATTTTATTTATAAACTAAAAAATAAAAAAATGAAATTTAAACACATTATACTTGCTTCTGCTGTATTAGTTTCTGTTTCGTCTTTTGCACAAAAAGATGAGTTAAAAAAATTAAAAAAAATTTATGAAAAAGACGTTCCTTCTGCTGATGATTTAGCCGATTACAAAGCTAATTTAGATAAATTAGCACCTCTTGCAACCGAAGAAGGCGATAAGGTATATTATGATTTTTATAGAGTAAGTATCCCAGGTATTGAAATGGCAGTGCTAGGACCTACTGCAAGTCCTGATAAATTAATTAAACTTTTTAATCCAAAAGCTATTACAGATATAGCTAATGCTTACAATGCTACATTGGATTATGAAAAGAAAACCGGAAAAAAAGTTTTTACAGACGAAATTGTAAAAGACATTTCTACTTTTAAACCAATTTTAGTTAATGTTGCTATAAATTTAGGTGATGCAAAGAAATTTAAAGAAGCTGGAGATGTTTTGTATTCTGTTTATCAATTGGACAAAAAAGACCAAGATAAATTATACTATGCTGCTAGTTATGCTGTAAATGGTTTAGATTATGATATAGCATTGGAATATTACACTGAGTTAAAAAGACTAAAATATACTGGAGAAGGCACCTTATATTTTGCTTATAATGCTACTTCTAAAACAGAAGAAAATTTTGGTGAGAATAAAACTTTACGTGATTTGGCTGTAAAAGCAGGTTCTCATTCTAAACCAAGGGAAGAGAAAATCCCATCTAAAGTGGGTGAAATATATAAAAATATTGCATTAATACTTGTTGAAGATGGAAAAATTGAAGAAGCCAAAGCTGCTATTGCTGATGCAAGAAATGCCAATCCGGAGGATAGCGGTCTGATTTTAACGGAAGCCGATTTATATTTAAAAATTAATGATTTTGATAATTACACAAAACTAATTAATGAAGCATTGGCAAAAAAACCAAATAATGCGGATTTAGTTTATAACCTAGGAGTAATAAGTGCTAATGCAAATAAACTTGCTGAAGCGGAAATGTATTACAAAAGAACATTAGAAATAGATCCAAATTATTTTAATGCACTTTTAAATCTATCGGAATTAAAATTAAGAGCAGACGAAAAATACGTTTCAGAAATGAATAAATTAGGAACTTCAGAAAAAGACAACAAGCGATATGAAGTTATAAAAGCTGAAAGAGAAAAGTGTTTCAAATCAGTCTTGCCTTTTCTTGAAAAAGCTGTAGAATTAAAACCAGAAGATGATGCTGCTAAGAAAACCTTGTTAAGCGTTTACAATGCTCTTGAAATGACCGATAAATACAAAGCATTAAAAGCTAAACAATAACATAATGATTATATTAAAATTGAAAGCATAAAAAAGTCTCTATCTTCGCGACTTTTTTAATTTTCTAAACAAATCAAAATACATAAAAAATAATTATGCAATGCCCTTTTCTTGAGTAGACACTTTTTTCAAGAAAGATCTGATTAAAACACTATTGGTATTAATACCAGAGTTAATCAATTGTTTTTTGCTGAATATTCCGTTTGATGAATCGTTTGTAGTTTTTTTAGAACCCATAAACCAAATCGCAAAATCCATTGCAGTTGAAGCAACATTATTATCAGTAGTAATAACATTAGTAGCATAATTACAAACAGAAACTTGAGTTGAAGTAGTTGCAACAACACCTGTAGTGTTTGCTTGAGCAAATGCTCCAGTTGTAGATAACATTAATAAAACAAATAAAACAAATAATCTAACGTTAGTTAAATTTCCTTGATTCATTGTGTTATTAGCCGTTTTCATAATCTTAGTTTCTTATTTATTCACCAAAACTACGGCAACACTTCTCCGACGTAAAATATTTTCGATAACTAACCTTAAAAGTCGTTTAATCGACAAAATCAATGAATTCAAGTGTTTTAGACGTTTTTTTTTGTGTTTCGTCTATAAAATGTTTAAAAAACAGGTGTTTAATCGATGAAAAACCATAATTTCCCATGAACTACATTTTTAAATTGATTATCCTAGCAACAAATCAATGAATAGTGGCAAAATCTTAGTAAATTCGCATTATAAATATTTTATTCATCTTCTAAAATGAAAGTAGAACAAAAAGGAAATACCACAACTATTAGAAATACGGAAGGCAGTACTACCGAGTTTTATCAGAAGTTAAATCATGAGTACACTACTTTTAAATCTCAAAACTTGATAATTGATTTATCTCATGACAAAGCGATAACAATCAATGATATTAAATTATTTTCGGAAATGTCTAAGTTGCATAAAAAAGCAAAAAAATCATTAGTACTGGTAACGTATTCAATTAATCTTAATGATGTTCCTTCACAACTTATAGTAGTGCCAACAAATTTAGAAGCTCATGACATCATAGAAATGGAAGAGATAGAACGCGATTTGGGATTTTAGCCAATAGAGTAATTATTTATTATCAATTATCAATTTTAAATGAAGTTAACCATCCTTGGCTGTTATGCAGCAACTCCACGAACTATAACTAATCCAACTTCTCAGGTTTTGGAAATTAGAAACCGAATGTTCTTAATTGATTGCGGCGAAGGAACTCAAGTGCAGTTGCGCAAAAACAAACTCAAATTCTCTAAAATCAATCATATTTTTATTTCGCATTTACATGGAGATCATCTTTATGGATTAGTGGGTTTGATTTCAACCTTCATGTTGCTTAACCGTCAAAGCGATTTACATGTTTATGGACCAAAAGGCATAAAAGAAATTATATTGCTTCAGTTGCGCTATTCCAATTCGTTTACAGGATACAATTTATATTTTCATGAGTTAACATCTAAAGAAAGTGAAATTATTTATGAAGATGAAAAAGTAATTGTAAAAACAATTCCCTTAAAACACAGAATATATACCAATGGCTTTTTGTTTCAGGAAAAAGTTGGTGACAGAAAGTTGAATATTGAGGCTGTCCAAGAGTATAAAATAGATACGTGTTATTATCAAAAAATAAAAAACGGAAGCGATATAACCCTTGACGATGGTACTATAATTCCAAATAAAGAAATAACTTTTGATCCAATCCAACCTAAAAGCTATGCATTTTGTAGCGACACTATGTATGATGAATCAATAATTCCTATAATTCATAATTGTGATGTGTTATATCATGAAACTACATTTTTAGAATCAGAAGCCGACAAAGCCGAGAAAACAATGCATAGCACGGCTAAACAAGCAGCCAATATAGCTAGTAAAGCGAATGTTAAACAACTAATTTTAGGACATTTCAGCACACGATACGATTCTATTGATTTATTTAGACAGGAAGCGGAAATGCTATTTTCAGATCTACTACTTGCTGATGATGGAAAAGTTTTTGAGTTTTAATAAAACGGTTCACAAAAGAATTGTGTTAATTTTGTAACGTAAATTAAAAAGTAAAAATGGAAGACTTAAGCAATTATAGAAAATCCTACGAGAAAAGTAAGCTTTTGGAAAACACTATTCCCCATGATCCTATTAATTTATTTCACAAATGGTTTAATGAAACCCAGGAGTTTTTTTGTCCCGAAGCTTCGGGAGAAGTCAATGCTATGACTATTGCAACCATTGGTTTAGATGGTTTTCCAAAATCGAGAGTTGTTTTACTTAAAAAATATAGTGTGGAAGGCTTTGTATTTTATACCAATTATAATTCTGAGAAAGGAAAAGCTATCCTTAACAATCCTAATGTTTGTCTCTCCTTTTTTTGGCATAGTATGGAAAGACAAGTTATTATAAAAGGAATAGCAGAGAAAATTCCAGAAACAATTTCAGATAATTATTTCAGTTCAAGACCAGATGGAAGTAAACTAGGAGCAATAGTATCATCTCAAAGCGAAGTTATTCCATCAAGAGACTATTTAGACAAAAAGTTAAAAGAACTAGAAACCACTTTTGAAGGTAAAGAAATTTTACGCCCAGAATTTTGGGGAGGATTTTTAGTTAGGCCAATTGAAGTAGAATTTTGGCAGGGAAGAACAAACCGATTGCACGATAGAATACGATACCAAGTGAAAAAAGATTTCAGTTGGAAGATAGATAGACTATCACCATAAATTGTATTACTACTATTCAAAATTATAAAGACCACTTATAAGAGTGGTTTTTTCTGTTTTATGAACTGATAGAATAAGTATAGATAAAATCAATTAAAGTAAGAATTGTACCTATATTATATTAAAAACTGTGCATTTCATCGATTTTATTTGTATTTTAAACGATAAAAGATGTAAAATTGTCCAACGAAAACAAACAATACGTTCTTATAAATTTAAATATATAAAGTGTTTGCCCCACATCTACTTTATTAAAAACTGTCAATATAAATCGAAATAAAGTGTTTGCCCCACATCTACTTTATTAAAAACTTAACCTACTACTATGAAAGCAAAAATGTTTAGAGCATTGTTGCCGCTTGCAATCGTGTTCACTATGGTGTCTTGTTCTTCTGATTCTTCAGAAGCCTCTTCAACTGACAACAAACTTGTAACTTCCTACAATTACAATGAAGCTGAGTTGAAACTTGTCACACTTATCAATAATTATCGAACAAGTATTGGATTGAATACACTTCAAGTAATTAATCACATCTCTTATAAATCACAAGAGCACAATATTTACATGATTGATAATAATGTCGTAAATCACGATTATTTTCAACAAAGATCTAACAATCTGATCCAAGTTTTAGGAGCAGAAAAAGTAGGAGAGAACATTGCCTACAATTACCAAACCGCAGAAAGTGCAATTAGTGCTTGGTTAAACAGCCCAGGTCATAAAGCCAACATCGAAGGTGATTACACTCATTTGGGTATATCAATTACTGTAGATGAAACAACTGGAAAAAAATATTACACCAATATGTTTATAAAGAAAAAATAGTTTGATTATTGTTTTGTTTGATTTTGACAGATCGAAAAATCCCGATGTAAATCGGGATTTTTTTTTATTTGACTAGAGCTAGAGAATTAGCGCAGCAATTATTTTAAACTGCCTACCATATCTTCCGGTTTTACCCAAGCATCAAAATCTTCTGCAGTAACGTAGCCCAATCGAACGGCTTCTTCTTTTAAAGTTGTTCCATTTTTATGAGCAGTTTGAGCTATTTCAGCCGATTTGTAATAGCCAATTTTAGTATTCAATGCAGTTACCAGCATTAATGAATTATCAACTAATTCTTTGATTCGTTTATGATTTGGTTCGATTCCGCTAGCGCAATGTTCTTCAAACGAAACACAGGCATCACCAAGTAATCGTGCCGATTGTAAAAAGTTGGCTGCCATAACCGGTTTGAAAACATTCAATTCATAATGGCCTTGCATTCCTCCAACTGAGATTGCAACATCATTTCCCATAACCTGTGTACAAACCATAGTTAAAGCTTCACATTGTGTTGGGTTTACTTTTCCTGGCATAATTGAAGATCCCGGTTCGTTTTCAGGAATGAGGATTTCTCCAATACCTGAACGCGGACCCGAAGCTAACATTCTAACATCATTTGCAATTTTATTTAAAGAAACTGCTAATTGTTTTAAAGCGCCATGCGCTTCAACAATGGCATCATGAGAAGCCAAAGCCTCAAACTTATTTGGAGCTGTTACGAATGGATGTCCTGTAAATTTGGCAATATATTCAGCTACTTTTACATCATACCCCATCGGTGTATTTAATCCGGTTCCAACGGCAGTTCCGCCAAGAGCAACTTCAGATAAATGAGCAAGTGTATTTTTTAAGGCTTTGATACCGTAATTCAATTGAGCAACATAACCCGAAATTTCCTGACCAAGTGTTAATGGCGTGGCATCCATTAAGTGAGTTCTTCCAATTTTAACCACCTTCATGTATTCCTTTGCTTTTGCATCTAACGTATCGCGAAGTTTTTCAACTCCTGGAATTGTAGTTTCAACAGCAGCTTTATAGCAAGCAATATGCATTCCTGTTGGAAACGTATCGTTTGATGATTGTGATTTGTTCACATCGTCATTTGCTTTTACCATTTGCTCGCCTTCGCCAATTTTGAATCCGGCTAAAACTTGAGCGCGATTCGCAATCACTTCGTTTACATTCATGTTACTTTGGGTGCCGGAACCAGTTTGCCATATTACTAAAGGAAATTCATCAGCTAGTTTACCGGCAAGGATTTCGTCACAAACGGCTGCAATTGCATCTCGTTTTTCGGTTGATAGAACACCTAAATCACAATTGGCATAAGCAGCCGCTTTTTTTAGATAGGCAAAACCTTCTATTATTTCTTTTGGCATTGATGCTGATGGACCAATTTTAAAATTATTTCTAGAACGTTCGGTTTGTGCCCCCCAATATTTATCGGCAGGAACTTTAACTTCGCCCATGGTGTCTTTCTCTATTCTATATTCCATTTTGTATTGATATATGTTAATAAGTAATTTTTTGAAACTAGCCCAGATTGAAGCAAGCTACCATGTAGCGCGGAAAGCGGGACCTGCCTGCCTGCCTGCAGGAATAGCTCCTAAAATAGCTATGCAAAATTAGTGATAAAAACTAATTAATAAAAATTGATTTTGTTTTTGCATAGCTTAAATATTCAGCTTACATTTGCTTATAATTCAAAAAATTCCGGAAAACATGTTTGAATTTTCACAGTATTTAGG
>CANJWG010000038.1 GCA_947478365.1 Flavobacteriaceae bacterium | reverse complement strand
CTATAGAAAGAATTTCTCGGCTATGTTTGCCTATTGCTCCAATAGAGTTACAGAAATAACAGACGAATTCTACAAAATTGATTACGCCATGAAAGCAGGTTTCGGTTGGGAAAACGGACCATTCGAAATATGGGATGCCATTGGTGTAGAAAAAGGTATTGAATTGATGCAAACTGAAGGATATAAACCTGCAGCTTGGGTTAGTGAAATGCTTACTTCTGGAAGTACTAGTTTCTACACTGTAAAAGATGGCGCAACCTATTACTATAATATATCAACAAAATCTCAAACTAAAGTTCCAGGACAAGACAGTTTTATAATCCTTAACAATATTCGAGATAGTAAAAAAGTATGGAGCAATAGTGGTGCTGTAATTCATGATTTAGGTGATGGTATCTTAAACCTTGAATTCCAATCAAAAATGAATACAATTGGTGGTGATGTTTTGGCAGGAATTAATAAAGCCATTGACCTTGCTGAAACTCAATACAACGGATTAGTTATCGGAAATCAAGCAGCCAATTTTACTGTTGGTGCCAATATTGGAATGATATTTATGATGGCAGTTGAACAAGAATATGACGAACTAAATATGGCCATCAAATATTTTCAAGATACGATGATGCGTTGTCGCTATTCTTCTATTCCTGTTATTGTTGCTCCCCACGGAATGACATTAGGTGGCGGTTGCGAAATGACAATGCATGCCGATAGAGTTGTGGCTGCTGCCGAAAGTTATATGGGTTTGGTAGAATTTGGAGTTGGGGTAATTCCTGGCGGTGGTGGTTCTAAAGAAATGGCACTAAGAGCATCAGACTTATTTCATAAAAACGATGTGGAACTAAATGTGCTTCAAGAATATTTCTTAGCGGTAGCCATGGCAAAAGTTTCTACTTCGGCTTACGAAGCCTTTGATACAGGGGTGTTACAAAAAGGAAAAGATATTGTTGTAATCAACAAAGATCGACAAATTGCTGTGGCCAAACAAGTGGCATTGCAAATGGCAGAGCAAGGTTATACACAGCCAATCCGTAGAACAGATGTAAAAGTATTGGGTAAGCAAGCCTTGGGTATGTTCTTAGTAGGGACCGATCAAATGCTAGCTGGAAAATACATCTCAGAACACGATCAAAAAATTGCTAACAAATTAGCTTATGTAATGGCTGGTGGCGATTTATCTGAACCAACACTAGTAAGCGAACAATATTTATTAGATATCGAAAGAGAAGCGTTTTTAAGCTTGTGTACAGAGAGAAAAACTCTGGAAAGAATTCAGTTCATGTTAACCAAAGGTAAACCGTTAAGAAATTAGATAATAGATAATAGACGAAGAGACAATAGACAAAAAGTCTATCATCTAACATCTCTCTATCTATCATCTTAAAAATGAAAAAAATGAAAACAGCCTATATAGTAAAAGCATACAGAACCGCCGTTGGAAAAGCGCCAAAGGGTGTGTTTAGATTTAAACGTCCCGATGAATTGGCAGCAGAAACCATTCAATACATGATGAACGAGCTACCTGATTTTGACAAAACCCGTATCGATGACGTGATGGTTGGAAATGCCATGCCCGAAGCCGAACAAGGAT
This sequence comes from Flavobacteriaceae bacterium, assembly GCA_947478365.1. GTDB lineage: Bacteria > Bacteroidota > Bacteroidia > Flavobacteriales > Flavobacteriaceae > Flavobacterium. The sequence goes on along the minus strand of CANJWG010000038.1, from coordinate 12,977 downwards.
TAAACGTCGCCCGTTTGATTTCGCTTATGGGATTAAGAGTAACGGATGTGCCGGGTGTGACAGTGAATAGGTATTGCGCTTCCGGATTAGAAACCATAGCCATGGCAACTTCTAAAATTCAATGCGGCATGGCTGATTGTATCATCGCCGGTGGTGCAGAAAGTATGTCATTTATCCCGATGGGTGGCTATAAACCAACACCTGATTATGCCTTGGCGGCAGCAGGAAACGAAGATTACTATTGGGGAATGGGATTAACTGCTGAAGCGGTGGCAAAACAATTCAATGTGTCTCGAGAAGACCAAGATGAATTTGCCTTCCATTCGCATAGAAAGGCCTTGCAGGCACAAGCGGATGGGAAGTTTGATAAACAAATTGTACCGATAATTATTGAGCAAACCTTTATTAATGAAAACGGTAAAAAAGAAACAAAATCGTATACGGTAACTAAAGACGAAGGACCAAGAGCAGATACCAATGCTGCCGCTTTAGGAAAGTTAAAACCTGTTTTTGCAGCCGGTGGCAGTGTAACTGCCGGTAATGCTTCTCAAATGAGTGATGGAGCCGCTTTTGTTTTAATTATGAGCGAGCAAATGGTAAAAGAATTAAACCTTACTCCTATTGCCCGAATGATAAGCTATGCTGCTGCCGGTGTTGAACCACGAATCATGGGAATTGGTCCGGTGAAGGCCATTCCTAAAGCCTTAAAACAAGCAGGATTGAATTTGAACGATATTAACTTAGTTGAACTAAACGAAGCTTTTGCATCTCAAGCTTTAGCCGTTACAAGAGAATTAGGAATAAATCCGGATATCATTAACGTCAATGGTGGTGCAATTGCGCTCGGGCATCCATTGGGTTGCACAGGAGCTAAACTTTCTGTTCAACTATTTGACGAAATGAAACGCCGCGGTAATAAATACGGAATCGTTTCTATGTGTGTTGGAACCGGACAAGGTGCTGCTGGGGTTTATGAGATAATATAACCCACACACTTTGTCATTCTGACGAAGGAAGACAAGGGAGCATAGCTCGAATTGGCGCAGCAATATCATGTTGAGTAACAGGTTGATGAGATTCCTCATACTTCGGAATGACACGTTCATAAATCAGGAATAACAAGGTTGTAAATAAAATTTAAAATAATAAAGCCATGAGTGATATCACAAGAGGAGGACAATTCCTCGTAAAAGAAACAAAATGTGAAGACATCTTTACTCCGGAGGATTTCTCGGAAGAGCAAATCATGATGCGAGATTCTGTTAAGGAATTTGTTGACAAAGAAATATGGCCAAACAAAAACAGATTTGAGGCAAAAGATTATGCTTTTACAGAAGAAGTTATGAAGAAAGCCGGTGAAATGGGGTTCCTAAGCGTAGCCGTCCCTGAAGCTTATGGTGGAATGGGAATGGGTTTCGTAGATACGTGCTTGGTTTGTGATTATATTTCAGGAGCCACAGGTTCATTTTCAACAGCTTTTGGAGCACATACCGGAATAGGAACAATGCCAATTACACTTTATGGAACCGAAGAACAAAAACAAAAATACGTTCCTAAATTAGCTTCTGGCGAATGGTTTGGGGCATACTGTTTAACAGAACCAGGTGCCGGTAGTGATGCCAATTCAGGAAAAACAAAAGCTGAACTTTCTGCTGACGGAAAAACGTATAGCATAACGGGAGGAAAAATGTGGATTTCTAATGCTGGTTTTTGCTCTTTATTTATTGTGTTTGCGCGAATTGAAGACGATAAAAACATCACTGGTTTTATCATTGAAAATGACCCAAGCAACGGAATTACCATGAACGAAGAAGAGCATAAACTCGGAATTCGTGCTTCCTCTACTCGTCAGGTTTTCTTTAACGAGACTAAAGTTCCTGCCGAGAATATGTTGGCTGGTCGTGGGGAAGGTTTCAAAATTGCAATGAATGCTTTAAATGTGGGGCGAATCAAATTGGCTGCAGCTTGTTTGGATGCCCAACGTCGCGTGACTTCGAATGCAGTGAATTATGCTAATGAAAGAATACAGTTTAACTCACTTATTTCAAGCTTTGGCGCTATCCGTTATAAATTAGCCGAAATGGCCACTTCTGCTTATGCTGGAGAAAGCGCCACCTATCGTGCTGCAAAAGATATTGAAACCCGAATCAAATTTAGGGAAGCCGATGGGACATCACATCAGGAAGCCGAACTAAAAGGCGTAGAAGAATTTGCTATCGAATGTTCAATACTTAAAGTTGCCGTTTCCGAAGATGTTCAAAATTGTGCCGACGAAGGAATTCAAATTTATGGCGGAATGGGATTCTCAGAAGATACTCCGATGGAAAGTGCTTGGCGTGATGCGCGTATCGCACGTATTTACGAAGGAACTAATGAAATCAACCGAATGTTATCAGTAGGTATGTTAATTAAAAAAGCTATGAAAGGCCACGTTGATCTACTTGGACCAGCATCAAAAGTGCAGGAAGAATTGATGGGCATTCCTTCATTTGACACTCCAGATTATTCTGAATTATTTTCTGAAGAAAAAGAGTTAATCAGTAAATTGAAAAAAGCATTCCTAATGGTTGCTGGTGGCGCCGTTCAAAAATACGGACCAGATTTAGAAGACCAACAACAATTATTAACCGCTGCCGCCGATATGTTAATTGAAATTTATATGGCAGAAAGTACTGTTTTACGCACAGAAAAATTAGCCAAAAAAGAAGGTGAAGAAAATGTAAAAGAGCAAATAGCCATGGCAAAATTATATTTATACAAAGCAGTGGATGTTGTGAACCAAAAAGGAAAAGAAAGCATTATTTCATTTGCTGAAGGCGATGAACAACGAATGATGCTAATGGGATTACGCCGATTTACAAAATATACAAACATGCCTAATATTGTTGGATTGAGAGAAACAATCACAACAAAATTAGTAGCCGAAAATAGTTATTGTTTTTAGTTTAAATTAAGTTAATTGTTGAAAAATCTCTTGTTTGTGCAAGAGATTTTTTTTTAAAAAATTTCTAAATTTGAGTAATGTTTAAGTTATAATTACCCTAATTCGTAATCTGTAATTAGCTATATTTGCTTAACTAAATCGATATAGTTTTATGGAAGAATGCATCTCCGTATTTGATATGCTTAAAATTGGTGTTGGCCCCTCAAGTTCTCACACACTTGGACCTTGGCGTGCAGCTGAACGCTTTTTATCTGAATTACAAACAGAAAACTTGTTCGATAAAATAACCCGAGTCAAAGTTGATTTGTATGGTTCACTTTCCTTAACAGGAAAAGGTCATGCTACCGATTTGGCTTTAATGCTAGGATTAAGCGGACAAGATCCTGAATATATTCCTGTTCAAGACATAGATGGAATTATAAAAAATATCAAAAATAAAAACGAAATTAATTTAGCTAACAATATTGTCATTCCATTTTATTTTCTGCAAGACATAGTTTTTAATAAAAATTTCCTTCCTTTTCATGCTAATGGTTTAACATTTACTGGTTATTTAAATGATGATACGGAATATACTTCTACCTTCTACTCTGTTGGTGGCGGATTTGTAGTAAAAGAAGAGCGCGTGAATGCCAAAAAGAAAATGGAAATCAAATGTGCTTTCCCGTTTTCAATTCAAAATGCAGAAGAATTATTACAATACACGATTTCACAAAACAAATCGATTTCTGAAATCGTTTATGAGAATGAAAAATCGATGCGTAGTGAAGAAAATATTCATCACGAATTAATGCGAATTTGGAATACCATGCTTGAATGTATGTACATTGGTTGTCATTCTGAAGGAATTTTACCTGGAGGTTTAAATGTAAGACGACGCGCTTTTGATATGCATCAAGGTTTGATTGGTTTGGCCAACTATACTTCTCCACAAGAATGGTTAGAATCCATTCGAAAAACCGAAGTTAAATTTCGTCAAATTCTTAAATGGGTTTCTTGTTTTGCTTTAGCTGTGAATGAAGTAAATGCTGCTTTAGGAAGAGTAGTAACGGCTCCAACCAATGGAAGTGCCGGGGTAATTCCAGCTGTTTTGATGTATTATTTAGTGATAGAAAATCATCAAGCTGGAGAAAAAGAAATCAAACAATTCCTTATGGTTGCTGGAGAAATTGGAAGCATCTTTAAAAAGGGTTCAACAATCTCTGCAGCTATGGGAGGTTGTCAGGCAGAAATAGGTGTTTCTTCCGCTATGGCAGCCGGAGCTTTATGTGAAGTTATGGGTGGCACTGCTGACCAAGTATTGATGGCTGCCGAAATAGCAATGGAACATCACCTCGGAATGACTTGCGACCCTATCGGTGGTTTGGTGCAAATTCCTTGTATAGAACGCAATACTATGGGCGCAATCAAGGCAATAAATGCCGCAGAACTCGCCATGGAAACCGATGCGAAAAATGCTAAAGTTCCGCTTGATAAGGTAATTGAAACCATGTGGAAAACTGCCAAAGATATGAACTCTAAATACAAAGAAACTTCAGAAGGTGGTCTCGCTGTAGCAGTAAATATGGCGGATTGTTAATACTTCATCCACTTAATCAACTCTTTCCATGTTGGCTTTTTTCCATACATCAAAATTCCAACACGGTAAATCTTAGCAGCAAACCAAACAACTCCGAGAAAAGTACTGAATAGAATTACCATTGAAACAATAATTTGCCACATCGGAACACCAAACGGAATTCGCATCATCATAACAATTGGCGACGTAAGCGGAATCATTGAAAAAACGGTTGCCACTGTTCCATTTGGATCATTCATTACCGTGAAGAAACCAATATAAACTCCTAATATTAAAGGCATAATGATGGGCAACAGAAATTGTTGTGAGTCAGTTTCATTATCGACAGCCGCACCAATAGAAGCATAAAAAGAACTGTATAAAAAGTAACCCCCTATAAAATAAATGATAAAAGAAATCAAGATAGTCGCAATTGGCAGATTCCACAATTCTTTGATATACATACCGATATTACTACCTGCAGCTTGTTGTGCAGTCTGCATTGCTTGAGCCTGCGCTCCTGCTGATGCACCCATATGAACTCCAAACATACTTGACACAATAAACATAGCAGACAGACCTAATATTACCCAAATCAAAAATTGCAAAATACCGGCTAATGATGTTCCGATAATTTTACCCATCATCAATTGAAAAGGTTTTACCGATGAAATAATAACTTCTATAATTCTGGATGTTTTTTCTTCAATAACGCTTCGCATCACCATATTTCCATATAATATGATAAACATCATAATCAAATAACCAAAAGCGCCACCAATGATGATTTTGATTTCGTTTAATCCTTTAAGTGCTTCTTCGCCTGATGCTTTTTCTAAATTAATAGCAACAGTAGCTTTTGCATTATTGATTTTTAAAGTGTCTAATCCTGCTTTTTGAAAGTTTTCAGCTGTAATTTTTTTGGAAATGATATCTTCTAATTTGTCAATAAAAGATACACTTGGACTGTCATTGGAAACAAATTGGATGGCTTTTTGAAGCTTGCTATTGTCTTCTACTTTCGGAATAATTAAAAGTCCTTCATAGCTTTCACTGATGATACTATCCTTTAAAACTTTTAAATCAACTCGAGATAAATCAACATAATTATATTCTTCATCACTTTTAAACTCATTTACAAATTGACCAGTTTTATCATGAATGGCAATGGTTTTTAATTCTGCTTTCATCGTGCTTAAATAGCCAACAAAAACACCAATTCCCACAAACAATAACGGACTCAAAAATGTCATTACAATGAACGATTTATTACGCACTTTGGCAATAAATTCTCTTTTTATAATAAGTACTAATTTGCTCATATTTCAGACTTCTTAGATTTTAAGATTATTAGACTTCTTAGAATTTAGATTGCTTTATTTATTAATGTCTAACAATCTAACTTTCTAACAATCTATTGTGTTACCGTTTGGATAAAAATATCATTCATGCTAGGAATTTTTTCTACAAAATGAGTTACTTGACCTCTTTGAACCAAAGTATTTAGTAAATCATTTGGTGCAGCATTTCCAAGGTTAATTTCTAATTTTAATTCGTCGTTCAACGATTTGAAATCCGTTTGGGATAGAGTAAATTTTTGTGACAAATCATACATCAGACCTTCGATATTATCGCTTAAAATTCCAACTTCATAGCTATTGGTTCTGAATTGCTTTTTGACATCACTTAGTTTACCTTCTATCAGTTTATTCGATTTGTGTATTAAGGCAATGTAATCACACATTTCTTCTACGCTTTCCATTCGGTGTGTTGAAAAAATTACGGATGTCCCCTGCTTATTCAACTCGATAATTTCGTCTTTAATCAAATTGGCATTTACAGGATCAAAACCGGAAAAAGGTTCGTCAAGAATAAGTAATTTTGGTTTGTGCAAAACGGTAACAACAAATTGTATTTTTTGTGCCATTCCCTTAGAAAGCTCCTGAATTTTTTTGTCCCACCAACCTTGAATTTCCAAACGATCAAACCAATAATCCAATTGCTGTTTTGCCTCTTGTTTTGACAAACCTTTTAGTTGTGCCAAATACAAACACTGCTCGCCAACTTTCATGGTTTTATACAAACCTCTTTCTTCTGGCATATAACCAATGACAGCTACGTGCTCTGGCTTTAGTTTTTCGCCATCTAGAAGTATTTCACCGCTATCGGGCAAAGTTATTTGATTGATTATTCTAATTAGGGAAGTTTTTCCGGCACCATTTGGACCGAGAAGTCCGTATATACTGCCTTTTGGAACGGTTAAAGAAACTTCATTAAGCGCGGTATAATCACCATATTGCTTAACGACTTTGTTTACTTCAAGAATATTACTCATATTTTTAAATTACAATGTCAAGATTTAATTTTAATAGCAATTTCAATCTTCAAAAATATTGTTACTGCAATTGCTATTGACATTGGCTTTTGATTTCTGTAAAAGTAAGCAATAAGTAATAAAACAAAATGGATTGTTACAAAAAACCCACACTAATTTTTACAAAAGCATGGGAAAAATTGCTATGAAAAAGAAATTACTTGTTTCCAAGTAACTTTCAAACTTAAAAATATTTTTAAACTAAGAAAACATATCTTTTACTTTTTCAAAAAAAGATTTATCACCTTTTTCCGGATTCGGAATGAAATTTTCATCGGTTAATGATTTCTCAAAAAACTGACGTTGCTCTTTGCTTAAGGCTTTTGGTGTCCAAACATTTATATGAACTAATAGATCTCCATTACCATAACTATTTAGACTTGGAATTCCTTTGCCTTTTAGTCTTAAAATTTTTCCTGACTGAATACCGTCTTCTAGTTTAATCCTTACTTTGCCATTTACCGCTTCTATTTCTTTAGAAACACCTAGTGCTGCTTCCGCAAAACTGATGTATAAATCGTAGTGAAGATTTTCACCTTCACGTTTTAAAAAATCATGTTCTAGCTCCTCAATGGCAACTATTAAATCTCCCGGAACTCCATTGCCTGGAGCATCATTTCCTTTACCTGTAACTTTTAATTGCATTCCGTCAACAACACCCGCTGGGATTTTTATAGAAACGGTTTCGTCTTCCAATATCATTCCGTGAGCATCGGCATTGTTGGGTTTGCTTTCGATAGTTTGTCCAGTGCCGCCACAGACGTTACAGGTTGAAGCAGATTGCATTCTTCCTAATATAGTATTAGTGACTCTTAGTACCTGACCTTGTCCGTTGCAAGTAGAACAGGTTTTATATTTTACGCCAGTTGCCTGGACTTTACGCTTTACTCTAACTTTTTTCTCAACACCATTGGCTATTTCTTCTAAAGTTAATTTTACTTTGATACGAAGATTACTTCCTTTTACTCTTCGATTTCCACCAGAACCTCCACCAAATCCGCCAAATCCGCCTCCTCCAAAAGCACCCCCGAAAATATCACCAAATTGACTGAAAATATCATCCATATTCATGTGATGTCCGCCACCATATCCGCCAGCTCCATCAAAAGCGGCATGACCATATTGATCGTATTTTGCTTTTTTATCTGCGTCGCTTAAAACTTCATATGCTTCAGCAGCTGTCTTAAAGTTTTCTTCTGCTTGTTTGTCTCCCGGATTCTTATCAGGATGAAATTCAATCGCTTTCTTTCGGTATGCCTTTTTTATTTCTTCTGGAGTAGCGCTCTTTGATACACCTAATATTTCGTAAAAATCTTTTTTGCTCATATTGTTTTTTATAATATTTAAAAGCGATAAATCGCATTTTTATTCATTTGTAATTGAAAATTAATTTCCAATTACAACCTTTGGAAAACGAATTATTTTGTCACCTAACTTATATCCTTTTTCAATTACATCTACAATTTTACCTCTCAAATCATTTGTTGGTGCAGGAATCTGGGTAATCGCTTCTGCAAAATCGGCATTAAATGCATCTCCAACTCTAACTTCAACCTGCTCCAAACCTTTTGAGATAAGTGTAGTTTTTAATTTTTCATGAATTAATTCTACTCCTTTTAGCAATAGTTCATCTTCAGATTTAACAATTTCTACCATTGCTCTGTCAAAATCATCCAATACGGGTAACATCGCTAGTAATACGTCTTGATTGGCAGTTTTAAATAAATCTATTCTTTCTTTTGCGGTTCTTCTTTTGAAGTTTTCAAATTCAGCAAAAAGACGAAGAAATTTATCTTTCTCATTGGCTAAATCTTCCTGAAGCTTTTCCTCGACAGTTAATTCGGTTGCAGACTCAATTTCATTCGCGTTAATTTCTGAAGCATTTTCATCAATAATTGATTCTTTTTCTGTATTTTCAGTATTCATCGAGTTTTTATTTTTAAAAATATTTTTTATATAATTTTGACTTTTACATTTTGCAAAAGTACTGCCAATTCTTTAAAAATGTCAAATTGTCATTTAATTTTGTTGAGGAAAGCGTTTTGAAAGAGAAAATGAAAACTAAATTTTAATAAAATTTTAAGAATATTACGATTTCGATTTGGTTAAATTTGCTAGTCTAAAATTAATTTTATTAAATTTAGAGTAGCTTATCGCTATAAAAAATTATTAATTCAACAATCTTTATAGTAAAAAAAAGTGCTGTTAAACAACAGTACTTTTTTTATGAATATAAATCTGTAAGAGCTTCTTTTATCTTAGGAAATTGAAATTGAAATCCATTATCTATAATCTTTTGGGAACTTATATTTTTACTTGAAAAAAGGAGATAACTCATTTCGCCGAGTGCAAATTTGATTATAAATTGAGGAATATTGGGTAGCAAAAGTGGTTTTTTTAATGTTTTTGCAACTACAGTTGTTAACTCTTGATTGCTTATCGGGTTTGGTGTTACCGCATTATAAACTCCCTCCATATGATTTTCTATAACTAAAGAATAAATAGCAACCAAATCCTTGATATGAATCCACGATTGCATTTGCTTCCCATTTCCCATAGCCGCACCAAAACCCATTTTAATAGGTTTTACCATTTCGGGTAAAGCTCCACCTTTATTAGAAAGCACAACTCCCGTTCTTAATTTACATACTTTTAGGCCTAAAACCTGAAATCGGTCGGCGCTCTCTTCCCATTTTTTGACAACATTAGATAAGAAACTATCTTCTGCTTCTTTGCTATTTTCGTCATAAAATTTATCATAACTTTCAGGATATATAGCCGTTCCAGACGCGGAAACAAACTGTTTTACTTGGTTTGGATTTTTTTTTACCAAATTGTAAAGTAGTTCACATGATAAAATTCTGCTTTCTATAATTTCTTGTTTGTAGTCTTTTGTCCAGCGTTTAGCAATATTGGCTCCAGCCAAATGAACAATCACATCAACACCGTAAATACAGTTTTCATCGATTTTACCTTGTTCCGGATTCCAATAAAAACCCTTATAGTTAGCTTTGCTTATTATCTTTGAAACCGAACTAGTTAAATAATTTATCGTATGATTATTTGCTAACAATACTTTTACTAGCTCCGAACCTATTAAACCTGTTGCACCTGTAATTAGAATTTTCATTTTTTAAGTATTTTATTTCCTTCGGCTGTCGCATTCGCTCTAGTCGCTGCGATCCATACAATTAGGATTCACCACGAGTTTATCAAAGTTATAATAGTCCTATCATAATTTGAACCCAATTATAAAGGGTTTAACTTTTGTCTATGCTTTCAATTTGATACTCCATTCAAAGTTCATTTCAGAAACCTGTTCTCCTTTTTCATTTACTCCAATAGATTTCATCCAAATAGTTTGTCCTTCACCGGTAGTAATTGTTTTTTTGATGGCTACTTCTATTAAATGGCCATCATTGCAAGTGAATGTAATTCGTCCGGTGGCTTTTTTTGAAAAGTTACTATTGCTGTTGGCAACCAACATCGAGATTTTTTTTTCGCTATTTTTGATTTGCATCATAACTAATGCACCGGTTGTCAATTCTGCAGCCATAGCTTGTATAGCAAAATACATCGACTTAAACGGATTTTGATTGAACCATCGGTGCTTGACTGTTGCGACACATTGTTCCTCTGAAATTGACTTAACTCTTACACCACTCCAAAAAGCAGAGGGTAATTTAAAAAATAAAAAAAGGTTTGATTTTAAAGAAGTAAATTTCATAACAGCTTTATTTCAATGTAAAAGTACAACAATATAGATTGATTACAATTTATTGTCAATTGCTAATTTTATGTTAATTTTTAGTACCTTGTATTGCATAATACCTTCTTTTAAAATATCTTTGTTTAAGAATTTAATGTTATAAATAGCATTCAAAGTTATAATCATTAACAAAAATGAATTTGGAAATCAAAAAATAAATAAATCATGTATCATGAATATTGAAAATACAAAAGCTCAGATGCGGAAAGGTGTTTTAGAATTTTGTATCTTATGTGTATTAAGAGACAAAGAAGCATACACATCTGAAATATTAGACACTCTAAAAAACGCTAAACTACTTGTGGTAGAAGGAACAGTTTATCCTCTTTTGACAAGGTTAAAAAATGACGGTTTGCTTAATTATCGTTGGGAAGAATCAACATCTGGACCTCCCAGAAAATATTACGGTTTAACAGAAATAGGAAAAACATTTTTAACTGAATTAAATGGTACCTGGACAGAATTGTCTGATGCCGTAAACATAATCACAACAAAAAAATCAAAGAAATCATGAACAAAACAGTAAATAGTAATATAGGTGGTTTAGTTTTTCATATAGATGAAGATGCATACCAAAAACTAAATAAATATTTTGAAGAAATAAAACGCTCACTTTCCAATTCTTCTGGTGAAGATGAAATCATGAATGACATTGAAATGCGTGTTGCCGAATTGTTTACTGAAAAACAAAAAAGTGACAAACACGTAATCAATAATAAAGATGTTGATGAAGTAATTATTATCATGGGACAGCCAGAAGATTACCGAATTGATATTGATTCAGATGATAAAACAGTATTGGAACCATTTTATCCCTACACTAAATCTAGAAAATTATATCGCGATAAAGACAGAGGAACAATTGCCGGAGTTTGTACTGGTTTAGGTCACTATTTTGGGATTGATGCTGTTTGGTTAAAAATCTTTTTCTTAATATTATTCTTCGGATTCGGAACCGGGTTTATTGCATATATTATTCTTTGGATAGCGATTCCAAAAGCAGTAACTACTTCTGAAAAACTAGAAATGACAGGAGAACCGGTAACTATTTCTAATATTGAAAAGAAAGTTAGAGAAGAATTTGATAGCGTTACAAACAAATTCAAAAATGCTAATTATGACAAATTAGGAAACGAAGTAAAAACTGGAGCGACAAGAATCGCTGATGGAATTTGCAAAATTTTAATAAGTATTTTTAAAGTACTTGCCAAAGTATTAGGTGCCATAATTTTAGTTTGGTCATCTTTGGTATTTTTAGTTATTTTCTTTACCTCAATTTTCATGATTTTTTCTTCATCCATGCCCGAAAATTATATACTGAATCACATAAGTACACCAATTGGGTTAGAAACACCTATCTGGATTCAAGGAATATTATTATTTTTAGTCGCAGGCATACCTTTATTTTTCTTTATAATACTTGGATTAAAATTATTGGTTACCCATTTAAGATCAATTGGAAATGCTCTAAAATACAGCTTATTAGGTCTGTGGATAATAGCATTAAGTATAGCTATTTCATTGGGAATAAACGAAGCCACTCAAATAGCGTTTGATGGAAAAACAGTTAAAAAAGAAGCAATCAATATTGCTCCAACTGATACGCTTACCATCAAATTAAAAAACAATGATTTTTACTCTAAAGACCAATACGATCACACTGATTTCAGACTAACTCAGGATGAGAAAAATAATGATGTCATCTATTCTAATAATATTTCTTTGGAAATTATGCCAACAGAAGAAGCCCTACCTTATATTCAAATAGAAAGATTGGCTGTCGGAAAATCGGCTGCAGAAGCTAGAAGTCGTGCAGAAAAAATCAGATATGGCTATAAAATTGAAGGAAATCAATTAATTTTAGATAACTATATGTTGACCGATGTTGCCAATAAATTCAGAGATCAAAAAGTAGAGCTTTTCTTGTACTTGCCAAAAGGAACTTTATTTAAAACTGACGAAAATGTTAAAGATTATAACCAAACTAGTAACGATTTCTTCAATTTAAATTTTAATTCTAAATACTATGTATATAAAGTAGAAGATTCAAAAGTAAAATGCTTGAATTGCCCAGCTGATGAAAATGACTATGACGATGTAAAAGTTACTGATGAAAATGATTCTGTGAAAACAGTATCCTTAAAAATAAATGGTAAAACAGTTATCGAAACCAAATCTGAAAAACCAAAAAAGTCAAAACTTATTATAGACAAACACGGAATAATAATCAAAACTAATTAATCATGGTAAAGTTCGTAGTATTCTGTACTAAAGTAGTCGTTATTACTATTGCTACACTATTGTTTAGTTCTTGAATATTAAAGTTATTGAT
>CANJWG010000037.1 GCA_947478365.1 Flavobacteriaceae bacterium | reverse complement strand
TAGAGGCACAATTTAGGATGGATAATCAATTGAAACAAAATCAGCAAAATCTTTATAGAATAGGTGCTGTATATTATTTGAATTCTAATAAAAGTTTTTCAGCGGGTTATGGGTTGATTAACACATATAATGTTGCCGTTGATGATTATTTTAAAGAGAATAGACTTTGGGAACAATACCAATATAGTAAAAAATGGCATGAAGGGAAAAATACCATAATTCATAGATTTCGTCTTGAAAACCGTTGGGTAGAACAGTTGGCTATGGTTAATAATTCAGTAGTTTCGATGGGAAGTAATTTTCAAAATAGATTGCGTTATTTGAATAGAAATTTATTTCACATTATGAATTTTAAATCTACCAATGAAGAACTTTATGCTGTTTTGCAAAATGAAGTTTTTTTAACATTAGCTGATAATAAGATAAACACAAAATTTATAGATCAGAATCGATTTATAGTTGGGCTAGGTTTAAATTACAATAATAATATTCGTTTAGAATTAGGCTATATGAATCACTTTATTACCTCAAGTACTTCTAATAATATAATGAATCACACCGTTTCGATTTCACTACTTCAAAATTTAGATTTGCAAAAGCATTAGTAATGGATTTGTAAATCATAGCAGCTATACCAAAAAAAAGCAGTATTTTCACGCTCAATTTTTTACCATTTAATGATATAATCTATGAATAGTTTTGATTGGACACAATTAGTAAATCCAGAGTTTTATATCACCATGACAATAGGTGGTGTTAAAATAGGGATGTGGATTGTATTGTTTATTGTTTTTGCTGAAACAGGCTTATTTGCTGGTTTCTTTCTTCCCGGAGACAGTTTACTTTTCTTATCAGGGATTTACAGTCGAGACTTAATTGAAAACTTTACTTTTATTGAAAATGATATTTTTAATGTTGTTTTACTGTCAACTTTAATAGCAGTTGCAGGTATTTTTGGAAATATGGTTGGGTATTGGTTTGGAGCAAAAAGCGGTTATTATTTATATAAAAAGGAAGATAGTTTTTGGTTCAAGAAAAAATACCTAATTCAGTCAAAAGATTTCTTTGAAAGGTATGGTGGAAAAGCTATAATATTTGCTCGTTTTTTACCAATTGTTAGAACATTTGCTCCTATTGTAGCCGGAATCGTTACTATGGATAAAAAGAAATTTATGTTTTATAATGTAGTAAGTTCATTTCTTTGGTCTTTTATCCTTATTTTTTCAGGGCATTATCTTTATGGATTGTTTTTAGAGAAATTTGATGTTGATTTAAAACATCACATTGAGAAAATTGTGATCGGAATAATATTAGTTTCAACTTTTCCTGTTTTCCTTAAGATGATAAAGAAAACACCGAAATAAGAATAATAAAAAACACGCCTCAAGAGATTGAGACGTGTTTTTAAAATAATTAGAAAGTAGGAATTACATCATTCCTGGCATTCCACCTCCCATAGGCATTCCGCCACCAGCGTTTTCTTCTTTAATATCTACTAAAGCACATTCGGTAGTTAATATCATTCCGGCAACTGAAGCTGCATTTTCGAGAGCTACACGCGTTACTTTTTTAGGATCAATGATTCCTGCTTTTAGCATATCAACATATTCGTCTGTTTTGGCATTGTAACCAAAATTAGCTTTTCCTTCTGCTACTTTTGCCACTACTACAGAACCTTCTAATCCTGCATTTTCAACTATAGTTCTCAACGGAGATTCTACAGCACGAGATACGATTTGAATTCCTGTAGCTTCATCAGCATTGTCAGCTTTTATTTTGTCTAAAACAGATTTAGCTCTTAATAAAGCTACGCCACCACCAGCAACAATTCCTTCTTCAACAGCAGCACGAGTAGCGTGAAGCGCATCGTCAACACGGTCTTTTTTCTCTTTCATTTCTACTTCAGAAGCAGCACCAACATAAAGTACGGCAACACCACCAGCCAATTTAGCCAAACGTTCCTGTAGTTTTTCCTTGTCATAATCAGAAGTCGTTGACTCCATTTGACCTTTGATTTGGTTCACACGATTTTTAATCATGTCAGCTGTTCCTGCTCCATTAACCAAAGTGGTATTGTCTTTATCGATAGTTACTTTTTCAGCTGTACCTAGCATTTCTAAAGTAGTGTTTTCTAATGTATAGCCGCTTTCTTCAGCAATTACAGTTCCACCGGTGAGGATAGCAATATCTTCTAACATTGCTTTTCTCCTGTCGCCAAAGCCAGGGGCTTTTACCGCAGCAATTTTTAATGCGCCACGTAATTTGTTTACAACCAATGTTGATAATGCTTCACCATCAACATCTTCTGCAATAATCAATAAGGGTTTCCCAGATTGTGCTACTGGTTCTAATATTGGTAATAATTCTTTTAGAGAAGATACTTTTTTATCGTATAAAAGAATGTATGGTCTTTCTAATTCCACTTCCATTTTTTCTGGATTAGTAACGAAATATGGAGAGAGATAACCTCTGTCAAACTGCATTCCTTCTACAACATCAACATAAGTATCAGTCCCTTTTGCTTCTTCCACAGTGATAACACCTTCTTTACCTACTTTTCCAAAAGCAGTAGCAATTAAATCACCAATCACTTCGTCATTATTAGCCGATATAGAAGCAATTTGTTTTATTTTTTCAGAATCGCTTCCAACAACTTGAGCTTGTTTTGCCAAATCAGCAACGATAGCATCAACAGCTTTATCGATTCCTCGTTTCAAATCCATTGGATTGGCACCAGCAGCTACGTTTTTCAATCCTTCTTTTACAATGGCTTGAGCTAAAACGGTTGCAGTTGTAGTTCCGTCACCAGCTAAATCATTGGTTTTTGATGCTACTTCTTTTACCATTTGTGCACCCATATTTTCTAATGGATCTTTCAATTCTATTTCTTTTGCAACGGTAACCCCATCTTTGGTGACTGTTGGCCCACCAAATGATTTTCCGATGATTACGTTACGACCTTTTGGTCCCAAGGTTACTTTTACTGCATTTGCCAATGCATCAACACCACGTTTTAAACCGTCACGTGCTTCAATATCAAATTTTATATCTTTTGCCATAATTTTTTTGTTTTATTTTTTAATACCTAATTAAATAATTGCAAGAATATCATCCTCACGCATGATTAAATAATCTTTACCATTGAACTTTAAATCGGTTCCGGCGTATTTTCCATAAAGAACAATATCACCAACTTTAACTGTTAATGGTTCGTCTTTTTTTCCGTTTCCTACTGCAACAACAGTTCCTTTTTGTGGTTTTTCTTTTGCTGTGTCAGGGATAATAATTCCCGAAGCAGTTTGCGTTTCAGCGGCAGCAGGTTCAATAATTACTCTGTCTGAAAGAGGTTTAATGTTTAATGCCATAATTATATTTATTTATTTTATTAGAATTTTTTTTGCTTTTCAGAAATTATGCCATCTACTTAAAACTGTCATTTTTTCTAAAAAAAATGCCAGCATGTCAGTGCTGGCATAATATTTTTGTAATACAAATTATTTTTTGGGAGTCTCGACTGGTTTAGCCGGAGTCGTAGTGGTTGTTTTTGGCGCAACATTTTCTTTTTCGTCAACGATTTTTGAATTAGAATCGCTCAAGCTTCCTGAGAAACTCAAACTTGACAATAAAATTAATATGATTAAAATGGCTGCCAAAGTCCAAGTACTTTTATCTAAAAAGTCGGTTGTTTTTTGAACGCCCCCCATTTGAGTTGATCCACCTATTGAAGATGATAAACCGCCACCTTTTGGGTTTTGTACCATTACTACTATGATTAATAAAAAACAAACTATTGTTATTAATACTAAAAAGATTGAAAATGTGCTCATTACTTAATTATTATTTTGTTGTAAAATTTTAATATCCGAAATTCGGTTTGCAAATAAACTACTTTTTTCTGGATATTTCAAAATTAATATTTCATAGGCTTGAATTGCTTTTGAATATTTTTTTTGTTCCAAATACACTCGGGCTAAAGTTTCAGTCATCAAGTGTGAAGTATCTTCAGAAATGACTTCAACTACTGGAACTGTAGTGTCTTTTGCTATTGGCGTTATCTTTGGATTGTTTTCTATAAACTTGTCAATTAAATCTAATTTTCTCTTTTTATCTTCGAATGAAGATATAGTTTCTTCTCTAACAATTGGCTTTAATCGAGATAGTTGTAACCATTCCTGAAATGAATGCTTTTCGTTTTTAGAAAACTCTAATGGTTTTCCGAGAGCTAATTTTTCTTCAACTTTCTGCTCTTCGGTTGGAGCAGCTTCTTTTATAGAAGTTAAAATCGACAATTCCAATGCGTCAACAACTAGTTGATTTGATTTCACAATGATGTGTTCGCTTTCAATGACGCTCATGTTCATTAACTCCTCCAGTTTCTTTTCATACAAACCTTTTTGGACAGAAACAAAGGAATCAGAAGTAATAAAGTCAAATAATATACTTCTGTCTGTTGTAAATGCAGCGGAAACTTTTAGAGCATAATTATAATTAAAACTGTCTTGATTATACAGATGTTTTAACTTCAATACACGGGCACTTTGAAAATAAGGGAACACACTTAGAACATTTTCCAATGTTGCAGCATACCTATCATTGATAGCGTCAGGTTTGTTGAGTAAATAGGTGTAGTCTGTTAAGTTCATCAAATTACCATTTGGCCAAAGACTCATTAAAAATGTCTTGTGTTATACGCTCAAAAATTTCATCAATATAGTCATTTAATATAGAACCTGTTGGGAGAGAACTTCCTTCATAATCTCTGTAAAATGAAAAACGTTTCTCAAAATTATCGGCCTCTTTATTTTTATTGCTAAAACGAACATTAACCGAAATCGTCAATCTGCTTTGAGCTGCAGTTTGAGCTGCAGTGGCTTGCATCGGTGTTATTCGGTATTCTACAATTTCACCTTCATAAAGCAAGTCTCCATTGGAATTAGTCAAACTCAAATTGGTTTGATTTTGAATAATTTCCTGAAGTTCGATGGTAAATCTACGTTCAATTCCGGGTTCAATTAGTTCTGCATTATTTTGAAAATAATTAACCTGAAACGTCTTGGCATCAATTGGTTTAGCCCCAGTGAAGTTATATACAGAACAACTATTGACGCAAATTGCCAGAATTAAAAAAGAAATTAATTTTAAAAACTTCATGAAAACAATTAAAGACCGCTAAAGTAATTCTTTATTTTGAATTATGGAAGCACATCTCCCTGGTAGTAGTAATGAGAATTTGTAAGGATAGATTCAAAAACGCCATTAGAATAATTTTCCTGTGAGAGTAATTCTATTTTATTGCTTGGGTTAATTAGGATTCCAAAAGAATGAGACTCAGGATCTCCTAATGCATAACTTTGATATTCTTTTGTGTTATTGGAAGAAATTCCCGAATTAAAAAAAATAGGTTCTACTATTGATTTAATTTTAATACTGGAAGCGAAGCAATTTTTAATGGGTTTACAACGTTTGAGTAATTAAAATTTACTTCAACATCACTACTATTAGTTACGAAACCTGACATACTCATTAAATTTCCATTTTCATATTGAAATGAAAATTCAGTTAGGATATCGTCGCCTTCATTCGGGGAATCAAAAAAATCTAAATAATGCGTTGCTATGCCATCAGTATTTAAATCACAAGAAAAACTTTCATTTCCTATCGTGTAGTAATAGCGATTTACAGAAGCACTATAATTATAATGTTTCCCATTTATGTCAGTAATCTTGTTGCTTGAATCATAGGAAATAAGATAGTTTTCTGTTGCAGATCCATTTTCATATTTAGTGTACTGAACAACATTGTTATCGGTATCATAAATAAATTTTTCTAAAGGAGTTCCATCAGATTTAGTTATATCAGTTAATAAACCCTCAGAATTAAAAAGCCATCTTTTTTCAAAAGATGTCCCGGGATAAAAATCAACCCTTTGTAATAAATTCGGATTGATATCAGAGCTACTGTCATCACTACTACATGAAAATAATGCAGTGGCTAAAACAAAAAGAAAGATAATTTTTTTCACGCGTAATAATTTGGGTGGAGTAAACTTAAAAAGGTATTTATTAGATAAAAAATTTACAGGTCGTACTGCTTAATTTTTCGATAAAGTGTTCTTTCGGAGATGCCTAACTCATCAGCCGCTGCTTTTCTTTTACCTTTATGACGTTCTAAAGATTTCTTTATAAGTTCAATTTCTTTTTGTTCTAATTTCAATACTTCTTCTTCGTCAATGGTTTCTGCCATTAAATAATTAGTCTCATCATCATCATCAAATTCCTCTTGTTCTTCTTCATTTTTAGAAGATATATTGTTTAATCTGGGTTCGTCAGCAAAATTGGAAAGACTTTCCTCTTTTTGACCAAACACTTTTTGAATTAAATTCTTATTCATTTCCTGTACTTTAGTACTCCCGTTTTGCATTAACTCCATGGTTAATTTCTTTAAATCATGTAAATCACTTTTCATGTCAAAAAGGACTTTGTATAATATGTCTCTTTCGGTGGAAAAATCATTTTCCGATTTTTTTCCTCCAATGACCGAAGGCAAATTGCTACCTTCAATAGGAAGATAAGATTGCAAAGTAGCTAATGATATATCTCGGTTAGTTTCCAAAACGGAAAGCTGTTCGGCAAAATTTCTAAGTTGACGAATGTTACCGCTCCAACGGTATTTTTGTATAAATTGAATAGCTTCCTCACTAAGTTTCACGGGAGGCATTTTGTATTTATGAGCAAAATCGGAAGCGAATTTCCGAAACAATAAATGGATATCCTCTTTTCTGTCACGCAATGGTGGCAAAGGAATATCAACGGTACTCAAACGATAGTATAAATCTTCTCGGAATTTACCTTTCTCGATAGCATCAAATAAATTTACATTGGTAGCAGCAACAATTCGAACATTGGTTTTTTGTACTTGTGACGAACCTACTTTCATAAATTCGCCGTTTTCCAAAACACGAAGCAAACGCACTTGTGTAGACAAAGGCAATTCGCCTACTTCATCCAGGAAAATCGTACCGCCGTCAGCCACTTCAAAATAACCTTCACGTGCAGCATTGGCACCAGTAAACGATCCTTTTTCGTGCCCGAAAAGCTCGCTATCAATGGTTCCTTCCGGAATGGCGCCGCAGTTTACAGCAATGTATTTTCCGTGTTTTCTATGTGAAAGCGAATGAATAATTCTAGGAATACTCTCTTTGCCAACACCACTTTCACCCGCTACCAATACTGATATGTCAGTAGGAGCAACCTGTATCGCCTTTTCTATGGCGCGATTTAGTTTTGGATCATTTCCAATAATTTCAAACCGTTGTTTAATGTTTTGAACTGTTTCCATTTTATTCAATTGATAATTGATTAATTAACAATGGACAATTAATTTATACTTTTTAAAATTATCAATTATCCATTATCAATAATTCATTGTTTTAATTCATATCACTATATCCAATAGCCTCTCCAATCAAGGTTCCACTAGTGCAATTTGTAATTTTTACATTCACAAAATCTCCAATTTTATAGTGTTCTTTAGGGAAAACAACCATAAAACTTTGTGAATTTCTTCCTGATAAATCTTTATCTGATTTCTTTGAGACTTTTTCAACTAAGACTTCTACGGTCTTGCCTACAAACTCCTTAGTTCTGATACCACTGTGAATACGTTGTAAGTCTACGATTTCTTGTAGTCTGCGCAACTTGGTTTCCTCTGTTACATCATCTTCCATTTTTCTTCCTGCTAACGTTCCTGGTCGTTCTGAATACGAATACATATAGCCAAAACCATATTTAACAACTTCCATTAAACTCAAAGTATCTTGATGGTCAGCTTCTGTTTCCGAAGGGAAACCAGCAATCATATCTTGAGTAACGCTTACGTCAGGTATAATTTGATGAATTTTGTCAATCAGCTGTAAATATTGTTCTCTGGTATGTAAACGATTCATTTCCCTTAAAATTCTATCACTTCCGCTTTGAACAGGTAAATGGATGTGTTTACAAACATTAGGATATTTGGCTATTACATGCAATACTTCTTCATGCATATCTTGTGGATTAGATGTTGAGAAACGAATTCGCATTTTCGGGAATTGCATCGCAACCATTTCTAATAATTGGTCAAAACCAACGGCAGTCGCTATTTGTATTTCGGAAGCATTGGAAAAATCTTTTTTCAAACCGCCGCCATACCAAAGATAACTATCTACATTTTGACCTAATAACGTTACTTCTTTAAATCCTTTGCCCCACAAGTCTTTAATTTCTTCTAGAATACTTTGCGGTTCACGACTGCGTTCACGTCCACGAGTAAAAGGCACCACACAAAACGTACACATATTATCACAACCACGTGTAATAGAAACAAGAGCTGTTACACCATTGCTCATCAAACGAACAGGGGAAATATCACCATAGGTTTCTTCTTTAGATAAAATCACATTGATAGCATCTCTGCCGTCTTCGACTTCTTTCAACAAATTGGGTAAATCCTTATAAGCATCAGGACCAATAACCATGTCAACAATCTTTTCTTCGTCAAGAAATTTCTCTTTTAAACGTTCTGCCATACAACCCAAAACACCCACTTTCATATTCGGATTTACTTCGCGTTTCACCGCATTGTATTTTTCCAAACGCTTTCTAACAGTTTGTTCTGCTTTATCACGAATAGAGCAAGTGTTTACCAAAACTAAATCAGCTTCTTCTAATATAGATGTAGTATTATAACCTTCTTTGGCCATGATAGAAGCCACAATTTCACTATCCGAAAAATTCATCGCACAACCATAGCTTTCTATATATAGTTTTTTGGTATTTTGTTTTTTGTGTTCCAAAACAAGACTAGTACCTTGTTTTTTCTCGTCAATTTGTTTTTCCATTTATGCTGAATTTATTTCAGTATCTTATTAATGTTTTCATCTACAGTCCCAAAACTTCGAACAACAAAGATAATACTAAATTATATAATATGACAAGATGGCAGTTGAGTTTGTACAAAAGATTTGTTAATAGAAAACAGATATTATGTTAAGATATATTTTTGAAAATTGTTTTGTCTTTAATCGTTAAAAAGTAACAGTAAAACGGAAATTTAAAAAAAACGTTTACTTTTGCCGACATAAACAATCGGACTATGGCAAAGAATTTAGTTATCGTGGAGTCACCTGCAAAGGCAAAAACAATCGAAAAATTTCTGGGAAGCGATTATCAAGTAGAGTCAAGCTACGGGCATATTGCCGACTTACCTTCTAAAGAAATTGGAGTAGATGTCTTGAATGGATTCAAACCCAAATATGAGGTTTCCTCCGATAAAAAAGCTTTGGTAACCAAACTAAAAGGATTAGCTAAAAATGCCGATATGGTTTGGTTGGCTTCCGATGAGGACCGCGAAGGAGAAGCCATTTCATGGCACTTGGCGGAGGAATTAAAATTAGATAAAGCCAAAACCAAACGTATTGTTTTTCACGAAATCACCAAAAATGCCATTCTAAAAGCCATTGATAATCCAAGAGAAATCGATTATAATTTAGTTAACGCCCAACAAGCACGTAGAGTTTTAGACAGATTGGTAGGATATGAACTTTCTCCGGTTTTATGGAAAAAAGTAAAAGGTGGATTATCCGCTGGTCGTGTGCAATCAGTTTCCGTGCGTTTAATTGTTGAAAGAGAAAGAGAAATACATGACTTCAAACCAGTAGCATCTTATTCAGTAACTGCAGAATTCACCAACGAAGCCGGAAAAGTGGTGAAAGCCAAATTGCCAAAAAACTTCGCAACAAAAAAAGAAGCCGAAGATTTTTTAAATTTAAATATTGGTTCTACATATAAAGTTGCCGATTTAGAAACAAAACCAACAAAAAAATCACCAGCAGCGCCATTTACGACATCAACCTTGCAACAGGAAGCTGCACGTAAATTGTATTTGCCGGTTGGAATAACGATGCAAATTGCACAACGTTTATACGAAGCCGGTTTAATTACCTATATGAGAACCGATAGTGTAAATCTTTCTAAAGAAGCGATGGATGCAGCGCAAGCTGAAATTACTAAATCATACGGACGTGAGTTCTCAAAACCTAGAATATTCAATACGAGAAGCAAAGGTGCACAAGAAGCACACGAAGCGATTCGTCCAACGGATATGTCGAAACACAGTGTTAATGTAGAAAGAGACCAAGCACGTTTATACGATTTGATTTGGAAAAGAACTTTGGCCTCGCAAATGAGTGATGCCGAATTGGAAAGAACCAACGTGCGGATTGAAGCCAATAATCATGGTGAGGTTTTTCAGGCATCGGGAGAAGTAATCAAATTTGAAGGTTTCTTAAAAGTATATTTGGAAGGTAATGACGACGATGATGAAGAACAAGAAGGAATGTTGCCTGCATTAAAAGTGAATGAAAGATTGTTAAACAACAACATCACTGCAACAGAACGATATACAAGAGCGGCATCAAGATATACCGAAGCTTCTTTGGTAAAGAAATTAGAAGAATTAGGTATTGGTCGTCCATCAACATACGCACCAACTATTTCTACTATCATTGCCAGAACGTATGTAGAAAAAGGAAATCTAGAAGGTGTAGAAAGAAAATATACACAACTTACGCTTCATTCGAATAAAGTTGACGAAAAGATTTTAAAAGAAAATACAGGTTCTGACAAAGGTAAATTAGTCCCAACTGATATTGGAACAATTGTTAACGACTTTTTGGTTAAGAACTTTGCTGCAATATTAGATTATAATTTTACGGCAAAAGTAGAGCAAGACTTTGACGAAATCGCCGAAGGAAATATTGATTGGGCGAAGATGATGCAGGAGTTCTATGACAAGTTTCATCCAAATGTTCTTGAAGTAGGAGAAAATGCAGAGCGTGAAAGTGGAGAAAGAATATTAGGTAAAGATCCAAAAACAGGCAAACGAGTTTTGGTTCGTTTAGGAAAGTTCGGTCCAGTAGCTCAAATTGGAGAAGCTGACGATGAAGAGAAGCAATTCGCAAGTTTGCGTCAGGAGCAAAATATTGGCAGCATAACTTTAGAAGAAGCATTGAATTTATTTTTGTTACCAAAAAACCTAGGTATATATAAAGGAGAAGAAGTAGAAGTTAGTAATGGTCGTTTTGGACCATATGTTCGTTTGGGGAAACAATTTATTTCGTTGCCAAAAGGTGAGGATCCATTAGATGTTACTATGGATAGAGCGCAAGAATTGATAAATGAAAAAGCACAAGCTGATGCTCCAATTGCAACTTATAAAAATGAGTCTGTTCAAAAAGGCGTTGGTCGTTTTGGTCCATTTTTGAAATGGAACGGGATTTTTATCAACGTAAGTAAAAAATACAACTTCAATAATTTATCGCAAGCTGATGTAGAAGAATTAATAGAGGAGAAATTACAAAAGAATATCGATAAAGTAATTCATAATTGGAAAGAAGAAGGAATCTTGGTTGAAAAAGCACGTTGGGGAAAATCAGTAATCACCAAAGGCAAAATCAAGATTGAATTAAATAAAGATGTTGATGCTTCAAAATTGACTTTGGAACAAGTTAAAGAGTTAATTGAGAAGAAAACACCAGCTAAAAAAACGGCAACCAAAAAAGTACCTGCTAAAAAAAAATAATCTATGGAATTTGATTTTCTATCACCAGTTGATAACGAAATTATTCAATACATAAGCGGATTGTCGTCACAGCATTTGGGGAGCAAAGTCGCGTTTCACAGTGATAATGACTTCCCGGATATAGACAAAGTAAAAATTGCCATCATAGGTGTTTTAGAAAATCGTGGTGCTGTGAATTTTGTAGATGATGAAGTCAACTTGGATTTTGTCCGTAAAGAATTGTATGGTTTGTTTCCTGGAAACTGGCAAAGTTCTATAGCTGATTTAGGTGATATTATTCCTGGAAATTCTTTAGAAGACACTTTTTTTGCTTTACAAAAAGTAGCTGCTATATTAATTCGTAAAGGAATTATTCCAATTGTTATTGGTGGCTCTCAGGATTTGACTTATCCATTATATAGAGCATACGATAAGCAGGAACAAATGGTAAACCTTGTAGCTATTGACAGTAAGTTTGATTTTGGAAAGCAGGAAGATGGAATTACTGCCAATTCTTATTTATCTAAAATAATTTTGGACGAGCCTAATAATTTATTTAATTACACTAATATTGGTTATCAAACATATTACAACTCTCAAGAGGAAATAGATTTAATTGAAAAATTATTTTTTGATGCTTATAGATTAGGTGAAATCTCTAACAGTATTGAATTGTCAGAACCAACATTACGAGATGCGGATATAGTCAGCTTAGATTTAAATTCTGTAAAGTCTTCATGTTCAGGAAATTTTGTTAATTTTACTCCTAATGGCTTTGATGGGAAAGAGATTTGCAGTTTATCAAGATATGCTGGTATCAGTGACAAAGTGAGTTCTTTGGGAATTTTTAATTTTAACAATAAAAAAGTAGAATCAGTTTTAATTGCCCAAATAATTTGGTATTTTATTGAAGGGGTTAATTATCGTTCAAACGAATATCCTTTTGGTACAAAAGAAAATTATTTAAAATATATAGTTCCTTTAGAAAGTGAAGAATTAGTTTTCTATAAAAGTAATAAAACTGGAAGATGGTGGATAGAAATTAATTTTTTTGTTGGGCAACACAATAAACTAAAAAAAAATACGTTATTATCTTGTTCTCATGATGAATATTTAGCTGCTTGTAATAATGAAATACCAGAGAGATGGTGGAAAGCACAAAGAAAAAATTCAATTTAATAAAAAAATAACTTACAAATAATAAAAAACAAACACTCTTTATCGTTAAAAAGCGCACTTTGCCGATAAAATATTTTTTTTATAATGACATTAATTCTATTTTTGAAATTTAAATTAATGCATTGAAAAATTAAACTAATAAATTTAATATTAATTAATTGCTTTTTTGAAAAATAATAAATAGGTTTACGGCCTTAAAAAAATATTGAAATTAACCCCAATACATGTATATGAAGAAGTTTGTATTATTATCGTCATTTTTAACTTTATTAGCCAGTTGTGGTGGGTCAAGTGATAAAGGTGAATTAGTAGGAGTTAAAGGAAAGAAGTGGCATCCAGAAAAGCCATTTGGAATGACTTTAATTCCAGGTGGTGCTTACATTATGGGTAAATCAGATGATGACCTAGCTAATGTTCAAGATGCGCCTACTAAAACGGTTACAGTTAGGTCATTCTATATGGATGAAACTGAAATAACAAATAGTGAATACCGTCAATTTGTAGAATGGGTAAAAGATTCTACTATAAGAGTTCGTTTGGCAATTCTTGCTGATGAAGTTGGACAAACGTCTACAGGTAAAGGTGGAAAAGGTGGTGGAAAAGTTGGAAGCATTGGGGATTTTGCTTTCAATGATGCAGATCCTACAAAAATGACTCCTTATGATAAGTACATGTATGAGAACTATTATAGTGTAGGAACCGATGATGATCCTTATGCAGGAAGAAGATTGAATAATAAAATAAAACTAATTAAAGAAACTAATAAATATCCAGACGAATATTATACAGAAGTTATGGATTCGATGTATTTACCATTAGCTGAATCTTTTAATGGATTAAGAACTATTGATGTTCGTAAATTAAAATTTAGATACTCTTGGATGGATATTCAAGCAGCTGCTAAAGCAAAAACAGGTAAAAGAAGTTCATTCATTAAAACAGAACAACAATTAGTTTATCCTGATACAACAGTATGGATAAAAGATTTTGCCTATTCCTATAATGAACCTATGCACAATGATTATTTTTGGCACCAAGCTTATGGAGATTATCCTGTAGTTGGTGTTAGCTGGAAACAAGCAAAAGCATTTTGTGCTTGGAGAACCTTAAACAAAAATTCTTATATTAAATCAAAGAAGAAGCATCAAGATTTAATAAATACTTTCCGTCTTCCAATTGAATCAGAGTGGGAATATGCGGCTAGAGGTGGACTAGAATCAGCAACTTTCCCTTGGGGTGGACCTTATGCTAAAAATGACAGAGGTTGTTTCTTAGCTAACTTCAAACCTAATAGAGGAGATTATGCGGCTGATCAGGCTTTGTATACAGTAGAAGCAAAATCATATGAGCCAAATGGATATAATTTGTATAATATGGCAGGGAATGTTGCAGAATGGACAGATTCATCATATGATGCTGCGGCTTACGAATATGTGTCTTCAATAAATCCAAATGTTTATGATTTAAAAAACATGAGAAAAGCTGTTCGCGGCGGTTCATGGAAAGATGTTGCTTACTTCTTACAAGTAGGAACTAGAGATTTTGAATATGCGGATTCAGCTCGAAGTTATATTGGTTTCAGAACTGTTCAAGATTATATGGGAACTAAAGTTACCAAAAACGCAGCACCTAAAAAGTAATTTCAAACTAACTTAAATATAAATTAAAACTAACTAAATTAAAATTTTATTATTATGGCATTATTGAGCAAAAAAGCAATGAATTTCGCGTACGGGATGGGAGCAGCAGTTGTAATCCTTGGAGCATTATTTAAAATTACACACATTGAGTTTGGATTTATTACAGGTAACTTAATGTTAACTATAGGTCTTGTTACGGAAGCATTAATCTTTGGTTTATCTGCTTTTGAGCCTGTAGACAACGAATTAGATTGGTCATTAGTTTATCCAGAATTAGCTGGTGGTGAAGCTAAAGCTAAATCAAAAAAAGAAGATACAGCTGATGCACAAGGTTTATTGTCTCAAAAATTGGATGCTATGTTGAAAGAAGCAAAAATTGATGGAGCATTAATGGAAAGTTTAGGGAATAGTATAAAAAACTTTGAAGGTGCCGCAAAAGCTATATCTCCAACAGTTGATTCGGTTGCTTCAACTAAAAAATATGCTGAGGAAATGACAAAAGCGGCTTCTCAATTAGAGACTTTGAATGGGCTATACCAAGTGCAATTACAAAGTGCTGAACGAAGCGCAAAAATAAATGAAGAAGTTGCTGAAAACAATTTAAAATTAAAAGATCAAATGCAAAGTTTAACTTCTAACCTTTCTACATTGAACAATGTATATGGTGGAATGCTTTCTGC
>CANJWG010000036.1 GCA_947478365.1 Flavobacteriaceae bacterium | reverse complement strand
TTTATTTTTTCTCTTTATCAGAATCTTTTGCCAAAGTAACTTTATCGCCAGAATTCAGGTCTTTTGTAACGGTTGTATACGGACCAACTATGACAACATCGCCTTTCTTTAATCCTGAAGTAACTTCAATATTAGTATCGTCTTGAATACCTGTTTTTACAATTCTGATTTTGGCTTTATTCCCCACTTTTACAAAAACACATTCAAATTTTTTATCACTTTTGGCGGTAACCTTTTTGTCCTCACTATCGTCTTTTATCTCATAGCTTTTGGTTGCTGTCGTATCTGATTTTATTACAACAGCACTAATTGGAACCCCTATAACTTTTTCTTTTCGTTCCGTAATAATATCAACTGTTGCAGTCATTCCTGGTCTAAAAGGAGAATAAGTTGCTGGTTTTCCTTCTAATAAATCCAGATAAGACTCTTTTAAAATTCTAACTTTTACTTTAAAATTCGTTACTTGGTCTGCCGTTGTTGCTTCACTGGCCGAATTTGAAATGCTGGTAACTATACCTTTGAATTCTTTTTTCAAATAAGCGTCAACCTGGATTTTAGTGCTGTCACCAATGTTTATTTTAACAATATCATTTTCATTTACATCCACTTCAACTTCCATATTGTTTAAATTGGCTACTCGCAAAATTTCGGTTCCTGTCATTTGTTGTGTCCCTAAAACTCGCTCTCCCAATTCAACCCCAAGTGAAGAAATGGTTCCATCTGCCGGTGCATAAATGGTTGTTCTTCCAAGGTTGTCTTTTGCTTCTTTTACTGTGGCATTAGCGCTTTGCACATTATAATATGCCGATTCTTTGTTGGCTTTTGCTCCTTCAAATGTAGCAATAGCTTTGTCCCAGTCTGATCTTGAAATTATTCCTTTATCAAATAATGTCTTACTTCTGTCATAACTTGCTTTGGCTTCTTTAAAAGTGGCATCCGCTTGACTTAAACCTGCTTTGGTTCCTGATAAATTAGATACAGTTCTGTTATAACCTGAAGTATACAAATCAGGATTTATTTTAACCAATAAATCACCTTTTTTTACCACTTGACCTTCTTTAATAGGCAAAGCGATAATTTCTCCTGAGACTTCCGAAGATATTTTTACTTCGATTTCAGGTTGGATTTTCCCCGTTGCCGAAACGGTTTCAATGATTGTTATTTCGTCAACTTTGGAAGTTTCAACCTGTTTTGAATCATCATTACTTCCAATAATTCCTTTTGATTTTAAAGTAACAAGCACTATAATTAATGTGACAACAACTCCAACTAGTATATAAATTTTCTTTTTTGACATGATTTATTGTTTTTGAATGATTGGTATTCCAAAATAAAATTCAACTATTTTCATTTTAAAGAGCGCGTCGTATTTGGCTCTAACAACATCTGATTGTGCATTAATAAATAAGGTTTGTGATTGATTATAATCAAAAGCATTCATCATCCCAACCGCATATCTTTCTTTTGCATAGTTGAAAGCTTCTTTTCTGGCTTCCAACGTGGTTAATGATGATTCATAAGTATTTAAAGCTCCTTTAGCATCAGTTATAGAGCGATAAACATTTGTCTCTAAATCTAATTTTGCTTGCGTCAGCGCATTATTGTTTCTTTCAAAAGATACTTTACTTCGTTCTAAATTACCTCTAGCTGAAAAACCATTAAATATAGGAATAGAAAGTTGTAACCCAAAATTATGTCCTTTGTTATCACTAAACTGATCTAAAAGAGGAGCTGCTTTACTAAAAATTGGTAAAAAATTTTGCTGTAAAACATTTTGTCCAGTTCCTTCTACTTGTGCAATTACTGAAAAAGGATTGGCCGTATTAGGAGTAAATCCTGTAACCCTTTCGGAATAACTAGCTCTTGTACTAAAACTATAAAACCCTGTAATACTTGGTTGAAGTGCTCCTTTTGCAATTTTAATATCTCTAGATGCTAAGTCCAAATTAGCTTGGGCAATTTTGATTTCTACTCTTGTTTCATTGGCTTTTTGAACTATGCCTTCAGGGTTTTGAGCTAATACGGGGCTAATTTTAAAATCTACATCTGTATCGGCTATATCAAAATTTTCAAAATCCTCAAGAGTTAATAATTGAGCCAAACTTAATCTTGAAAGAAATAAAGTGTTTTCTGCAGCTATAACTCTTTGTTTATCTGAAGCTACTGTGGCTTTCATGTCTAATAAATCACCTCTTGGCACCATTCCGGCATCAACCATTTCTTGAGACCTCATGAGTTGTTTTTCATCATTGGCTAATTGGTTTTGTTGCACTTTTAGATTTTCTTTATTAAAAAGAATGTCTAAATATGAATTAGCTATGTTTAACGAAATATCATCTTGCATTTTAGACAATTGATATAATGAAGCTGTTTGTGCCAATTTAGCTCTACGTAAACGATTTTGATTTTGCAAACCGTTATAAATGTCAATACTTGAATTTAAACTTGCGGAGGTAAACTGAATTGTTTGGTTTTCCAAAAGACCAGTTGTGATGTTTTGATTTAAACCAATATTCCATGAATGAGACGCTCCTGCATTTAGATTGGGTAAAAAATTACCAAGAGCAATTTTCTTATCTATAGATGTTGCTTTAAAATCTAGCGCTGATTGTTTTATTGAAATATTGTTTTTTAAAGCATATTCAACACATTCTTGAAGCGTCCACTTTTTCTGTTGAGCTTCAGAAGTAAATCCAAAAAAGAGAATAAGAAATGATGTAACTACTTGTATACTGTTTTTCATAGCAAAACGGGTTTAAAACCCTTATATTTTCTAGTGAACAAAGATATAATTTTTGTCTTTCAATTAATTATTTAAAGACATAGAACTTTAGACTTAGCTTTTTTAATAATGTTACACTGTTTTACATTTTTTACTTTTATTTTTGCCAAAAACTAATTGCAGCCATGACAAGAATTAAAGTAACGCTTTTCATAATTTTCATTTCCATCGTTTTCAACAGTTGTTCGAGTAATCAAAAAATCGAAGCGCTAAAACCGCTGCCATCAAATGACGCACCCATGGTTTTTAAAACCAAAACTTCATTTGTCAATATGCCTTTGGAAATTAGTATGAAAGAAATTGAGAACCAATTGAACAAAACATTAGCTGGCGAAATTTACAACGACTCAAATTTGGAAGATGACAAAACAGAAATGAAGATTACTAAAACTGCTCCTATTAGATTAATTGAAAAAGATGGCAAAATTCAAACTGTTTTGCCTTTAAAAATTTGGTCAAAGTTTAAATACGGCACCGACTTTATGGGGTTGAATGATACTAGAGAAATCAATCTGAACGGAACTATTACGATGACTAGTGATGTAAAATTATCTAACTGGAAACTATCAACCACATCAAAAATTGAAGATTTCAAATGGTCAGAAAGTCCATCAATTCTTGTAGCAGGGAAAAATGTTCCTATTACTTATATCATTAACCCAACGCTTTCTATTTTTAAATCGAAGATTGCCAAAAAAATAGATGAAGCTATTGAAAACTCATGTGATTTTAAACCATATGTGCTTGATGTGTTAGAAAAAATGAGTAATCCTTTTTTAACCAACGAACAATATCAAACTTGGTTTAAACTTATTCCTGTTGAAGTTTATGTAACCGATGCTCAAATTGCCAAAAGCAAAATAAATATGGATTTGGGTTTAAAATGTAGTATGCAAACTATTGTAGGTCAAAAACCAAAAACATCTTTTGACAAAACAGCCATTCAATTTAAAGCGGTTGCTAAAATCCCAACTACTGTATCGGCAAATGTTGCAGCTATTTCGACTTATGAAAGTGCTTCAAAAATCATTTCTTCTAATTTTCAAGGCAAAGAATTTGCTTCTGGAAGCAGAAAAATTGTTGTTCAAAATGTTGGATTATGGCAACGAGACGGGAAAATAATCATAGCACTTGAGATGACAGGAAGCATCAATGGAACCATTTATTTGGCTGGAATTCCAAATTATAATGCAGTTACAAAAGAGATTTATTTTGACCAAATGGATTATGTTTTAGACACCAAAGGCTTGTTGATTAGAACTGCCAATTGGTTATTGCAAGGGGTAATATTGAAAAAAATTCAAGAAAACTGTCGTTATTCTATCAAAGAAAATTTGGAAGAAGGCAAAAAAAGTTTGTTGCCTTACTTGAATAACTATTCGCCAATGAAAGGTGTTTTTGTCAACGGAACATTGAATGATTTTGAATTTGAAAAAGTAGAAGTAACTGATAAAGCTATCATCGCGTTTATAACTACTACTGGAAAAATGAATGTGAAAATTGACGGAATGGATTAGCCTGATAAAGGAGTTAGGATTTAGGATTAAGGATTTTACCTTTTTTGAAATACATCCTATAAATCGCGAATCCAATGACTGCTACAATAATGTAAGGAACAGCCATTAAAAAAACAATTCCATCATTTACCGCTTCTACTTTGGTTTTATTGCCTTCGCTTTCTAAAGCGGCACGGCACATGGCGCATTGTGAAAAAGAAGCAACAGGCATAAGGCAATAGGCTATAAGCAAAAGTTTAAAGCTAATGGCTAATGGCTTTTGGCTTTTTGCTTTAATTAGCATAATAAGGCGAAATCATTAAATAAACTATAACCCCAGTAACGGCAACATAAAGCCATAGTGGAAAAGTTATTTTAGCTATTTTTTTATGCTTGTCAAATCGTTCTGCTAATGCTCTGACATAGGTAATCAATACTAGAGGGATAATTGCTATTGACAAAGCAATATGGCTAAGCAAAATGAACAAATACACATAGCGTATTGAACCTGCATTTGCTTTTTCAGTTGCATCTAAAATTTTATTCCCATCGATATCTCCATAAACCGTAGAATCTGCTGTCATGTGATAGGCCACATACATTACTAAAAAAACAACAGAACTAGCAATTGCCGTTGTCATTAATTTTTCGTGACGTTTTTTGTTTCCTTTTTTAATGGCAATTACTCCCATTATTAAAAGCAAGGCAGTAAGTCCATTAAGTGTTGCATAAATTGGCGGTAAAAAAGAAAGTGGCTCTACCTCTATGCCAAAATCCTTTAGCTTCACCGTAAATAAAATAGCTACAGCTATAGGTATTAGTATTGAAACTAGAATTATAGAAAGTCTAAATCTTTGTTCTAACGTTTTTTTGTTTGAATTATTCATTTAATAGTTTTTTTATGTCTTCTGTAATAGCTTTTACTCCTTTTTTATCCAAACCATCATAGTATAAAATTGGATTACCAAAATTATCTTTTCTACAACGAATGTTCCCTTTTTTGTCAATTAAAGCAAAAAGACCGGAATGTTCAAAACCGCCTTTCACATTTTTGTTTTCGCCTGCATACAGATTAAATCCTTTGTTGGCAATGTTAAAAATATAGTCTTTATCACCAGTTAATAAATGCCAATTGGAAGATTTAACACCAAGTGTTGTGGCATGCTCTTTCAATACTTTTGTGGTGTCATGTTCAGGATCGATAGAAACAGAAGCAATTCCGAAATTGGGGTTTCCAAAAAACTCGTTTTGAATATCAACCATATTTCTATTCATAACCGGACAAATAGAAGGGCAAGTTGTGAAGAAAAATTCTACCAGATAAACTTTCCCTAAATAGGTTTTGTTGTTAACTTTCGTTTCGTTTTGATTGGTTAATTCAAATTTTGGAGCCGGACCAATTTTTACCAAACCAGTCTCTTCATTTTTATGATTCGAAATTGCATCGAGTCTGTCCCCTTGAACTATTGTATCGCTTTTTATTCTGTTGATAATTTTTGGAATAAATATGATTCCAAATACCAAAACAACAAACGATAATCCGATATATGATTTATTTTTCATTTAAAAATCTATAGTTCTTTGGAAGCATTTTGGTTTTTTTTTAGCGCGGCACGATATTCATAAATTATGATTTTCATATCGTCCATCATCTTATTATACAGCTCCGAAACCAAAACGGTGCTGTAGCCTTCTTTATACTCGGGTGTTCCTTTTTGATCTTCCCCTTTTCTGCCTCTTAAGTTTCTTTTTTTATCGATGATAAAGACATTAGGCGTAGCTAATGTATTATCTAGTTTACCAACTAATTTTAGTTTGTCATAAAAAGCAAATATTTGATTTGGAGAAGCAAAAACAAATTTCCATCCTTTATGTGTGCCTAATTTTTTTATATCAATTTTTAACAATTCTTCAACCTCATTTTGTGTCCCGTCAGGCAATACCATTACAACCTGAAAATCTTTGAAATCTTTATATTTATCATAAATGATTTCATAAAGATTAAAGAAGTTTCCTTTATGTTCCATAACATCACTTCCAATAAAGCCAAGAATAGTTATTTTATTGTTTAAGGCAACAGTTTTGTTGTCTAAGGTTTTCCATGTGTTTACTTCTGGGATATTTTTGGTAATCGTTGGTAAAGAAATAAAACTATTTACTCCAGTTGCAAAAAAAAGATAAGCAACTAAGGGTAAAACAAACAAGACAAAAAGGACAATATTTTTTTTCATTTGAATTGTGGAAAATGAATGTACAAAAATAAAAAAATCCCGACTTGTTCTATGACTCGACGGGACTTTTTTTGAATTATTATAGTGTTAAAAATTCCACTTGATAGTAGCATTCTTAAATACCTCGAAAACGTAATCTGCTTCAACAAGAAGTATAAATAGTAAATATAATACAAGGAAAATAACAGTCGCTACAACCGACCAACGCAAACTACTTTTTTCGCCTTCCATGTGCATGAAAGCCCAAACAATATAATATGCTTTGTAAAGTGTTAATAAGATGAATACCCAGTTTAACAAGTTCATGCTTATGAAGTTGTTCATGTATAAAAAATTTGGCCTTGTTATACCTAAATACACCTCAACTGTAGTAACTACAGATAAAAGGATGAAAACCATCCAAATTCTTTTTGTATTTGATACGTGCTCGTGTGCGTGATCGTGTGACATAATATAAATTTTCTAAAAAATTAAACTAAGTAGAAGAATGTAAATACGAATACCCAGACTAAATCAACAAAGTGCCAATAAAGTCCAACTTTTTCTACCATTTCATAGGTTCTTCTTTTCTCATATGTTCCTAAAACAACGTTTAAGAAAATAATGAAGTTGATAATAACTCCCGAAAACACGTGGAAACCGTGGAAACCAGTAATGAAGAAGAAGAAATCAGCAAATAGTTTACTACCGTATTCGTTGTGCTTCAAGTTTGCTCCTTCTACAACAAAAGCAGCATTTCCTACCATAATATCCGATTCAGCTCTGGTTAAGATTTCTCTGTGTTTGTTGTGATTTAATCCTGGTTGTAGTTTTTTATTGGCTTTATCTTCAGCCGTATCTCTATATATTTTTTCAGTTCTAATCAATAATTCAGGATGGGCTTTATATCCGGCTTGAACCTCTGCAACAGAATAGGTGGTTAACGTTTCTTCGTCTTTCATAAACCATTTCCCTTTGTCTCGCGTTAATTCTTCTCTTTGACCTGGTAAATGATCTACAAATTCTTCAAGTTTAACTCTTTCTCCTTCTTTATTTACGAATTGGATAATACTTCCTCCTTTTGTTTCTAAAGCACCATATTCTCCCTTGATGAAGTTTTTCCATTCCCATGCTTGTGATCCTACGAAGATTAAACCTCCAAGAATGGTCAATAGCATATAAAAGGCAACTTTCATCTTTTGCATTTGATGACCGGCATCAACCGCTAAAACCATTGTTACAGAAGAGAAAATTAAGATAAAAGTCATTAATGCCACATAGTACATTGGTGCTTCTACACCATGCATAAAAGGAAAGTGAGTAAACACTTCGTCAGCAATAGGCCAATTATCGATAAATTTAAATCTTGAAAAACCATACGCTGCAAGAAAACCAGAGAAGGTTAGAGCATCAGAAATGATGAAAAACCACATCATCAATTTGCCATAACTTGCACCCATTGGCTCGTTTCCTCCGCCCCAAGTATTTTCAGTATTATTTCCAGTAGTAACTGTAGCTCCCATAAAAGTTATAAGTTAAAAAGTTCCCAAATTTAGATTTTTTTTCTTATTTAAAGAAATATAAAAATAAAAACAAACAAATCCATAAGAAATCAAGAAAGTGCCAATATATCGCACCTAGCTCAATTCCAAGTGTTTGACTTGAATTGTATTTTTGTTTAAAATGATTATAAATTATGATTAAAAGACAAATTAATCCACCTGCAAGATGAAGTAAGTGAACAGTCGCAATTACATATAGAAAAGTAGTGGCAATATTACTTTCTGGACCAGCAAAGAAATAGCCGCTATCCATTAATTGACCAAAACCCTTAAATTGACAAAATACAAAAGAAATTCCTATTGCTAGTGTTAGTAAAAGATAATTTGTTGTGGCTAACCTATTGTCTTTTTGAATAGCTTTTTTGGTCATATGAAAAGTAACACTGCACAAAATAATTGCTAGAGTACTAAAATAAAAAGCAGTTGGCAACTGAAAATCTTTCATCCAGTCTTCCCGCGATTTGCTCACTACAAAAGCACTCACTATTCCGGCAAACATCATCGTCATGCTTCCCATGGCAAACAACAATAATAATTTTGCTGATCTTTCATTTCTTTCTTTATCTTCTTGGGCAGTCATTGTCATAAGTAAACTATCTTAAAAATTTATCAATAATATAAACCAATTGCAGCAAAGATATATAAGAAACGCTAACCAACATTAATGTTCGGGCTGCTTTTGAAGTTCTTTGCTGATATAATTTCACTGCGTAAAAAATCATCCAAAGGCCAAGCAAAAATACGATTACTGCAGCAATAGGCGAAATAAATAATCTTCCTGTATAACCCAAGCAGGGCAACATTGAGGCGACCAATAACCAAATGCAATACAATATAGTTTGCAAAGCAGTCGATGTATCTTTTTTTCCTGTTGGCAACATAAAGAATCCTGCTTTTTCATAATCATCAAACAAAAACCAACCAATAGACCAAAAGTGCGGAAACTGCCAAAAGAATTGTATCAGAAAAAGCGTTCCGGCTTCAATCCCAAAATTATTGGTAGCTGCAACCCAACCCAGCATAAAGGGAATCGCGCCTGGAAAAGCACCCACAAAAACCGAAAGCGGTGTGTATTGTTTTAAGGGTGTATAAACACTCGTGTATAAAAAAATAGAAATCGCACCAAACATGGCCGACTTAGGATTAATATTATATAATAAAATCAATCCAAAAATTGTTAGTAAACTTGCAATAAACAGTGCTTTGTTTGGAGACATCCTTCCAGAAGCTACCGGACGGTTTTTGGTTCTGTCCATCAAGGCATCAAGATCTTTTTCTATTACTTGGTTAAACGCATTAGAAGCTCCAACCATGCAATAACCACCAATGACTAACATCAACAAGGTAGTGACTTTTAAATCGTTTAAATCGAGTACGCCAAGCAAATAACCCGCAATAGAAGAAAACACCACGCTGACAGCTAAACCTGCTTTGGTGATTTCTTTAAAATCAATCGCAATTTGTTTGAAGGAAAATGTAGAAGTGGTAGCGTTCATCAATGATTTAAAAACTGCCGCAAAGGTACTTTATAGAAAACGATTTGGCAAAAAAACAATTCATTTTATTCCAATAAAAAAAACCATCAATTTGATGGTTTTTTTGTTTCTATTTATTCAACTAATTAATAATCAAAATACCAATTAAAGATATCACATCTTAGTCCAACTGAGAACCAAGTCGTGCTTTCTTTAATAGCAGTTGCAGTTTCAGTAGATGGGTTAAAGTTTCTGTATATAAAACTCCCTAATAGTTTCAAATTTGTGGATGGATTTACCAAGTAACCCGCTTGCAAATCAGCAATAATAATGCTGATTTTATTTCCCTGACCAATATTTACGCCTGTATCGTATGGTCGGTTATCATTATAACTCAAATAGATATTACTTCCGTAGTTAAAGTTATCGGTAGCGTTATTAAAGTCTAATCCGCGTTCCCCAAAAGTAACTTTAGCATCGGCAAAATACCTTCCTTTATGATAACGTGCTATAGCTATGAATTCTTTGAAATTTCCTCCCCACTGGTGTCCCAAACTTTGATTGTTGTGACCATAATTAGTAATGGCTTCACTATGGGAATACACGTATGGTCTAACATGATTGTATTCCGCCTGTAGCAATAAATTTTTGATGTTAAACGCATTGTAGTATTTGGCTCCGAGTTGGTAACCAAATTTATTTTTCCAACTTTTATTTCCGGCTTTTACTGCTTCCAAAGAAAATTCATCTAGTAAAAACTGTCCATAAAAATTGATTTGATTGTTCCATTTTACTTTCGTTGTCAAACCCAGCATGGCATTACCACTTCGTGCCGAAGAAGTAAATTCTACAGTACGATAAAATATGATTGGGTTTACAAAACTCATATCAAAACCACGGTTGTTATTATTAGTCCATATTACTGATTCAAAAAGTCCTATATTCCAACGATTGGTAATATTCAAACTCAAATAATGACTCGCGGCAAACTTAGTGGCATAAGTTCTATCCTCAGTAACTTCAGGGCGAACATCTTTGAGCCAGGTGTAAAGATTGGTGTATTTTATTTTCCAGAAAGTGGTATTCAGTTTAAAATAGGGATAAGGACTCGCTCCATCACTAAGTAATATTGAACGATAACCATCTCCAATAAAATTCTTCCCATAACCCAAATTCAAATTAATAAATTTACTTGGCGTATATGCTAAATTAGCTTCCGCTAAAGGAAAATCATAAGCATCCGATTTGAATGGCTTGGCAATTCCAATCCCTGGAATGATTGCCGGATCTCCGCCATCAGGTTTTATAGATTGAGCATATCGATTGAAATAATCTGCAAATCGCCCCTGACTTTCATAAATGGTTGTCGTAAAGTTTAATTCCTTACCCAAACCTCCCCTAAATTGAATTCCTCTGGTATTTATATAAGTATATGAAGAAATACTTGGGTCACTTTTCCCCATTTGTAAATCAAAGATAGGATTGAGAGTAAACCAATAATCTTCTCCTTGAATCTCGACAAGATTTTCGTTCCAAATTTTTCTGCCAAACCAAGCTGTCGAGCCTTTCAGCAACTTTTGATTTTCTTCTTTCAGATTATAATATTTGGAAACATCCGCATAAGAAAACGGTTTTGAACCAGTATGATTATTAGCGCCTACCTGATTTAATGCGCTGTCAAACTGCGAGTAATAGCTGTGTGAAAACGGAATATTGATATGACTTTCAAACTGCAGATTTTCAAATCTTTTATACTTGATGCTGTCTAATTCGGTAAGTTGTTTGTTATTGGTTTTGTATAAGTTTGCGTTTTTTTCGGCCGAAGCATCCGCTTCTTTTTGTGCTTGTAAATCGGCAACGCTTTGAAGAGGGATAGCAATTTTGATAGTGAATTTGGCATAGGTTGGATTCCCGTTATGTGTTGCTGGAAAAATTTTTGGCATTTTTCCAAAAACTCTTTTGCTTTCATCAACTAATGTCTCGTTGATAGCATCAACATAAAGTATTTTGAAATTTCCTGTATCATTTACTTCAAAAAGGACAATTACTGTTCCTTTGTAATTGCTTTGATTTAAATCTTCAGGCACTTTAAAATTATTATATACGAAATCTTGTACCTGGTTGTTGAAGCAAGTTTCTAGGGCTTGAAACTGTAACTTCTCACAAGACGGAAAAACAGGGAATCTATCGGTTGCTTTTGGGGTAACTTGGGCATTTATTGTACAAGTCAAAAAAAGCAATCCTAAAAACGGTAGTGTTTTTTTCATTTTTCTTTAAATTTTCTCTTTTTAATTAAAACAAAAAACAGCAGGGCTATTGTTGCTCCCGCACTATTTGCCAATACATCAAAAATATCTGCATGTCTTGTATTTGTTGCTATTTCTTGCAAAATCTCAATCACAATTCCGTAGCAAAGAGATAGTAAAACAACACGCGCTATTTTGGGGATTATTATTTCATCAAGCTTTAGCCAAAAATAAAATCCCCATAGCAATGTGAAAACAAAATGAAGAGTAAAGTGAACATATTTATCGGCACCAGAAACTCCAAAGTAAGACAAATCGGTAAACTTGACTAAACACAAAACGGCAATTAGAATTGTCCAGCTTACAGCTAAACTTAGCATTGCTTGTTTAAGCACCGATGAGTTGTTTATAAGCATCACTCGAAAGTAATTCTTCAACTTCTGCAGCGTTTGAAATTTTTACTTTCACCATCCAGCCTTTTCCATAAGGATCTGTATTAACATCTTCAGGGTTTGATTCTAATTCGTCATTAAATTCAAAAATCTCACCCGATAACGGCAAGAATAAATCGGAAACGGTTTTTACAGCTTCGACAGTTCCAAAAACTTCGTCTTTGTTTAATCTTTGGTCTAAAGTTTCAACCTCAACATAAACAATGTCGCCCAATTCTTTTTGTGCAAAATCGGTGATGCCAACTATTGCTATATCGCCATCAATTAGAACCCATTCGTGGTCTTTGGTATACTTTAAATTGCTAGGTATATTCATTTGATATTAAATTTTAGGACGTAAAGATAAGATTAGATATTGTAATAAATGTTTAGTTTCCAAAATTATATCGCATGGTAAAACCAGCTCTAATATTTGTCAATGGAAATGATGTAGAAATCACCGGTTTTGAGAAGGAATGATCATAGAAGAAAATAGCCGTCAAGTTTTTACTTAATGAATAATCGGCTGTTAATTTTGCTGACCAAATATTTTGTCCACCACCTAATTGGTTGTTATCATAATCTAAGTAACGCACAATAGTTTTATTATTTCTATAAGAGAAATCTATTTTTAAATTGATGTCGCTTTTAATAATTCCGGTTGGATTATCAGCTAATTTTGATGAGAAAATTACGTCTTTGAAACGATATCCAAAACCAATAATATATTCTTTTCCTTGAACTTCTGTCAATAAATTGTTGTCAAAACTCATTGATAAACTTCTGTCTTTTTTAATTTCGGCCAAAATTTTGAAAGCATTTTTCATTTCAAAATCGATACGGATAAGCGGATTAAATTGCTCCACTAAGTTGATGTTGGCAATAATTGTTCTGTTAAAGAAATTACCAATACCACTATTGTCTTGAATTGCTAGATTAGGATTATAATCAAGATTGGATCGGAAAGAATTTATAGTATAGGAAGCTCTGTAGGCATGTTGAATAGAGAAACGTTTGAACCTGTCTTTAAAGAATTTATAACGCATTAATCCACTGTACTTGATTGTCCAGTTAGGAATTGGAAAATTTCTAAAAGCATCTAAAGAAACTCCTTTAGCAGCATCACCAGCACCAGTAGTATATAAACCTGTATAAGCTGCCAAGAAAGATGGTATTAAAACGGCTTGATTGTTTTTGCCAAAACCTATTGGGTAACCAAAGTTATTAGTATAAAAATTATAATTAGGATCTGTTGGTGCCGGAACAGGATTAGCTCCATCTCCGTAGGTAGGGAAGTTCGAACCACCATAGTATTGTGTTGCCAATCTGTTGGCAATAATAATTCTATTGTCTCTAAAATCCTGAAAAGAGGAAGAACTATTTTCATCACTTGCCTTAAAAGAAGTTTTCAGCATAACTGCAGAAATTGAAAAGTTTCCAAAATTATATGGCGATTGCGGTTGATAATAATTACCATTGGCATCTGGAATATCGGTTGCATTGAATTGCTCCGAGTAATTATTTGCATAAGTTCTATCGGCACTTAAATCAATTTTAAAATCAGGGAATAAATCAACATTTGCCGTAAGGTTCAATGTTTTAGTTACCACTTGAGTGAAATTTTGGTTAAACTCTGGATAGGTAGTGAGCCAACCTCTTTTAGCAGCTTCATACCGAACATCATCCTGTCCGCCAAAAACGAAACCTAGTGAAGGTTTTGTTGAACCAAAAAATCCAAGACCAGGTAAGAAGCCTGGAAGCACAGTACCTTCGTTTTGAGTGTAATTAACTTGAATGTTTTTAACACTGGTTAAAACCCCTTTCAATCCGTCCAAAAACACATTAGTTGTTTTGGCAGGTTGCACTTTGACGTTAGTGATCTTTTCCCCAGGTTTTGGTAATGTAGCAGGTTTCTGAGCAGGTACTGCAGGTTTTTTACCCAGTCCGATATATTTATAAAAAGTTTCCATACTAAATGCTGTGTTCAATCGATGCGAAGCAGCATTTTGAATGGTGTTTCCTAAATCATATCCATCAACAGAAGACATGGCTAATGATGCTCTTTGCCAACTATAATCCCCAGTATAAGAATAAGTCGATTTTACAAATGCCAAGAATGGAATTTTGTTGATAGGCAATTCATAGTTAACAACAATTTGTTGGTTATGTTGGTTTGGCGTCCCAATATTCCAAAAATCTGTCCAAATCGTATTGCTATTATCTGGTACATTGTTTTCATCCATATAAGTTCGGACAATATTATGGGATGATGCTGTAAAGTTAACTTTTAACGATTTTGTTAGGTTATAATTAAATCCATATTGATAGTTGAACATATAATTTCTTCTGTATAATGGATCTAAAGCAATTCCGGCAACATCAACTTGTCTAAACTGTTGTTTATTATATTGTCTGATAATATTACTACTAAAGGAAATACTCGCAGGTAAATAATTAAAGTTGAAATCACTTAGCATTTTCCAGTAGGAACTCTTCTTAAAAAATTTGTTTTTCTTAAATGGCTCAACCTCTTTGTTTTTAAAAGAATAGGTATAATCAACGGTTGTATTTACTTGTTGATCTATATAGTTCTCAATTTCGTAATTGTGTTTTTCAACTTGGTTATAAGAATATGAAAGTGTTAAATTTTCAGGATCATAAAAGTGTTGCTTTTGTTCTGGAGCTCTATCTTTTTTAACTCCGATAAAGTTGATGCTTTTTCTTTTTGTAAAATCGATTGCTCTGTTTCTCATGTTTGCTCTTTCGGCTGCATCATTGGTATTGCCAATTAATTGTTGTAAACGAATATCCTGATTGAAAGGATCATATTCCGGGGTAATTAAATCTTCCCCAACAGCGTAATTGAAAGGTAAATTTATCCCCCATTTTTTTGGTAATAATTTACCCAAACTAAAATTAGTAACAATATTATATTGCTGCATATCTTCTCTGCTTCTTTCTTGAGGTGCTTGTTCTAATGCCCCAAAACCGATGGTACTCATTCTGCCCGTAGCAGAAATTGTAGCAAAATCAGCCAAGTTCGTATCTATGTTTAAAACGGCTGCCATTCCCCCTTCGTTATTCATATCGGCAAGACGCAATTCGTTAAACCAAACCTCGCCCCGAACAGGATCGGTATGATTATTTTTAATCCCTACCATTAGGGTTCTTACCAAACCAAAATTTGGAGTTCCTTTTATTCCTAAACGCAAGTTTGGGTCACCGTCACCATCAGGAAGTGTAATATCATCATCCGGATAATAAACCCCATCGGGGAATGTTGTAAAGTCAATACCTAAAGATTTAACTTTCATGTTGGTTAGCAAAGACATGTTAAGATTAATTTCATTAACATCGGGCCAAATAACATCTACAGCTCTAGCTCCAGCCGGAGTTACTTTAAGTGGAATTTCAACTTGATAAAAATTATTGGTAAAGTCATTTCCAAAACGAATAAATGCTTTCATCTGATTGTCCAATAATGGTGATGGGTCTGATGGTAATGCTTCTGCATGTAAAAACATTTTAAGCTTATTGTACTGACGCATATCAACTTCAATGTTTTTAAACACCGCTCTTGAGTCTCCAACCTCTAAACCTTCCGTTCCAGGTGGAGTCCCGTTTACTCTTAACGAAAGTG
>CANJWG010000035.1 GCA_947478365.1 Flavobacteriaceae bacterium | reverse complement strand
CTCCCAAGCTTCTTTA
Source organism: Flavobacteriaceae bacterium (assembly GCA_947478365.1). Taxonomy (GTDB): domain Bacteria; phylum Bacteroidota; class Bacteroidia; order Flavobacteriales; family Flavobacteriaceae; genus Flavobacterium. Next base: position 15,826 of record CANJWG010000035.1, on the reverse strand, counting down.
CATAATGTGGCATTATAGCTCTAAAGAGGCTATAATAACATTATGTAAAAAAGCCGCCATACCCAACGCGCTTGCCAGTGGCTCTAGGGCAACTTTTTGAGCAGCTTCCATCGCACCAGCCGGCTTCTCAAAAAACCACCCTTCGCCACTGTCTTCAAGAACATTCGCCATTTCATAGGAAGCTTTACGGTCATACTTGCTTTTAAGAACGTTTACGACAATTGTTTTTAGCAACTATCTGGTTAAATCGGTAGTGTTTTCATTGCTTTTGTAAGTGCCTTTTCATTTTCATAACAACTTTTTTCTGTGCATTACCTTATTCCGTCTGAACACCAATCAGGCACCCACAAAACCAAAAGAGCCAGCAAGAGTATCATTTTTTATTTGCCACAACGCACAGAAGTAATTGCTTTCACAATAGCCGATGCCATACCGTTACAAAACACAATTCTACTGCAAACTGCGACTGCGGCTGTCAACTCATTCTGTGGCATCAGCTATTAATAAAAGCAATCAGAAACATCCCAATAAGCAAATAAAAAAATGATACCCATACTTGCGCTACTGCCCCATCGCACTCGGCAAGTGTTTTCATTGTTTTTTGAAGATGCTTTCCATTTTCACAAGATATTTTTCTGCTAACTAAACACTGTGACTGCAAACTAACTAACAGGCATCCTCAAAAATCAAATCCGATAAGAAAGAGTGCAAAATTTCAGTGCCGGATGAAAAGCATTTCTATTATTTGATTTGGTTTTTTCATCCATCCCTCAAAATTTCACACCCTTTCCAAAGACGACCATCTTCCAATTCAACCCCCAATCCTTCTTACAACAACTGTTTAAAGAATCAACAAATGGTGTATTAATTCAAAACAAAAAATAAAAAAAGAGAGCAAAAATAAGTTACGGGTTTTCAAAAAAGCAAGTTCAAGCCCTACGAGTTTTTGAAAAAATCTCCACCTTGTCAGGTAGTATTTTTTCAAAAAAACCTGCTTTTTCGAAACCCTCCACTAGGTCGAATGGCTTTCTTTTTTTCTTTTTTCTTTTGAAATATAATAAGCGCGGAGCACTGCGAAGCAAACCTGTATTCATCAGAAACCAAATGGAAATTGAAGAAAAGCTAATCTTTTAAATCCAATGCCATGATGAATTTTATCGTTAAAACCCACAAGAAAAACACCATTTATAACAAACCTCATTTTTTTATTCTTAACAAAGGAATGAATAGCGGAAAGCCACAAAAAGAACCATTCACAAACAGCTTTGTAGTCATATTTGACAACGAGAAAGACTGTGAAAATATGTTTTGGATAACCTACAGTCTTTGGAAATCGAAGTTTTGGCATCGTAACCTTATCGGTTCAGTAATCCCCTTTTTAAGAAAAGTAGATTTCATAAAAGAGTTTTCAGCTAAAGCAAATGAAATGCTCCAAGATTATGAGCAACATCAAAAAGATGTTGAAGCTTTTCGTCTTCTAGAGCTCAAAGAAAATAAATTCCACCAAAATATCAACCTAATAAATGATTTGAGAAGAGTCATTCTCTATCGCTATTGCAAATAATTAATCTTGAAATCAACACTATGAAACTATTTATTTTATTCCAGACTGACGTTTGGAAATCAAAAGCTTCTCGAATATTTTACGGAGTATTTGATAGTAGAATTAAAGCCATAGATTGTGCAAAATATCATGGTTTGTACTCTAATAATAATGAAGTTGTAATCGAAGAGGTAACATTAAACTTATGTGAGGAATGCCAATAAAAAAACCAGGTCTACTTATAAACCTGGCTTTCCTCTTGTTTAACCCAAAGGTCACCACAACTAGGGCTAAACTTATTTTTTGTGCTTCTTATTTAGGCTTTTAAGTAGTAACGAAATCGTAAAACTTACAATAGCTCCAACAGTAGCTAAGACAACCGTTTTAACAATATCATCAGAGGAAAGATTAGGAACAATACTTAAAAACGTGCCTCCAGCAGTTCCCATTAATGTTTTATTGTCCATTTCCGCTTATGTCTTCCTGAGCTTCTCGAAGGATGCTTTCATCAGTTGTAGTAAGTTGACTTACAGCAGACAAAATGCCTCCAGTTAAAGTTAAATAACCTCCAATAATTGTAACTATTGTTGGCAAAGCAATTGGAGCAGTTAATACAGTTCCGCCGATTGCAGCCAAAGCCAAACCAACATTTCGAAGCACTTTAAAAAACTTTGGTGTAGGAGCTTTAGCTCTATTTATAATTTTTTTCATAATCTAATTTTTTGTCATCCTGTAAAGGATCTATTGGATAAGTATTTCAACACTTTCTTTATTGTCTAATGCTTTGTAAACAAAGTCTTTTAGCTTTGTATAAGCTTTTCTCGACATCAAACCTAAACCAGGTCCAGAAAGTTTAGTAACCGGTGCAATACAACCTTGCAATTCCTTGTGAGCATTATTCGCGGGATGAAATAAAATAAATTTTCTATTTGGCACATCTACCAATTCCAAATGCCATTTGTATTTTGCACTGTATCGCTTTCTAATAAAATATTTCCCTTCCGGAACACAGGAAACCTTCGTTTCGTTCATCTTCCATGGCAATTCAATGGTATTACAAATCAGTTTACCTTCGCATTCGAGTTTACCATTCGTTCCATCAGGGAAATAAGTTCTAGTTAAAAATAGTACCATTATTGAATACTTTTAACTGTGACTGAAAACTGATTAAACAACTCCATCAACTTTTACCACTGCTAATGGGTTGAATGCACCATTTTTCAACGGATACATAGCGCCATTAACCTCTTGATAAAACTCAATTCCTAAAGCCAAAAACAAAGGTTTTGTACTACCTGGTGTTACGTCGTTAGTATGACTAATTGCTGCCGTAGCAACACTATTCCATGGCAAAATTGCCGATTCCGAATGTGTTTCTACAAAAGTTTCCGCTTCAAAATCAATTTCAGCTCCAGCCGAAATGATTTTAAAATGCGAAGTTCCACTTGGTGCAGCAATCATATTCGCTGGAACAAAAGAAGCCAAATCAATTGTAATTTCACCAGCAGCTCTGTCAATAGTGCCAACAAACGGAGCAAACAAGCTAGTGCCCAGTTTACCACGGGTATTGAATTCAAATCCAACAAGCAAATCAACTTCTCCATCAATAACGTTACGCATACCTCTTTCGCTAACCATATCCGCCTGGATAACCTTAATCATTTGTTGCGTTAAACGACTTACCATTCTACCATCAGCAGAATTCAAAAGCAAAGCTCTTAAAGCAGTTCTTAAAACTTTACCTGCCTTTCCAGCTCTACCAAACTCCGACCCATTCTCACGAGTTCTCTGAAACGCAGGGTCATTTTTGATTCTACTAGCGTCAATTCCGCCTTTTTCTCTCGCCAAGTGACCATCTTGCGTCTTATAAAAAGTAATATCTCCGATAGTACCTTTCAATTTAATTATGCCCTTCTGTTTAGCCATAACTTCAAAATTTAATTAAACATACATTTAAAATCTTCTTCATTCTATCAGTTGCAACCACATTTTGAATGATTATGGCAAAGTTTACAATGCTTTTAATTAAATAAAAAGTTAGGTATATACCATATGTCCAAAAACGACACAAGTGTCCAAAACAAACACAAAAACACAATAAATAAGTATGAAAAATTATAATTAAATTGCAAAAGATTTTCTGCAAGTCAGAAGTAAGTCAAAGCCTAATCAAAGGTATAGATAAAGTATGAAAACGAATAGTCAAAGGGTCTGCATCTATCCAAAGGACATACAACGCATAACAGGCAAGAGTTATCGTCAAAGCACCAGATTAATGCAAAAGGTCAAGAAAGACCTCAACAAGCTCGATAACGAGTTCCTAACGATTGAAGAGTTCTGTACATATAGTGGTATAAAATATGAACAAGTAACTCACTTGATTTTTGGTTAAAAATTTAAATCTATTCAGAAAATTTTTAATTAAAGAAAGTATCACTAAACACTAAATTAACTAGTATATTTTTTAGTCTTGATACTTTAATTTATAAATAAATATCCTTATATTTACATCATAAGATTTAAGACTATTTGAATAGTAAAAAAAGGTGGTAAAATCGGTTACCTTAAAAAATTAACCCCTCTTACACCCAGAAAAATATGAAGTTTTGAGAAAGGTTATATTCTCGGCGACTCCACTAAAATCCTGTCATTTGACAGGATTTTTTATTTTATAAGCAAAACATTTATGCTCATTTACACTGTTTCTCCCGCTATAAATAACAATCTTTTTTCCGTTTTTTCATACGGAGCGTGTCGAATTACAAAACTATAAAAATGTAATTCCACCTACCTACCTGTCGGCAGAAAATTTGGGGTTATTGTTCGCCAATCCATTTCTATAACATGAAAAGCCCAAACTTTGAACATGATCCAAAAAGTCAGACACTATATTGGGGCTTATTTATTTTGCTTTTCTCAATAGAGTTCGTCCTATGAACTAGTGTCTCCACTTTCCGTCAAACCTGTCTTAGCATAATTCCTCCATTTTTCAATGCAGTCTTTCATGTCTTGAGGCAATTCAGTGTCAAAACGCATATATTCTTTGGTTGTTGGGTGAATAAATCCTAGTGTCTTAGCATGTAAAGCCTGTCTTGGTAACGTCTTAAAACAGTTATCTATAAACTGCTTGTATTTCGTGAATGTAGTTCCTTTTAAAATCAAATCGCCACCATAACGTTCGTCATTAAATAAAGTGTGTCCAATATATTTCATATGCACCCTAATCTGATGTGTTCTTCCTGTTTCCAATTTGCAGGAAACCAAAGTAACATAACCAAAGCGTTCCAAAACCTTATAATGTGTAACTGCATGTTTTCCAATTTCACCATCCGGAAAAACTGCCATTTGCATTCTATCTTTTACGTGTCTTGCTATATTTCCTTCAATGGTTTCTTCTTCTTCTTTTACATTTCCCCAAACCAAGGCAATATATTCACGTTCGGTAGTTTTATCTTCAAATTGTTTTGCCAGTTGCGTCATCGCCTGTTCTGTTTTGGCTACGACCAAAAGTCCGGAAGTGTTTTTGTCTATTCGGTGAACCAGTCCAGGTCTATCACTTGAGTTCTTTGGGAGATTTTCAAAATGAAAAGCCAATGCATTAACCAATGTTCCTGTATAATTTCCATGTCCGGGATGAACAACTAATCCTGGTGGTTTATTGATTACCAATAAAGAATCGTCTTCATAAACAATATCAAGTGGAATATCTTCGGGAAGGATTAAATTTTCAAATGGCGGATGTGACAGCATTACTCGAACCACATCAAAAGGTTTTACTCTATAACTGGACTTTACTGGAACATCATTTACCCAAATGTTGCCATCATCTGCGGCTTTCTGAATCTTGTTTCTCGTAGCATTCGCAACTAACTGCATCAGAAATTTATCTACACGCAACAATGATTGACCTTTATCAGCAACATGTCTGTGGTGTTCAAATAATTCTTCTTCTTCTAATTCGGGAGTATTATCAATATTATTGTCCATTTAATGGAATAATTTGAGTAGAATCTATAGCTGTAGAATCAACAGTTTCTTCATAAGTAATTTTTCCATCGCCAAGAATCAAATCAATTTTGGATGATTTTAAGACTTTATCACCCGCTTTTAATTTCTTTCCGTTCTGGCGTAATTCAAGAACCATATCTTTACCCAAATATGGTTTGTAACTAATTGTTCCTTCTATTAAACCTATAGCTTCTAATGTTGGCACTGCTTGACGATAGGTTTTCTCAATCAAATCGGGAACTGTAACCATCGTATATTTCGAAGCGTTTATTTTGATATAAATCTTTCTCCCTTCTTTTACTTTCGCGCCTGCTTTTGGTTCTTGCTCTACAATAGTTAACTTTGGAAAATCAGGTTTGAAATCAACCGTGTCAAGAATTATATAATCTAAATCGAAAGCACTTAATTTTTCTTCTGCTTGTTCTGCAGAAAGTCGAGCCAAATCAGGAACTGTAATTTCCTGACCATGATGAGTGGTATAGGTTATCCAATGAAAAAATAAATACGCTATAATGGCAAAAATGGCCATAGCAGCAAGAATTTGGGTAAAAAAAACGCGACTGGATAAATACTTTCGTAAACTCATAAAGAATTTTAATTTGCACAAAGATATAAAAAAGATGCGCTTCGCTATTAGATTTTTAGACATGCCCTTTGGGCTTTTAGAAACGCTTCGCTATTAGATAATTAAACACGCCCTTCGGGCTCTTAGATACGCTTCGCTGTTAAATAGTTAGAAATATCAATAGTCCAATAATCTAAAAATCTAAGAGCGGAGCATGTCTAACAATCTAAAAATCTAAAGGCAAAGCCGTATCTAAGAAAAAAAAATGATAATTTTGTTTCACCTAACACACAATCCAAATGAAAAAAATTGCCATCATCATGGGCGGTTATTCCAGCGAATACAAAATATCGTTAACGAGTGGAAACGTAGTCTATCAAAATTTAGACAAAACAAAATTCAAAGGATACCGCATCCATATTTTTAAAGAAAAATGGATTTATGTTGATGATAATAATACTGAATTTATTATTGATAAAAATGATTTTTCGGTTACGATAAGTAATGAAAAAATTACTTTCGATTGTGTTTTTAATGCTATTCATGGAACTCCCGGGGAAGATGGCCTAATGCAAGCTTATTTTGATTTATTAGGAATTCCGCAGAACTCCTGCGATTATTACCAAGCGGCTTTGACCTTTAATAAGCGTGATTTATTATCAGTTTTAAAACCCTATGGCATAAAATCGGCAAACTCTTATTATTTAAATCTTGGTGATGAAATCAAGCAGGATGAAATTTTAGAAAAAGTAGGACTGCCTTGTTTTGTAAAACCAAACAAATCGGGTTCTAGTTATGGAATCAGTAAAGTAAAAACAAAAGACGAACTTTTATTTGCGATTGCCAATGCCTACAAAGAAGACAATGAAATAATCATCGAAAGCTTTCTTGACGGAACCGAAGTTTCTGTTGGTGTCATAAACTATAAAGGAGAAACCGTAGTTTTGCCTATTACAGAAATTGTATCCGAAAATGATTTTTTTGATTACGAAGCCAAATATCTTGGAAAATCACAGGAAATAACACCAGCCCGAATTTCTGAAGAAATAGCCGAAAAAATTAGAGCTGTTGCCAGAAAGGCCTATACGATTTTAAAAATGAGTGGCTTTTCGAGAAGTGAATTTATCATTGTGGAGGGAGAACCCTTTATGTTAGAAATGAATACCATTCCTGGACTAACGACCGAAAGTTTGATTCCGCAACAAGCAAGAGCAGCGGGAATTTCGCTGGAAGATTTATTCACCAATTCAATTGAATTAGCTTTACAAAAGAAAATCGATTTAAAAAAGTAAAACGTTGTATGTTGTCGGTTCTAAGTTGTCAGTTGTACAACTTTTAACAGATAACAGATAACAGATAACAGATAACAAAATGAAAAGAAAAGCTGTTTTTCCAGGTTCGTTTGACCCAATTACTAATGGACATTATGATATTATCAAAAGAGGCATTTCACTTTTTGATGAAGTGATTATAGCGATTGGTATCAATGCGGATAAAAAATATATGTTTTCACTTGAAGACCGTAAAAAGTTTGTTGAAGACGCTTTCAAAGACGAGCCAAAAGTAACAGTAATTAGTTATGAAGGGTTAACCATTGATTTGTGCCGGAAATTAGACGCTAATTTTATACTACGTGGCTTGCGAAATCCGGCCGATTTTGAGTTCGAAAAAACCATTGCACATACCAACAGGAGATTATCAAAAATTGAAACAGTCTTTCTTCTAACCGCTTCTAAAACATCTTATATTTCATCAAGCATTGTTCGTGACGTGATTAGAAATGGTGGCGATTACTCCGTTTTGGTTCCGGATAGTGTGGTGCTAAAAAAATAGTGTTCAGTTTTCAGTTATGAGTGTTATAATTATTTTACTGCAAAATCCTAATTAGCTGTTTTTTTTTATTAAACCTAAAGGGATATTACATTCAGAATATATAAATTATATTTAACCTTTTGATTAATCAAAATCTTTTATATATAGATTTTTATTATGGAATTTACATTGAATTAGAACAAAAATGTTAGTCCGATCTAGTCAAAGACTTTAAAAAATATACATTGACAAACTCAGTGTGACAATGTGAAACTAAATGTAATTTATTTCATTAGGCTTTCTTCCTCAAACAATAACTTAATATTTTCATACGAGTTTTCCAAAGCTTCTTTTATTTGTTCAGGATTGAGCCATACGGCCTTTTCAATCCCTTCATTAGCTTGCGGAAAGGGTATTCCATCAAAAGTAGTTTGCATTTCAAACCAATGTGTGATTTTAAGTTTGTACTTTCCATTGCGTTTAAAAATGTGATAGGTTTTTTGAAGTTTTCTTGTAATTTCTAATTTATCAACACCTGTCTCCTCTTCAACTTCACGCATTGCGGTGTTGGTAATTTCTTCATCTCTTTCAATGCCACCTTTGGGCAAATCCCACTTTCCGTTTCTAAGAATAAATAAAACCTCGCCTTTTTTGTTAAAAACCAAACCACCGCCTGCTTTACAAACCGGAATTTTTTCCTTTAATTTTTTCAAAATGATTTTTTCATCAGGATAATACAGAGAAGCTTTCTGAATTTTATTTTGAAACATTTTTATAATGAGTTGCTCAATATCAATACTTTCCAATAAAAATAACTGAAAATCGGTTTCTTTGGAGATCTCGTTAGTTAAAAAAAGTGGTTTATCGTTGACAAAAACTTTATACATTTGTACTATGATTTTTAATAAAGACACAGCCGAAAAAACAGCCGAATTGCTTTTACAAATAAATGCAATTAAATTGAATCCAAAAAATCCTTTTACATGGGCATCGGGTTGGCAATCTCCAATTTACTGTGACAACCGATTAATACTATCATTTCCAGCAATAAGAAATTTTGTAAGAGAAGAATTTTCCAAACATATTGAAAAAGAATTTGGTAAACCGGACGTCATTGCAGGAGTCGCAACAGGCGCTATCGGAATTGGCATGCTTGTAGCAGAATATATGGGATTGCCCTTTGTTTACGTGCGACCAGAGCCCAAAAAACACGGTAGACAAAATCAGGTCGAAGGCTTTTTACAAAAAGGTCAGAATGTAGTTGTAGTCGAAGATCTAATTAGCACCGGAAACAGTAGTTTGTTGGCAGTAGAAGCCCTAAAAGAAGCTGGAGCAAATATCAAAGGTATGGTGGCTATTTTTACTTATGGGTTTGATATCGCCAAAGAAAATTTCAAAAATGCCAATATCGAGTTAAACACTTTAGCTGATTATACTAATTTATTAGAATTGGCTGTTACCAAAAATTATATTACTGAGAAAGAACTCAAAACTTTACAGGAATGGCGGGAAAGTCCGTCGACTTGGAAAGTGTAAATGAAATAATAGACTATACATTTGTCTATCATCTCCAATCTATTTGTCTATCATCTAAATAAAAACTATGAACCTAGAAAGCCCAAAAGTTACCGTAGCCAAATCAGCACAACACATCTTTGATGCTTTGTCCGATGTTAAAAACTTTGAAAAACTAATGCCTGAAAACATTGCTAAGTTCGAAGTGTTAGATGATGGTATTTTTAATTTTGGTTTAAAAGGCATGCCCGAAATTAAACTGAAAATGAAAGACAAAATACCTCATTCAAAATTGGTGTTAGCGGCTGCTAGCGATAAATTACCTTTTACACTCACAGCTAACATCGATGCTATTTCAAATGCCCAAAGTGTGGTTCAATTGCATTTTGAAGGTGATTTCAACCCAATGATGGCGATGATGATTAAAGGACCTATCTCAAAATTTATTGAGACATTGGCGGAGAATATGAATAAGCTATAATAGTAAGAATATAGAATATAGAATATAGAGAATAGAAAAAAAGCTACTGAAAAGTGGCTTTTTTGTTTATTACTGTGTCATTTAGAACAAAGTGAGAAATCACATAAACTTGTTACTAAACATCAATAAAAAGACATTTCTCCCGGTGGTCGAAATGACAAAAAAATTACTTAACCGTCGTCAATCGTTTGTCAATAACGCGTTCCATATAATCTTGAACGAAAGCTTTACATTTTAATTCCAATAAATCCATAGCAGCATTTCGTTTCGAAATTAAATTGTGTTCCATCGCTTTGTCATTTTTCTGATAAAAGCCAATGACTTTTTTACCGTCAAAAGTGCAGATATAATCGCCACACATAAATTGGTACATGTTCGAACCGTATTTTATCACAAAAGGGGGCACTTGTTTATCGTTAATAAGGCTTCTCCCCCAACTTCTAAAAGGTTTTTGATAGCCAATCATATCTAATAAGGTTGGGTAAATATCAATTTGCTGAGCCCAATTATTATTGACACCGACGTATTTCCCATCTGGTGAAAAGAATAAAATCGGTACAGTATTTTTATTGAATTCCTTTTTGTATTCTTCATAAGCAATTGTATTACCGTGATCGGCAACCAAAACAAAAATGGTGTTTTTGTACCACGTTTGCTTTTTGGCAGCAGCAAAAAACAGTTTTAATGAATAATCAGTATAGCCAATACTTTCGTTGATGTTTACTTTTCCTTTTGGAAACATCCCTTCATATTTTTCAGGAACTTTATAAGGTTCATGTGACGAAACCGAAAAAAGAGTTGCCATAAATGGTTGCTTTTTCTGAGTTAAAGTTTTATTGAAAAATTGAAAGAAAGGTTCATCCCAAATGCCCCAAACACCATCAAATTCAGCATCATTATTAAATTCGTTTTTACCATAATAATGATCATAACCTAATATATTCCCAAATCCCAAAAATCCCATAGAGCCATTAGGTGCACCATGAAAAAAAGAAGTATCATAACCTTGACTCTTTAAAGTAGAAACCAATGATTCGATTTTTTGCTTCGGATAAGGTGATGAAGTAAATGCATTCTGAAATGATGGGATTCCGGCAATTACCGATGACATTCCGTGAATAGATTTGTAACCATTGGCGTAAGCATTGGTGAAAATAAGACTATGCTGAGCCAATGAATCCACAAATGGTGTATATCCTTGATAACCTTTAATTTTTGTGCCTTTGTTAAAAGCGCCATTGTATTCACGGGCAAAGCTTTCCAGAATAAAAATTACAACATTAGGTTTGGATGGTACATTGTTTTTATATTGTTTTATAGGCATCAATAAACTATCAATCTGCGCTTTGGAAACCAAATTTACCTTCTTAAACGTATTAGTACTCCAGGTTCGAATAATAGCAAATGGAGTATTCAAAACAATATCCGATTGTGCCACATTTTTAACAAATCGGCTGGCATCGAGAATATTTATTGGACGGGTACTTTTCTTAAAATCGCCACGGATTCCGCCAATACAAAGTGTTGCAATTAACAAAAAACTAACTGTAGAAGTGACGAAATATTTAAAATTGGGTATTTCCGTTTTGTGTTGCACTTTGGTTTTTTTGTATACTAAAATCCAAATAAAAGAAAGCGCAAAGAACAATAAAAACACATGCCAGTAATTAAGTAAAAAATCAAAAAACAAAAGCGTCTTATTGCTCTCATTTTCAAGAGTATCAAGTGACGCTCTTGTACTTCTACTAAAAGTATAACGGTAATAGATAAAATCAATAAAATTAGCAGAATAAGCTATTAAATTAGGTATGAAATAAATATAAAACAATACTTTTTGACACCTTTTTTTGGTATTGATAACTGCAGGAAAAATGGAAATTAAAATGAACAAACTGTTTACATACAAGATGGCTGTGGTGTCAAAAACCAATCCATGATAACACAAGGTAAGGAAATCAAAAGCGCCGTCAACTTTTATCAAAGAACTATTATAAACATAGAATAAAACTCTGGCTATGGAATAAAAAACATAAGCTAATAAAATTCTTAAGGCTAGTACCTTATACTCATCAAAACGCGGGTATCTTTTCATAAATTAATTAAAAAAATAAACAGCACAAAACTACATATTTCAATGGCATCTTTTTTATATTTTAAATTAATATTGTGCAAGAAACTAATATTATTTAATTTGCATTAAAAATAGTATACTAATGACTCGCATCACAAGACTTTTTGACTTCCCATATTATCAGCTTGAAAAAAACAACATACCCAATTGTCTTGTTACCAAATATGATGGCAAATGGGTAGCCACTTCAACCAAAGAATACATAGAAAAAGCCAATAAAATCTCAAGAGCATTATTGCGCTTGGGTGTTCAAAAAGAAGATAAAATAGCCATTATTTCTTCTAATAACAGAACCGAATGGAATATTATGGATATAGGTGTGCTTCAAATTGGCGCACAAACAGTTCCAATATATCCAACTATTACTGAAGAAGATTATGAATATATTTTAAACCATTGTGAAGCGAAATATTGTTTTGTTTCCGATAGTGATGTATTGTTTAAACTAAATAACATCAAAAAAAATCTTAATAATCTCAAAGACATCTATTCATTTAACCAAATTGAAGATTGTAAAAACTGGAATGAATTATTAGTTTTAGGTGAAGATTATAGCAACCAGGACGTTGTTGAAGACCGAAAAAATAATGTAAACCCCAATGAATTAGCTACCATCATTTATACCTCCGGAACTACTGGAAAGCCCAAAGGCGTAATGTTATCTCATAACAATATTGTTTCCAATGTTTTAGATAGTGCAAGTAGAATTCCTTTTGAAGAAGGGACAAGTGTGGCGTTGAGTTTTTTGCCGGTTTGCCACATCTTTGAAAGAGTAATTTTATATATCTATCAATATTATTCTGTTTCAATTTATTTTGCGGAATCCATTGATAAACTATCCGACAATATTAAGGAAGTAAAACCTACTGTCTTTTCAGTAGTACCTCGATTACTTGAAAAAGTATATGATAAAATATATGCCAAAGGAACAGAACTCAAGGGCTTCAAAAAGAAGCTTTTCTTCTGGGCTATCGATTTAGGGTTGCGTTATGAACCCTATCAAGCTAATGGTTGGTGGTATGAATTTCAATTAAAAATTGCTCGAAAACTGATTTTTAGTAAATGGAGAGAAGGTTTAGGAGGCAATCTAACAGTCATGGTTTCCGGGAGTGCTGCATTACAAACTAGATTGACAAGAATGTTTGCTGCTGCTGAAATGCCCGTAATGGAAGGTTATGGTTTGACCGAAACTTCTCCTGTAATCTCTGTTTGTGATGTCAGAAATGGTGGCTTTAAAATTGGAACAGTTGGAAAAATAATCCAAAATGTAGAAGTCAAAATTGCCACTGATGGAGAAATTTTATGTAAAGGTCCAAATATAATGATGGGGTATTACAAAGATGAGCAACAAACCAAAGAAGTAATTGTAGGCGGTTATTTTCATACTGGAGACATTGGAGAAATTGATAGTGACGGTTTTTTAAAAATTACAGATCGCAAAAAAGAAATGTTTAAAACCTCTGGTGGAAAATATATAGCACCGCAGTTGATTGAAAGTGCTATGAAAGAATCTCATTTTATAGAACAAATCATGGTGATTGGTGATGGTCAAAAAATGCCTGCTGCTTTTATTCAACCAAATTTTAATTTTGTAAAAGAATGGGCAAAAAGACACCACATCAATATTGGAACTAATAATGCTGAAATTATTAACAACCAACAGGTAATCAATAGAATTCAGGAAGAAATAAATGAAATTAATAAAAAATTTGGGAGTTGGGAACAAATTAAACGCTTTGAATTGACTCCTGAAATTTGGTCTATTGATGCTGGACACCTTACACCAACAATGAAATTGAAGCGTAAAATTGTGATGGAAAAATACAAAAATTTATATCAAAAAATATATAATTAACCCGTTGGGTGTAATTGCCTCAATTGTTGTTGCTTCTATGTTACTGCCATAGCCATTAGCAGTGGAAAAATGAAGTAAATCCAAAATTTTAATAATGAGAAAATGCTTGGAATTAATTTTCTTGGCTTTTTTATGTTAAAATCTATATTTACTATGCATGCATAATATATTTTTTGTAACTTTGAAATTGTTATAATAAAAATGAAAGATAAAACAATAGATTACATACTACGCGTCACATGGCAAGCTGTTGCACGTATGTATAACGAAGAAGCTTCTAAATTTGATGGGTCAATGGCCATTGGTTTTGCTTTATTAAGCATCGAAAAAGAAGATGGTACTCCGTCAACATCAATTTCTTCTCGAATTGGAATGGAAGCTACAAGCTTAACAAGAACTCTAAAAACATTAGAAGAAAAAGGGTTAATTATTCGAAAGAAAAATCCAAACGATGGAAGAGGTGTTTTGATATATTTAACTGATTTTGGAAAACAAATGAGAGAAAAATCTAAAGAAACTGTTTTGCAATTCAATGAAACTATTCGTAAAAACATCTCAGAAGAAAAATTACAAAACTTCATGGAAGTGGCTGATGTGATTAATGAGTTGATTAGTGAGAAGAAAATATTTTAAAAATAGATAATAGACGGATAGATATAAGATAATAGACAATCTGTAATAATAAAGTCCATCATCTATTAGTTTATAATCTATCATCTTTAAGAAACAACATATGAAAAGAATAATCAAAAAAGTGGCAGTAGTAGGATCCGGAATTATGGGTTCTGGAATTGCTTGTCATTTTGCAAACATTGGTCTTGAAGTATTGCTTTTGGATATTGTCCCAAATGCACTTACCGAAACTGAAGAAAAAAAAGGACTGACATTAGAAAATAAGTTGGTTCGCAACCGCATTGTAAATGAACACTTAGCCAATGCATTAAAGTCAAACCCATCGCCTATTTACAGTCAGAAATTTGCCAGTAGAATTACAACAGGTAACACTTCAGACGATATGGCAAAAATAGTCAGCTATGATTGGGTTATTGAAGTAGTAGTCGAGCGTCTAGACATCAAGAAATTAGTTTTTGAACAAATAGACAAATTCAGAAAACCAGGAACGTTGGTGACTTCAAACACTTCAGGAATTCCAATTCATTATATGAGCGAAGGTCGCAGCGATGATTTTCAAAAACATTTCTGCGGAACTCACTTCTTTAATCCTGCCCGTTATTTAAAGTTATTTGAAATTATACCAGGTCCAAAAACTTCAACTGAAGTATTGGATTTCCTGTTTGATTACGGTTCAAAATATTTAGGTAAAACTTCGGTCGTAGCCAAAGATACTCCAGCTTTTATTGGTAACCGAATCGGAATCTTCGGCATTCAAAGTTTATTCCACTTAGTAAAAGACATGGGTTTAACCATTGAAGAAGTAGATAAACTTACCGGACCAGTTATTGGTCGACCAAAATCGGCTACGTTTAGAACTGTTGATGTAGTTGGTTTAGATACACTCGTTCATGTGGCAAACGGTTTATATGAAGGTTGTCCAAATGACGAAGCACACAACTTATTCAAACTACCCGATTTCATCAATAAAATGATGGAAAAAAAATGGCTAGGTAGCAAAACGGGGCAAGGTTTCTACAAAAAAATTGACAAAGATATACTCTCCTTAGACCTAGATACTTTAGAATATCGTCCCGCCAAAAAAGCGTCTTTTGCTACTTTAGAATTGACTAAAACAATTGATAAACCTATAGACCGTTTCAAAGTCTTGGTTAAAGGAAAAGACAAAGCAGGTTATTTCTATAGAAAGAATTTCTCGGCTATGATTGCCTATTGCTCCAATAGAGTAACAGAAAAAACAGACGAATTCTAAAAAATTGATGACGCAATGACATCAGGTTTCG
>CANJWG010000034.1 GCA_947478365.1 Flavobacteriaceae bacterium | reverse complement strand
TCTGTTCGATCGAAAATATGGATCCAATGGGAATTCATACCGGAGATTCGATTACAGTGGCGCCCGCGATGACCTTATCGGATACTACTTTTCAAAGAATGCGAGATTATGCTATTTTAATGATGCGCTCTATTGGTAATTTTGCCGGAGGTTGCAACGTTCAGTTTGCGGTTTCCCCCGACGAAAAAGAAGATATCGTAGCCATTGAAATCAATCCCAGAGTTTCCCGTTCATCAGCATTAGCTTCAAAAGCAACAGGTTATCCAATTGCAAAAGTCGCTTCTAAACTTGCTTTAGGATATCACTTAGATGAATTACCAAATCAAATTACCAAATCAACATCCGCTTTATTTGAACCAACATTAGATTACGTAATTGTGAAAATACCACGTTGGAATTTCGACAAATTTGAAGGAGCCGACAGAACGTTGGGATTACAAATGAAATCGGTTGGTGAAGTTATGGGAATTGGACGTTCGTTTCAGGAAGCGTTACACAAAGCCACACAATCATTAGAAATCAAACGCAACGGATTAGGAGCCGATGGAAAGGGATACAAAAACTACGAGCAAATAATCGAGAAACTAACTTTTGCAAGTTGGGACAGAGTTTTCGTGATTTATGATGCCATTGCCATCGGAATTCCATTGAGCAGAATCCACGAAATTACCAAGATTGATATGTGGTTTTTGAAACAATATGAAGAATTATACACGATAGAAAAAGAAATTTCAAAATATAACGTTACCAATCTTCCAAAGGAATTATTACTGGAAGCGAAGCAAAAAGGGTACGGCGACAGACAAATTGCGCATATGCTGAAATGTTTGGAAAGTCAAGTTTACAAACTGCGTGATGATATGAACATCAAGCGTGTTTACAAATTGGTTGACACTTGTGCGGCTGAATTTAAAGCACTAACCCCTTATTATTATTCAACCTTTGAAGCGGAAATTGAAACGGCAACAGGAGAACGTTATGTGCATAATGAAAGTATTGTTACTAATAAAAAGAAAGTAGTTGTTTTGGGTTCAGGCCCAAATAGAATTGGTCAGGGAATTGAGTTTGATTACTCTTGTGTTCACGGCGTTTTGGCAGCGAAAGAATGCGGATACGAAACCATTATGATTAACTGTAATCCGGAAACGGTTTCAACTGATTTTGACACGGCTGATAAGTTATATTTTGAGCCAGTTTTTTGGGAACACATTTACGATATCATACGTCATGAAAAACCGGAAGGTGTAATCGTGCAGCTTGGTGGACAAACCGCTTTGAAACTTGCCGAGAAATTATCTAAATACGATATAAAAATACTTGGAACATCATTCGACGCTCTGGATTTAGCCGAAGACAGAGGAAGATTTTCAGAATTGCTGACCGAGTTAAAAATTCCCTTTCCAAAATTTGGAATTGCTGAAAATGCAGATCAGGCATCGGCTTTAGCCGATGTGCTCGATTTTCCTTTACTGGTTCGTCCATCCTATGTTTTGGGAGGACAAGGCATGAAGATTGTCATCAACAAACAGGAACTGGAAGAGCATGTTATTGATTTACTGAAAAATATTCCGGGTAATAAATTGCTTTTGGATCACTATTTAGATGGTGCCATTGAAGCTGAAGCCGATGCGATTTGTGATGGTGAGAATGTCTATATCATCGGCATCATGGAACATATAGAGCCTTGTGGAATCCATTCGGGAGATTCTAATGCGACATTACCACCATTTAATTTGGGAGAGTTTGTTATGCAACAAATAAAAGACCATACGAAGAAAATTGCCTTAGCACTCAGAACTGTTGGCTTAATTAACATCCAATTTGCGATTAAAGATGATATCGTTTATATAATTGAAGCCAATCCGCGAGCTTCGAGAACAGTTCCTTTTATTGCGAAAGCTTATGGAGAGCCTTATGTGAATTATGCAACCAAAGTGATGCTTGGTGTAAACAAAGTAACCGATTTTACATTCAATCCTAAGTTAAACGGATTTGCTATAAAGCAACCTGTTTTTTCATTTAGCAAATTCAAAGATGTGAATAAAGCTCTTGGACCGGAGATGAAATCTACAGGAGAAAGTATTTTGTTTATAGACGATTTGAAAGACGATCAGTTCTATGAATTGTATTCGAGACGTAAGATGTATTTGAGTAAATAGTATTAAGATAAAAGTATTAAGTACTAAGACCGTGAATTCGTTACGGTTTTTTTATGTCTTTCCTATTTAGTTTTCTCATCCATCAAATCACTCAAATGCAGTCGCAATGCAGTAACTGAAATACTGATTTCCCAAAATGAAATCCCTAAAGAAGCTAGTAAACAAAGCAAACTTCCTGCGAAGAGATAAATTCCCAAGGTTTGTTGTTCTAAAAATAAACACAGCATCGCAAAAACAGAAAGAAATAAACATAGAACCCCAAAAAGCTGCATATAACGAATCAATGACAATCGTAGATTAAGGTTTTTGATTTGCAGTAAAATACTATTACTGTGATCTTGGTCATAAGTTTTTTTTAATCCTCTTACTATTTGAGCAATGGTCAAAAATCGATTGGTATAAGCCAATAAAATCAATGATGTAGCTGAAAACAGAAGTGCTGGGGTTTCGATTTGTAAGTTCATGTGAAAGTTCGAATTTTGAATTGCTAAGTTCGGAAATTAAACTCAATAAAAAACCTGCAAGTTAAACTCACAGGTCTATTTTCTATTCTCTATTTTCTTTCTTCTTATTTTATTAACTCAAAACTTCTTTTTACAAAAGCGGTCAATTCTTCACCTTTTAATAATCCTTGAGAGATTTTGGCCAAGTCTAAAGCTTGTTTTACCAAACTTTCTTGAGCTAATTTATCGGAAGTGTTTAGAATTGTTGTTGCCAAATCTGAATTGGTATTCACCACCAAATTATACATTTCCGGGAAATTGCCCATACCGAACATTCCACCGCCTCCAGTTTGGCTCATTTCTTTCATACGTCGCATGAATTCTGGTTGCGTGATAATGAATGGCGCTGCTGTACTGTCCATTGGTTCTAATTGAACTGAATAATTGGTTTTTGGGACAATTTCTTCTAGAACTGTTTTCAATTGCGTAGACTCATCTTCTGATAATTTGGAAATCTGAGTGTCTTCTTTCTGAATTAGTTTGTCAATATGATCTGAATCGACACGAACAAAAGTCAGGTTTTCATTATCGGATTCTAATTTTTGAATTAAATGTGATACAATTGGAGAATCTAATAACATCACTTTATATCCTTTTTCTTTAGCGATTTCAATGTAACCATGTTGTGCATCTTTATTCGAAGCATACAAGATAACCAATTTTCCGTTTTTGTCGGTTTGATTAGTAGTGATGGCTTCTTTTAACTCGGCTAAAGTGTAATAGTTGTCATCAACTGTTGGGTACAAAATAAAGTCACCCGATTTTTCATAAAATTTTGGTTCCGAAAGCATACCGTATTCCAAAACTATTTTGATGTCATTCCATTTTTTTTCGAAGTCTTCACGGTTTTCAGTGAATAACGACTTCAATTTATCAGCTACTTTTCTAGTGATATAATTCGATATTTTCTTCACATTGCTATCCGCTTGCAAGCCAGAACGAGAAACGTTTAATGGAATATCCGGAGAGTCAATAACCCCTTTAAGCATACCTAAAAACTCAGGTACAATTCCTTCTACGTTATCGGTAACAAAGACTTGGTTTTGATACATTTGGATTTTGTCTTTTTGCATTTGCAAATCGGCTGACATTTTTGGGAAATACAAAATTCCTGTCAGGTTGAACGGATAATCCACATTCAAGTGAATATTGAATAATGGATCTTCAAACTGCATTGGATACAATTCTCGATAAAAGTCTTTATAATCTTCATCAGTCAAATCAACTGGTTGTTTAGTCCATGCCGGGTTTGTATTATTGATAAAGTTGTCTACTTCAATGTATTCAGTCTTATAATCTTCTTTTGCATCTTCGGGTTTTGGAAGTGCTTCTTTTTTAGTTCCAAATTTGATTGGAATAGGCATGAACTTGTTATACTTAGTCAATAATTCACGAATTTTAACTTCTTCTAAAAACTCTAAAGAATCTTCTGCAATGTGAAGAATGATTTCTGTTCCTCTGTCGGTTTTGTCAGATGGAACCAAACTAAATTCAGGACTTCCGTCACATGACCAGTGTGCCGCTGGTTCATCTTTGTATGATTTAGTTATAATTTCCACTTTTGAAGCTACCATAAAGGCCGAATAAAAACCAAGGCCAAAGTGACCTATAATTCCTGAATCTTTGGCAGAGTCTTTATATTTTTCTAGAAATTCTTCGGCACCGGAAAAAGCAATTTGGTTGATGTATTTCTCAACTTCTTCAGCAGTCATTCCAAGACCTTGATCGATGAGGTGGATTTTTTTGCCTTCTTTGTCAATTTTAACTTCAATAATTGGGTTGCCATATTCTATTTTGGCTTCGCCAATACTGGTTAAATGTTTTAATTTTAATGTGGCATCAGTTGCGTTAGATACTAATTCACGCAAGAAAATTTCGTGGTCATTGTATAAAAACTTCTTGATTAACGGAAAGATGTTTTCTACGGATACATTAATTTTTCCTGTTGTCATATTTATATATTTTTAGGTTAAACAATTTTGAAATCAGACCAGTCAAAACTAATACCAATTGTTGCAGTTATGACAAATTGACGGAGTAACAATTTTGCAATAATTCTATAACAATTTTACAATATATTGTAAATGAAAAATTTAATTCGAATAAAAAAAAATATTTTAATAAGTTTAGTTTCAGTTTTGATTTTTCTTCTAAAATAAAAAAATCGTATTGAGTTTGCTATTACTGCCAATGAAAAAATGGTTCAAGATGCTCAGAAAGAAGCTGGAAAGTAATTTACATCTATTTAAAATACTAAAAGCGTTCATCAAAACTGAACGCTTTTTTTGACTAAATATTTAACAAAACTTTTTGTTTATTAGTTATGTTGATAAGAGCTACACTCCTCGCTTGATTTCAGTCGCTCTTATTTTTTTAAATTTCTTCGTAAGTTTGTTTTCTAATTCAAAACTATGTTGCAAGTAAAGAGTGTTTCTTTTTCTTATTCAGATTCTATTACACTAAACAATATTGATTTTTCATTAGAAAAAGGAATAAATCTAGCCGTAATTGGAGAAAGTGGTTGTGGTAAAAGTACCTTACTCAAGCTTATTTATGGATTGTATGATTTGGATAAAGGGGATATATTTTGGAATGATGTCGAAGTTTTAGGACCAAAATTCAATCTTATTCCCGGAATGGATTTTATGAAGTACTTGGCTCAAGATTTTGATTTGATGCCGTTTATTACCGTTTCAGAAAATGTTGGAAAATATCTTTCCAATTTTTGTCCGAAAGAAAAAAATGCGCGTATTGCCGAATTATTGGAAATTGTTGAAATGACGGATTATGCCAATATAAAAGTAAAAAATTTAAGTGGCGGACAGATGCAACGAGTTGCATTAGCAAGAGTTTTAGTACTTGAACCTGAGGTATTATTATTAGATGAACCTTTTAGTCACATCGATAATTTTAGAAAGAACAGCTTGCGTAGAAAGCTTTTTAGTTATTTAAAAGAAAAAAAAATCACTACCATTTTTGCCACACATGATAGTTCAGATGTATTGTCTTTTGCTGATGAAGTTTTGGTTCTAAAAGACGGGCAACTTATCGAGGAAGGAAATCCTAAAAGGATCTATAATAAACCTAAAAATAAGTATATTTCTTCTCTTTTTGGTGATGTGAACGAAATAGAAATGAATGGAAAAACGGAGCTTGTTTATCCCGATCAATTCATGATTGTAGAGAAATCTGAGTTTGAAGTTGAGGTTGTAAAATCCTATTTTTTAGGAAGTCATTATCTGATTGAGGCAATTTTTAATGACAGAAAAATATTCTTTGAAAGCGAAAACGAATTATACCTTGGCAATAAAACTCATTTAAAGAGAAAACCCTAGAAGTCAAATTCCAGGGTCTATATTCTATTCTCTATATTATATTTTCTTAAAACTAGTTTTTCAAATATTTTTCCAAGAATTGATCTTGTTCCCACAACAAATGAAGAATGTTTTCTTTAGCTACATAACTGTGTGATTCTTTTGGTAATAAAATCAATCGAACCGGTGCTCCCAAATTTTTCAACGCTTGGAAATAGCGTTCCGATTGCAAAGTAAAAGTCCCCGGATTATTGTCGGCATCACCATGAACTAATAGCAACGGAGTTTTCATTTTATCAGCGTTCATGAATGGAGACATTTCATTGTAAATGGCTGGAATATCCCAAAAATTTCTTTGCTCACTTTGGAATCCAAATGGTGTCAATGTTCTGTTATAGGCACCACTTCGTGCAATTCCACAGGCAAATAAATTAGAATGTGTCAATAAATTGGCTGTCATGAAGGCTCCGTATGAATGTCCCCCGATAGCACATTTTTTTCTATTTATGTAGCCTAATTTATCTACAGCATCAATCGCCGCCTCGGCATCATCAACTAATTGTGTCATGAAAGTGTCATTTGGTTCCGTTGTGCCTTCGCCAATAATTGGAAATGATGCATCGTCAAGAACTGCATACCCTTTGGTTACCCAATATACAAAAGAACCATAATAGGGGAAAGTAAACTCATTTGGATTTTGCTTGTTTTGACCAGCTGAGCTTTTATCTTTAAATTCTTCTGGATAAGCCCAAATCAATAAAGGTAATTTTTCTGATTTTTTAGTTCGGTCATAACCATCAGGTAAATAAAGCGTTCCCGATAAATCTACACCATCTTTACGTTTGTACTTAATCACTTCTTTGTAGACATTTTTGATACTTTCAAACGGGTTTTTGAAATTGGTAAGTTGCGTTAATTTTTTAGATTTTAGGTTTCTGAAATAATAGTTTGGAAACTCATTTTTGGATTGAATTTGCAACAAAACGTCTCCTTTTTTGAAATCTTCTATTGATAACAAATCTTCTTTTTTGTCTTTGAAAGTTGAGGTATAAAGGCGTTTTGTTTTTAAAGTCCCTAAATTATATTCATCAATAAATGGAAACTGCCCATCTTTGGTAAAACCATCGCCAATTAGGTAAGCATTATTGTTTTCGATTGCTAAAACATAACGGTTGTACTCATTTTTTTTGGTTTCAAAATTGCCCGGATCAGAATAAATATCTTGTGAATTTCTGTCTGAGATAATTTTAGGCGCTTGACTCGTATTAGATGGATTGATTAAATAGGTTTTAGTATTTCGAGTATCATACCATTCATCAGAAACAATAGCAATGTTTTCGTTACCCCAAATAACGCCTCCATAACGTTGTTTTGTTTTTAGTAATGAAGTTGGTTCAGAAATGAAAGGGGCATTCCATGAAAAAAGCTCGTCTCTAAAATCTACTTTTTTAGCCTGATCACCTTCATCAAGTGCTTCAACATAAGCCAAGGTTGCCGGTTTGTCAGCTCTCCAACTCATACTTCTTTTTCCTTTTCTTACCGAAGAAAATCCTTTTGGAATTACTTCGTTTAATGGCATTTCATTGACAACTTTAATTTCTTTTCCGGTTATATCATACACTACACTTTTTAGTGGGAAACGATTGTACGGAACGATATAAGAAAATGGTTTTTGCATTGTGGTAATCATTAAATAATTTCCATCAGGTGAAAAACTTTCACCAGCATATAAATCAACGGCTTTAAAAAAATCTATTTTTCCGGAAAGTGAAACTTTGTATAATTCGGAAGTCATTAGTGTCTCAAAATTAGTTTCATCGGTTTTATTTTTCAACAAATCAGGATAGGTTCTGTTTTGCGATTTAGAACCGTCACTTGAAGAAACTGTTGGACCTTTTGGCAAATCTTTTTTGCTGTCAATTAGGCTGGGACGATTTTTTGGAATCATTTTGACAAATAAAGTTTCGTTGTCTTTCATCCAACTATAAGGACTGCCAAGATTGGCGTTAAGGTTTGCAGCAGTAATTTTTTTGGCTGAAGCCGATACTACATCAATAACCCATAATTCAACTCCGCTTGAAACGGTATTTGTGAATGCAATTTTCTGTTCATTAGGAGACCAACTGATATATGCAATTCTAGGGTTCTCCGGCAAACCTTTTATTTGAGTTTCGGTTTTATCTGTAACTTTTCTAATTTTTAGATTAGAAATATAATTCATGGCATTGCCAATATTAGTAATTGGATTAATACGTAATCCGCCCAAACGCATTTCTTCCTGATTCAAATCATCAAGTGTTTTATAAGTGCTTCGGTAAGAGAAAAGCATGTACTCTTTTTTAGAATCCATACTAACGCTCGGTGCTCTTTCATAATCTGCCAAGGCTGAAATTGTAGCGGATGGCTTTTGGTACGTAAGGTTTTCCTGTGCAACAGCTATAGTTGTTGAAAAACAAAAAATGATAAAAAGAAGAATGCAGTTTTTCATAAGTAATAGTTTTATTCCGCTACGTTCCATACAATTGCTTCGCCAATTCGCTAAAGCTTCGTGTCGGATGCGCCTCGGGTTGATTTTCGATTGGTCGAAATTACGAAGTAGTTTTTACATTTTATTAAATTCTAAAATAAAATTATTTTCATCTAAATTGTTTAATTTAGCATAACTTTTTTTAATAATTAAATTAAGATTATGTTCCATTCCAAAATATCAGGTTTAGGATTTTATGTTCCCGATAATGTTGTTACCAATGATGATTTGTCAAAAATAATAGATACTAATGACGAATGGATTCAGGAAAGAACTGGAATTAAAGAAAGAAGACACATTATTCGTGGAGAAGATACGACAACCTCAATGGGTGTAAAAGCGGCTAAAATAGCTATTGAACGCTCCGGAATTTCAAATGACGATATTGATTTTATTGTTTTTGCTACAATTTCCCCCGATTATTATTTTCCTGGACCAGGTGTCGCTTTACAAAAAGAGTTGGCCTTGAAAACTATAGGTGCTTTAGACATTCGCAATCAATGTTCAGGTTTTGTTTATGCGCTTTCTGTTGCAGATCAATTTATAAAAACGGGGATGTATAAAAACATTTTGGTTGTTGCTTCCGAAGTGCAATCTTTAGGATTGGATATGACCACTCGTGGCCGTGGAGTTTCCGTAATTTTTGGAGATGGAGCAGGAGCAGCGGTTTTGAGCAGAAGTAATGATGATAGTGCTATTCTGTCCACCCATCTGCATTCGGAAGGAGAACACGCAAAAGAATTAGCGGTTTTAGCACCTGGAATGGGAGGAAGATGGGTAACGGATATTTTGGCAGATAATAATCCGGATGATGAAAGTTATTTTCCTTATATGAACGGACAATTTGTTTTCAAACACGCTGTATTAAGATTTAGTGAAGTGATTAATGAAGGTTTGCAAGCCAATAATTTAAAGGTTTCCGATATTGATATGTTGATTCCACATCAAGCGAATTTGAGAATTTCACAGTTTATCCAGAAGACATTTAGTTTAAATGATGATCAAGTTTTTAATAACATTCAAAAATACGGAAATACAACAGCGGCCTCTATTCCGATTGCATTGACTGAAGCTTGGGAACAAGGAAAAATAAAAAAAGGCGATACAGTTGTCTTAGCTGCTTTTGGAAGTGGATTTACTTGGGCAAGTGCGATTATTAAATGGTAAATAGAAAGCCATCCCTTTTTAGAGATGGCTTTTCTTAACATAGTAGTAATGTAGGTTATCGCTTCATAGCGAAATGTGCTCTAAATTCTTGATTAACTTTGTTTTCATCCATGTAAGTCACACTGAACCAATAATCGTCAGATGGCATAAGATATCCATTATATGTTCCATCCCAACCGCTATTACTTGGTCTTATTTGTGTTAGCATTTTTCCAAATCGGTCATAAATCACGATATTTGCACTAGGTTGATTAGATAAATCTTTAATATTCCATGTGTCATTATATCCATCGTTATTTGGTGTGAAGTATTTTGGATAGTTTACAACCAAAGCTTGAATAGTGGTACTTCCACAGCCATATTTATCTCTAACGGTTATGGTATGAATTCCAGATGTAACATGATCAAAAACATTGCTGTCTTGAAATGATCCATTATCTAATTGGTATTCAAAATTATTTCCTTGTCCAGTTGCTGTAACTGTGATAGATTGACTGTCAGCAAAGTCTTGACTTACCTCATAGGCTACAATTGCAGGTTCTGATGGACTTACAGTAATAGTGACAGGCTCTGATACACATCCCGTAGCTTTACTTGTAACTACTAATGTATATAATCCTGGCAATATTGCTTGATACATACTTGAAGTTCCAAGAGTGTTTCCGGCTTCATTTGTCCATACAAAAGTATATAGGGCAGAACTTAATCCGCTATAAATCGTATAAGCATTTAATAGTGTTCCTGTTTCACTGTCAATACAGATTATACCGTCTATCGGAGTTGGTTCTGGTAGTTTATTTACAATTATGGTTATTGGTGTTATATCATAACAATTTGGAGCTAATGAATTATTAACTCTAGCGTAAACAACATTTTTAGTAGATGATAATACTGGGTTTGTTGCGGTAGTTGCATTTTCCATACTTTCATAGTAAGTAACACTAAATTCAATACCAGTTTGAGTTCCGAGAATTGATGCTGATAATGAAGATAAGTTAAAATCAACTATTCCATCATTAGTTCCATCTTCATCACAAATAGTTCTCAATGTTGTTGGGGCAGCATTTGCAACGGGAGTGTCAATGATAGTTACTGTAAATGAACTTTCATCCGAACATAAAGGAGAATAAGGAGAAACAGCATAAATATAAATAGTTTGTGATGTTGATATAGAAGAACCAGCAGTCAGCATTGTTCCAGTAGCATTTGAACCAGTATAATATTTACCGATAGTTAATGCAGGTAAAGTATAATTTTCACAAATAGTTACATTTGGCAAATTATCCACGTTATATATCATAACCATAAATTGTCTTTCACTTGAACAATCGGGTGAAGTTGCAGTATGTGCATAAATATAAAGTGTTTGTGAAGTAGTTAAAACATCACCTGAATGTAATAAAGTCCCTGAGGCATTTGAACCGGTATAATAGTCTCCAATAGCTAAAGGAGGCAAAGTATACGAATTACATACTTGGACATTAGCAATTGCAGGAACTATAGGAGTATTATTTATAGTAACGGTAAATGAGGTTTCATCAACACAAGAAAAAGAAGTGCGGATTAATGATTCTTTAAAAATATAAATTGTTTGACTAGATGTAATTACTGTACTAGGCAATATTTCTAAACCACTTCCATTTGGACCTCCAGATTGAGTATAAAATTTATTGTTTGGTGTTAAAATAGGTAATATATAGTTATCGCAAGCAGTTACATTTGGTAAAACATCTGCTGAAGTAGAGAATATATTTATCTGAAAACTATTTTCTGCACTACAAGCAGGAATAGTATTTGAAATAGCATAAATATAAATTCTTTGAGAAGAAGTTATAACAGTTCCTGAAGGCAATAATGTTCCAGTACCGTTTGGTCCAGTATAATATTTTCCAACATTCAAAGGGGTTAACACATATTGATCACAAATATCTATATCAGAACGAGAATCAATATTTGGTAATGGATTAATCGTAACAGTAAAGCTATTTTGATTAAAACAAGTGGCATTTAATCTTTTAAATATATAAATGGTTTTTGTTGAAAGGATTACATCACCTGGATACAACATTGTCCCAGTTCCATTAACCCCAGTAAAATATTCACCATTAGTGAGTGTTGGTAAAGTATAAGTTATACAAGCTGAAACATTTGGTAAAGTATCAATTTGAGGTTGAGTAATAGTTATTGTAAAATGTAAATTATCAGTGCAATTATTTAATCTACTTGTTGTCTCTGCATATATATAAACTATAGAATTGTTATTTATTACTGTTCCAGATAGAATTTCTGTACCGGAACCATTTGGACCAGTATAATATTTTCCAGTAGGAAGTGCAGGCAAAGTGTATCCATTACATTGTGAGATATCTGCTGGTTGTTGTATTCCTATGAAAACTTCAAAAGAATCTTGATCAGTACATGGAGTAGTTCCACCAGTAGATGCATATACATATATGGTTTTGCTTGTTGTTATTGGAGTTCCTGCTGCTAATTGAGTTCCAGTCCCACCAGCTCCGGTAAAATAATTACCTAAAGATAAGGCTGGTAAAGTATAAGAAGAACACTCAAAAACATCAGGTCTTGTTCCTACTTCAATAGTAGAAAGAATTGTGACAGTAAAACTTGAATCAACTGTACAGATTTGTGGTGTTGTAGTTGAAAAATAAAAATAAACTATTTGAGATGTAGTTATTACTGTTCCAGAAGGAATTTGTGTTCCTGTAGCACTTGGCCCTGTATAATATTTCCCTATGGTTAAAGGTAGTTTATAGCTTCCACAACGTGTTATATTTGATGGTGTTAATGAGCCTTCTTCAATTATAGTAACAGTAAATGAACTACCAGCTGCACATGATCCTGGTCCTCCAGGTTGATTAAATATATATATAGTTTGAGTTTGAGTGATTACAGTTCCAGCAAAAAGAGGTAATCCACTTCCATTAGGACCGGTAAAATAGTTACCATTCGTTAACGAAGGCAATATGTAGTTTGTACATACAATAACATTCTGCAATATATCAACAATGGGCAACGGCAAAACTATAAGATTAAAACTCGTAATACTAAAACATGAAGAATCGATAACATTTTGAACTCTTGCATATATAGTTTGTCCCGAAGAGGTAAATGAATTAAAATTTGCTATAGGATTAGCCCCATTATTTGCATCATTTATGGAAGTATAATAAGAAACAGAATTTATAGATGAAGATTGACCATTTAATATAGAAGATGTTTTTGTTGTTAAGTTAAAAACAGCATTGTTTTGTAATGAAGATGTTGAACATTTAATAATATCTTGTGGTTGATTTGCAATAGGGCTAGGTGAAACAAGTAATTGAAAAGATTTAACAATAAAACAACTGCTATTTGGTAACTGAATTCTAACATATATTCTTTGTCCAGTCGCGCTATCATAAAGTAAAGAAAGCGGATTTATATTATTATCAGCATCATTTTGAGAAATAAAATAAGAAACACTGGTTAGCGGATCTAAACCTTGTTTTACTATTGAAGTATTTAAATCTAGATTATAAGTATATGATGGGGCGCTCAAATCACATTTATATAGATTATTTGGATTTGGTGATGTTGTTTGTGGATAATATTGAACTTCAATACTATCAGTATAAGGTTGACAACCATTTTGTATTTGAGCATAAGTTACACTATATGTTCCCGGTTGATTTATGATTATGCTAGAACCAGTCTCTCCATTTAATACCATATTATTTTTTTTCCAAACAAAAGAATAATTTGTGGTGTTAAGTCCAGTATCAATAGTATGATTAGTTCCAAAACATATAGCATTATTATTAGAAGTTAATAAATCTTGACCTAGTACTTCTTGCCCAATATTTAAACTATTTGCGGCAATAAAAATAGCAGAATCAAATTGAGGGTCAACCCGATCAGCGATGACTAATTTGATATGATAGGTAACTCCTGGAGTTAATACTGATTCTGCAGTTAAAACTTTTGTCTGTCCATTAAAATTTGTTGCTGAAGATGCGGCATTTGATCCCCCATTATAACTACCAAAAAATTGGCTATTAACTGATGGACAAGATGAATTGTATAAAAAATCTCTAATAGTAACAACTGAAATAGGTGTATTTGTGTTTGGTAAAACAGCTAAATTTGTTGTAACACCAGTTGATGTATTTGTTAACAAGAAAGCAAATGAGTCTGAAAACTGACATTGAAAATTTCCATATTCTTCTGAAGCAAAAATAAAATCAAAACTAAAGTAAGAAGATATAGGTGTAAAATTAAATTCAAGTATTGTGGCATTTTTTGAAACCATAGAAACTCCATAAGAAGACATGGTAGTTTCTAAATTAGTATCTCCTGACCAAGAAAAAGATCCATCACTAAGTAACGTATTATTTGGACCTTTAGCATTTGTAGCATCACCAGTACTTAATACAACACCGCTTTGCATAGGGAAATTTGGATTTGTGTTTTGAAAAAATCCAATTCCATTCGTAGAACCAAAATTTGTACCAGTACTCCATGTAATATTTGAGGCAGATACACAAGGGGAGCCAATTAGCACATTGTTAACCATTTCAGGTACTGTGAAACCAGAAGTACTCACGGTTATTGGCTGTGAAAAACCAATCGCTGTGAGTAAAATTGAGGTTAAGTTTAATAATTTCTTCATAACATGGGGACTTTGACAAAACAAATATGGTTATAAATATCGTTTAAATGCAAATAAAATCGACAAAATACATAATAATTATATTTTTACACAATAAAAACTTACAAAATAAGCGTTTGGTCTAAAATTTAACTATGTTTTTTTATAAATCCCTCAATCGGTTAAAATTATTTTGTAATGTTTATCTTTGTCTTCTTAAAAAGAAACTACAATGAAGCTTTCGCAAATCCTTACTTTACCAATACAAAAAGCAGTTCATCAATTATTCGATGTTTCTATTGATAGAGTTGAATTTCAAATTACACGCAAAGAATTTGAAGGCGACATTACCATGGTTATTTTCCCATTATTGAAGGTCATTAAAGGAAACCCAATTGATATCGGAACTAAAATAGGTAACTATCTAGTTGAAAACGTAGATGAAATTATTCGTTTTAATGTTGTTTCCGGATTCTTAAATATTGTAGTTTCAGATGATTATTATCTTACTTTTTTTAACGAAATAAAAAATAATAATAGCTTTGGTTTTGCTGAAGTTTCTCCAAATGAAAAAGCGATAATGGTCGAATATTCTTCGCCAAATACAAATAAACCAATACACCTTGGTCATGTTCGAAATAATCTATTAGGATATTCCGTTGCAGAAATTATAAAAGCTTCAGGCAAAAAAGTATATAAAACCCAAATTATAAATGACAGGGGAATTCATATCTGTAAATCAATGTTGGCTTGGCAAAAATTTGGCAACGGACAAACTCCAGAAAGTTCAAGTTTGAAAGGAGACAAACTAGTTGGGAATTTCTATGTAAAATTTGACCAAGAATATAAAGTTCAAATAAGTGAATTAATCGCTCAAGGAAAAACAGAAGACGACGCTAAAAAATTAGCACCAATTATTTTGGAAGCACAACAAATGCTTCTTGATTGGGAGGCCGGAAAACCTGAAGTTATCCAACTTTGGAAAACCATGAACCAATGGGTTTACAATGGTTTTGCTCAAACCTATAAAAATCTCGGCGTTGATTTCGATAGTTATTATTATGAAAGTAATACCTATTTGTTAGGAAAAGAAGTCGTGCAATTCGGTTTGGAAAAAGGCATTTTCGAAAAAGAGGCTGATGGTTCAGTTTGGATTGATTTAACCCCTGATGGTTTAGACCGAAAAATTGTGTTACGTTCTGACGGAACAGCGGTTTATATGACACAGGATATTGGAACTGCAATTCAACGTGTAAAAGATTTTCCAGATGTTGGCGGAATGGTCTATACTGTTGGTAATGAACAAGATTATCACTTTAAAGTGTTGTTTTTAATTTTGAAAAAATTAGGATTTGATTGGGCAGAAAGCTTATATCATTTGTCATATGGAATGGTCGAATTACCTTCTGGGAAAATGAAATCTCGCGAAGGAACTGTTGTTGATGCCGATGATTTGATGGAAGAAATGACTGAAACTGCCGGTAAAATAGCCACTGATTTAGGAAAATTAGAAGGGTTTTCAGCTGAAGAAAAAGCCAATTTGTTCAAAACAATTGGTTTAGGTGCTTTAAAATATTATATCC
>CANJWG010000033.1 GCA_947478365.1 Flavobacteriaceae bacterium | reverse complement strand
TAACTTTTGGAATACCGGCTTGTTTGTCGGTGGCGGATATCGAGAAGGAGGAGTTACTGTTGGTGCGCGTCTAAACCTGCTTTTCGATAGTAACAAAGATATCTATGGTAGCGCGTTTATGCCGTTTGTGAGGGTGTTTTTTTAGTAGTGGTTCCGAAACCAAACTTTCATCCATTCACGTTTTAATATCAGGAAGGAAACTTGTTCCGAAAGTTCTACTAAATCAGTACCATCTAATTGCTTTACCGTTTCTTCGGGAACATCAATAATATAGAGCAAGTTTAAATATTCCGCAAATTTATATTGAATTAAACGATAAATTTTTTCGTGTAACTGCACTTTGAGTTCTTGCGTAGTGGTGCTTTGTGGAAAATCAACTACTTCATTGGCAAAGTTGAAATCCTTATTAATTTGTTCAATCAGTTTAGAATACAAGTTTTGTTTTTCGGCTTCCGAAAGTAAATCGTCTGTGGTTATTGGCGCAATAAAACTAGACATTTCTACTCATTAAATTTTCGGCAAAAGCTTTCAGAATCGCTTTTTTATAATTGCCAATATTCATCTTCGCCAAAGTTTCTAATGCCTTGAAAGTATAATTCTCAATAGCTTTTTGAGTGGCTTCAGATGCTCCGGTTTGATTAAAAATTCCCTTTACAGAATTGATTTTATCTTTATTATCGCTTGATTGAATAGAAAACAAATTCAGTAATTGTTCATTCTCGTTTGCTGATGCAAATTCCATTGCTTTCAAATACAAATAAGTTTTTTTATTTTCGATAATATCCCCTCCAACTTGTTTTCCAAAAGTTTCAGGATTGCCAAATGCATCCAAGTAATCGTCTTGTAATTGAAAGGCCAAACCTAAATTTAATCCAAAATCATAAATAGCATTTGCATTTTCAGCTGAAGTTTCTGCAACTATAGCACCCATTTTCATGGCGGCTCCGACCAAAACAGCAGTTTTATATTGAATCATTTTCAAATATTCGGGAATGGTAACATCATCCCGCGTTTCAAAATCAACGTCATACTGTTGTCCTTCACAAACTTCTAAAGCAGTCTTACTAAAAAGCTTGGCGAGTTCTCTAAATATATGTGGTTCGTATTCTTCAAAATATTGATAGGCCAAAATTAGCATCGCATCACCTGAAAGAATTCCAGTATTAATATTCCATTTTTCATGCACAGTCTTGTTACCTCTTCGCAATGGCGCGTCATCCATAATGTCATCATGAATTAAAGAAAAATTATGAAAAACCTCAACTGCGGTAGCTGCTGAAAGTGATTTTTGGCAATCTATATCAAAAACTTCTGTAGCCATTAAAGTCAAAACTGGACGCAATCTTTTTCCACCAAGAGAGAGAATATATCGAATAGGTTCGTATAAATTATTGGGTTCTTTTTGATACTTTATAGATTCGAAATGTCTCGAAATTAAATCTTGATATTCGGAAATGGTGCGCATGAAAAATATTTTTTACTTTGTACAATTCGACCTTCGGTCTCGGGTGGCTAATTTAAGTTATTCTTACCGCATTACAAAAGTGTCTGTTTTTTCTCAATGTTAAATTAGTGTTAACACTAAGGAAACTATTTTTGTGTTAAAAGTTTCCTGTTTACATTTGCCACGAAAAATTAAAAATCCTGATTAAAGATTCTGCCATTAGCTTGCGACTATTACAAGTAAAAAATTCCGCAAAAATGAAATATAAAATTATTGAAAAAGCAACGGAGATGTTTTTGAAAATCGGTTTCAAAAGTGTAACTATGGATGACATTGCCAATGAAATGTGTATTTCAAAAAAAACCATTTATAAATATTTTGAAAATAAAGAAATTCTAATTTCAGAAGGAACAAAAGCAGTTCATGAAAAAATTCATGACACCATAAACACGATTGTATCAAAAAATTTCAATGCCATTCATGAAAATTTTGAAATTAGAAAAATGTTTAGAGAGATGTTTTATTCTTTTGACAACTCTCCTGTTTATCAGTTAAAGAAACACTATCCTGAAATTCACAATGAATTTATCTGTAGAGAAGTAGATGAATGCAATGCTGTTTTTAGACAAAATATTGCAAAAGGCATTAAGGAAGGATTATATAGAGAAAAAATTGATATTGAATCAAGTGTTCGGTTTTATTACATTTTAATTTTTAGCATTAATGAAACTACAAAATCTGAAAAAGAAGTTTTTGAATTAGAATACCATGCATTAGAATATCACACACGTGCTTTGGCAACTCCTAAAGGAATTAAAGAATTAGAAAAACAATTAGAAGTAAATAAATAATGATTAATCTATGAAAAACAAACTAATAATAACTTTATTGCTGCTTGTGAGTGTTTTACAAGCCCAAGAAAAGAAAGAAAGCTATTCATTCAGCCTGCAACAAGCTATTGACCATGCTTTACAATACAATTATAGTATCATCAATGCCAATAGAGATATTGAAGCTGCAAAACAAAAAAAATGGGAAACAACTGCTTCTGGTTTACCCCAAATTAGTGGGAGTGTTGGATATTTAAATAATATCGATTTCACATTACAAGGTGTTTCTGGGAATGCTTTCAATCCAGCTGGCAATCCAGATGCTATTAGTCTATTTGCTTTTGGCACTAAACAATCTATGAATTCCAATCTTACGTTAAGTCAATTAATTTTTGATGGTTCCTATATTGTAGCGCTTCAAGCATCAAAAACATATTTGAAATATTATGAAAATGCCAAGCAAAAAACCAATTTAGAAATAAGAGAGATGGTTATCAATGCGTATGGTAATGTATTACTTGCTGAAGAAAGCCTTGCTATACTTGAAAAAAATAAAGCAACATTATCTAAAACTTTGTCCGACACTCAAGAAACTTATAAAAATGGTTTGATTGAAGAGGAAAACGTGGAGCAACTTCAAATTACATTGGCTTCAATAAATAGCAATTTAAGCAATGTAAAAAGACTTTTAGATATTGCTGCCAAAATGCTGAAATTTTCGCTAGGGATTGATGTAAGTACAGAATTAAAACTAACCGATAAACTAGATACTTTGACAGCATCTAATTTGGATTTAGCTTATACACTAAATAGTTTTGAAGTATCGCAAAACATCAATTATCAAATGGCATCCAATTTCCAAGAGCAACGCTCTTTGGAATTAAAACTTCAAAAAAGCAAAGCGTTACCATCTCTTGGTGCAGCTTTCAATTTTGGTTACAATTCGTTTGCCAATGAATTTGATTTTGCAAATGGAGATCAAAAATGGAATAGATTTTCCAATCTTGGTGTAAGTTTAAATGTTCCCCTATTTAGTAGTTTAGGCCGAAGTGCCAAAACACAACAGGCTAAAATTGCTTTAGATCAGGCCAAAACGCAACTTACTCAAACGGAACAACAGTTAAAATTAGAATATGAAAGAGCCAAAAGCGAATACGACTTTAGTATCGAAGAATACGCTACTTCAAAAAGTAATTTAAGCTTAGCGGAACGTATCGAGAAAAAGCAAGAAATAAAGTTTCGTGAAGGTTTGTCTTCAAGCTTTGATTTTAGTGAAGCCCAAAGACAATTGTATACTTCACAACAAAATTATCTACAATCGATGGTAAACATCATCAACAAAAAAGCAGCTTTAGAAAAAATAGTAAATAAAAATTAACCTAATATATAATGAAAAAAATAGCCATACTCACCATTTTAAGTTTTGTTCTTTTCGCATGCGGAAATAAAGAAAATAATCAATCTATTGAAAGCTTAATTGAAACCAAAAACATAAAAGCATTAAACGAAAAGAAAACTGCTCTTCAGGCCGAAATTGCAAAAATAGAAGCTGGTTTAGCTAGATTGGATGTCAAAAAAGAAGAAGCACTTGTAACAGTTGCAACTATAAAAGACACTATTTTCAACCATTACTTAGACATTCAAGGTAGTGTAGATACCAAAGAAAATATATTGATTCAACCGGAATTTAGTGGTACTTTGACTTCGTTAACTGTTAAAGCCGGACAACGTGTTGCTAAAGGTCAAATATTAGGCAGAGTTGATGATGCCGGAATGAGTCAGCAATTGGCTAGTGCCGAAAATCAATATAGTTTAGCAAAAACGACGTATGAACGACAAAAAAATCTTTGGGATAAAAAAATTGGTTCAGAAATTCAGTTTCTACAAGCTCAAACGCAAATGATATCCGCTCAAAAAGCAGTTGCACAAATTAAAGCCCAACTTTCAAAAACAGTTATTCGCGCGCCATTTACCGGAACAATTGACGAAGTTTTTGCAGAGAAAGGACAAGTGGTTAGTCCTAGCGCCCAAGGGTTAATGCGAATAGTAAATCTTAGTAACATGTATGTGGCAACTACAGTGCCTGAAAGTTATATAGGAAAGTTAAAAATAGGCGATTTAGTAGATGTTTATTTAACTTCTCTTGGCAAAACCTATAAAGGGAAAGTGCGTCAGGTTGGTAATTTTATAAATCCAAACAACCGAAGTTTTGGTATTGAAGTAAGTCTTCCTAATCCGGATAATTTACTACGTCCTAATCAAGTTGCAAAGTTGAAAATTGTAGATTATGTCAATAAAAATGCGATTGTAGTGCCAACAGCTGTGATTCAAGAAGATGGAACAGGTTCGAAATATGTTTATGTAGTAGAAGGTAGTAATGGAAAAACAGGAACAGCAAAAAAAATAGTAGTTACGGTTGGGAAATCATCTGATAATGTTACCGAAATTTTGAGTGGTTTATCTGAAAACGATAGTATAGTAACTGAAGGTGTGAATACAATTTCAGAAGGAATGAAACTTAATTTCTAAACCCGTTGTCTTTTATCGGTTGTCTGTTTTACTCTGACAACTGACAACAGGGAACTGATAAAAGAGAACCGATAATTAAAAAAAACTATGTCACAACAAAATAAAGAATTCAGTATATCAAGTTGGGCTGTTGACAATCGCGTCACGGTTTACATTTTTACACTTTTAATAGTAATAACTGGAGTTATTGCCTACACAACAATGCCTCGTGAAGATTTCCCGGAAATCATCGAAAACAAAGTATATATATCATCTGTATTTCCCGGAAATTCAGCCGAAGATGTTGAAAAACTTATTGTAAAACCTCTCGAAAAAGAAATTAAAAATATAAGTGGTGTAGAAAAAGTAACCGCAAGTTCTTTTCAAGATTACGGAATGATTGTGGTAGAGTTTGCTGATAAAATAGGAATTGAAGAAGCGAAAGTCAAAATAAAAGACAAAGTTGATCTTGCTAAAGCAGATACTGATTGGCCAAATTTAGACAACGGGAGTAAAGTAGAACCGAGTGTTTTTGAGTTAAACATTTCGGAAGAAGTGCCGATCTTGAATATCAATATGCAAGGAAATTACACCACGCAGCAATTAAAAGACTATGGTAAAAAATTGCAGGACGATATCGAAGAAATTCAAGAAGTTAAAAAAGTAGATATTCTTGGTGTTGATGATAAAGAAGTAGAAATTGCTGTAGATATTTTCAAAATGACCGCTGCACAGGTTTCGTTTGATGACATTCAAAATGCAGTGAAATATGAAAACATGACGCTTTCGGGCGGGAATTTAATTTCGCAAGGATCCAGAAATAACATCCGAATTGTGGGTGAAATTAAAGATCCGAAAGAACTCGAGAACGTCATTGTAAAACATTTCAACGGAATGGTTTATTTAAAAGATATCGCTACGGTTTCCTTTAAAGAAAAAGAAAAAACGACTTACGCTCGTGAAAAAGGAACTGAAGTGGTGATGTTGAATGTGAAAAAACGTTCCGGTCAAAATATGATATCTGCGATTGAGCAAGTGAAAGAAAAACTGAAATTAGCACATGAAAATTATTTGCCAAAAAATTTAAAAGTTGAATTGACCAATGACCAATCTTCACGAGTAGAACACCAAGTAGACGAATTGTCAAACCACATTATTTTTGGAATTGTACTAGTAATGATTGTGTTGATGTTCACCATGGGATTGCGAAACTCGTTATTCGTTGGCGCGGCAATTCCATTGTCGATGATGATGGCATTTACTATTCTATCTGCTTTTGGCTTAACGCTAAACACGATGGTTTTATTCGGATTAGTAATGGGACTAGGAATGCTTGTTGATGACGGAATTGTGGTGGTAGATAATGTTTTTGCCAATATGAAAAAAGGGATGTCGCGAATTCAGGCATCAAAAATTGGTATTGGAGAAATTGCCTGGCCAGTTATTTCTTCTACGGCAACAACTTTGATGGCGTTTTTACCATTTGCCCTTTGGCCTGGAACGATGGGTAAATTCATGAAATATTTCCCAATAACATTAACCATAACATTGAGCGCATCACTATTCGTTGCAATGATTGTAAATGCGGCAATGACTGGCGGATCAATGGATATTGAAGATAAAAACGTTACTAAAAAATCAGCAAAAACGTACTCGATAATATTCACCATTATCGCTTTGATATTTGTAACTCTAGGTAATATTTATGATTCAAAATTTGCTAGAGCTATTGGACATTTAGCTATAATTTCCATTGGATTAATGTGGTTATACAAAATCAAATTATACCAATGGACGCAAGATTTTCAACATAGTTTTTTCCCAAGAATGGAGAAAAGTTATCAAGCATTTTTATCAAAAGTACTAACTGGAAGAAATGCATGGATTGCTTTAGGAACCATTATCGGAATGCTATTTTTCTCCTTCATGCTATTGGGAATTTTTCCAAGAAAAGTTTTGTTTTTCCCTGATAATATTCCAAATCAGGCAATCGTTTACATTGAATATCCGCAAGGAACCGATATTGAAAAAACAAACAAAGCAACTTCATTTGTAGAAAAACAAGTGATTGGCATTTTGAGCAAATACATTGATCCAAAAACAAATGAAAATTTTTTGGCAGAGAGTATTGTTTCTCAAGTTGGTGTAGGAGCTGGAAATCCAAATGTTGATGCTGGTTCCGCTTCGGAGACGCCTTTCAAAGGAAAAGTAACGGTGAATTTCTCCGAGTTCAAATTCAGGAGAAGTTTTAATACATCTGATGTTTTAGAAGAAATACGTGCGAAAGTAAAAGGAATTGCCGGGGCCAAAGTTACGGTCGAAAAAGATGCTAATGGCCCACCTGCAGGTTATCCTATTAGTATTCAGTTAACCGGAACTGATTATGATGTTATGTTGAAAGAAGCTGATAAAATGATTGCTTTTGTAAATTCAAAAAACATTCCTGGAATTGAAAGACTTAATGTTGATGTAAATAAAGAAAGTCCAGAATTAGAAGTAAAAGTTGACAGAGTCAATGCCGGAAGTATTGGAATTACTACTGGTCAGTTAGGTTTTAATCTGCGTCGTTCAGTTTATGGGCAGGAAATATCGACTTACAAAGAAGGCGATGATGATTATAACATTGTAGTTCGTATGCAAGAAGACCAACGTAAAAATGAAAATGTTCTTTTCAACCAATCCTTGACATTCAGAAATATGAATAACGGACAAATTATTCAGGTTCCAATTTCTGCGGTTTCGCAAACCGAAAAAACTGTTACCTATAATCAAATAAAAAGAAAGAACTTCAAACGAATTTTGACGATTTATTCAAACGTATTGACCGGTTTTAATGGCGATGAAATTACCAAACAAATTACGACTGAATTAAACGGCTATAAATTGCAAAAAGATATCAACTATTCGTTTTCTGGCATACAGGAAGAACAAGGGAAAAATCAAAGTTTCTTGTTTTACGCTTTATTTTTGGCTTTGGCCGGCATTACTCTAATTATCGTGTTACAGTTTAATTCTGTTTCTAAATCGGTGGTTATTTTATTTACTGTTTTGTTGAGTTTCAGCGGCGTTTTCTATGGCTATGTAATTGCGGGAATGGATTTTGTTATCCTGATGACCATGATGGGAATCATTTCGCTAGCGGGAATTGTGGTGAAAAACGGAATTGTATTAATGGACTTCTTTGTGTTGCTATTGGATAAAAAAGTAGCCGAAAAGGGGGTTGAATCACACAATGATTTATCGCTTGATGAAATAAAAACGGTAATTATTGAAAGTGGTAAGTCGCGTTTACGTCCCGTATTGTTAACCGCTTTAACAGCCGTTTTAGGTTTGATTCCTTTAGCAATCGGATTAAACTTTGACTTCTTCGGATTGATAACCGATTTGAATCCACACTTATATATGGGTGGTGACAACGTTATTTTCTGGTCGCCATTAGCTTGGACCATTATCTTCGGATTGACTTATGCAACAGTATTAACTTTAGTAATGGTTCCGGTAATGTTCTACTTAGTGAAAAGAGTAAAATATTGGATTAGAGACCGAAAATCATAATAGTATTTTCTTTGGATACAAAAAAGGGAACTCAAATTGAGTTCCCTTTTTTGTAATAACCAATTAACTTTTAATTTTTAGCAAGTGCGTCTTGTTTCCATGATTTAACATTGGCTACTCTACTTTTAGAGTAATCAACTTCGCTTAAAGATTTATCACTCCAAAAAAACCATTTCCCGGTTTTTTCTCCATTAGTGTAATCCCCAATTGATTTTTTATTTCCAATAACATCATAAGCAACCCAACTTCCTTCTAATTTTCCATCTTTAAAATGACCTTGTTGTTGAATTTGTCCATTATCATAGTAGTAAGTAGCTTTTACTAAGTTCCCATCTTGTTCTAAAACTGGTTTTTTTGCTTGAGCAAAAGTCAATGCTGAGATTGCTAAAGCGCCTAAAATCATTATCTTTTTCATAGTTATAGGTTTTAATTATTCATAATAACATAACAAATGTATATATTATTTTACATTAAACAAACTTTTTCTTAACAATTTGGTAACATTGAAGAAAAATTTAACATTGCTCAATATTTAACAAAAAAAAACCACGCAAAAGCATGGTTTAATTTGTGTTTTGGGATTAATTTATTTCAGTAAACCGTCCAGTTGTTCTGCTAATTTTGGATTTGAAGGGCGTTTTGCATCGGCATCAACTACAACACCATTGGGATCAATTAAAATAAATCTTGGGATGGAATTAATTCCAAAAGCTTTTATAAAATCAGAGTTCCAATTTTTATCCGCAAATAACTGAATCCCTCCTAATGCCTTTTCGGTCACAAAATTTTTCCATTTTTCATGGTCTTTGTCTGTGTCTACTGATATGCTAACGAATTCAATATTTTTGCCATGATATTTCTCTTCCGCTTTTTTCAAATATGGAATTTCAGCTCTACATGGTCCGCACCAAGTTGCCCAAACATCAATATACACATATTTCCCTTTCAAACTTTCTAGAGATGTTTTACCAACTATATGATTTTCAAAATCAAAATTAGGAGCATTAGTATTATTTAATTTTCTATTGCCTGCAATTTTAGTGTAATATTCTTGCAATCCTACAAGTCCCATTTCTATTCCTTTTTTATAAGCTTCAACAAAAAAAGGATTAAGACCTGCTTTTTCTAGCCTTTCAAAATCAGCTTTCTTTTTATCATCAATTTGTTTTTTAAAACTTTCTTCATCCGAAGCTAATAAATCTTCATAACCATACTTTTGATCCAACAATGTTTCTTGTGCCAAAAAATTATTTTCTTTTTCTCCTTTACCTTTAAAATTTAGACTTTCATCAAAATTTGAGGCGTCTAGTGCCATTTTTAAATCAAATCCATTTTTTAAGTACAATTGAGCATATTCACGACCATCAAACAACTGATAAATACCTTCTTTCACCGAAAAGGTAGCTTTGAAAATGCCTTTGGAATCTCCTTTAATTTCTTGTATTGTTTTTTGATTGTCTTTAATATAAATGATATCTCCATTTTTATTTGTGATTTCTGCTTGAAAAGTTATAGTTTCTTGAGCCATTGCAATAGCAGAAACGAATGTGATTAAAATAAAACTAACTATTTTCTTCATAAGTTGATGTGTTTAATTTTTAAGAAATCAAATATACTTGTTTTGCCAATTCAAAAATTAAAGATTGACTTAAATTTGATTTGCCACTTCGACCATTTAATTGGTTTAAGTTTTTTACTTTTGCGACTCGAAGACCTTTAGGTCGAATTGTTACGAAGTAAAAATTTTATACCAATGTACAGAAGTCATAATTGTGGCGAACTAAACGCTACACATATTAACAAGGAAGTAACGCTTGCAGGTTGGGTTCAAAAATCTCGTGATAAAGGTTTTATGATTTGGGTTGATTTACGCGACCGTTATGGAATTACGCAATTAATTTTTGACGAACAACGTACAGATAAAGCCGTTTTTGAAAAAGCAAAATCGCTAGGTAGAGAATTTGTAATTCAGGTAAAAGGAACTGTTATAGAGCGTGAATCCAAAAATGCCAACATGACTACTGGTGCTATTGAAATTCTGGTTTCTGAATTAAATATTCTAAATACTGCATTAACCCCACCTTTCACTATTGAAGACGAAACCGACGGTGGCGAAGACATCCGAATGAAATACCGATACCTTGATATTCGTAGAAATCCAGTTAAAAATTCGTTGCTTTTCCGTCACAAAGTGGCAATGGAAGTTCGTAAATATTTATCCAATTTAGATTTTTGTGAAGTGGAAACTCCGTATTTAATTAAATCTACGCCGGAAGGTGCTCGTGATTTTGTAGTGCCAAGTCGAATGAATCAAGGACAGTTTTATGCTTTACCTCAATCACCACAAACATTCAAACAATTACTGATGGTTGGCGGAATAGATAAGTATTTCCAAATAGTGAAATGCTTCCGTGACGAAGATTTACGTGCCGACAGACAACCA
This sequence comes from Flavobacteriaceae bacterium, assembly GCA_947478365.1. Lineage (GTDB taxonomy): Bacteria > Bacteroidota > Bacteroidia > Flavobacteriales > Flavobacteriaceae > Flavobacterium. Next base: position 5,269 of record CANJWG010000033.1, on the reverse strand, counting down.
GAATTCACACAAATAGATTGTGAAATGGCATTCGTAAAACAGGAAGATATTTTAAATGTTTTTGAAGGATTGACTCGTCATTTACTTAAAGAACTTAAAGGTATTGAAGTAGATAAATTCCCAAGAATTACTTATGATTATGCCATGAAGACCTACGGAAATGATAAACCAGATATTCGTTTTGAAATGAAGTTTGGCGAATTGAATTCGGTTGCCCAACATAAAGAGTTTGGCGTTTTCAACTCGGCTGAATTAGTAGTTGGAATTGCTGCGCCAGGTTGTGCTTCGTATACCAGAAAAGAAATCGATGCTTTGATTGACTGGGTAAAACGTCCACAGGTTGGTGCTGCCGGAATGGTATATGTAAAATGTGAAGAAGACGGTACCTACAAATCTTCAGTAGATAAATTCTATAACCAAAACGATCTCGCCAATTGGGCCAAAATCACCGGAGCCAAAGCTGGCGATATGATTTTTGTGCTTTCCGGTCCAGTGGATAAAACTCGATCACAACTTTCTGCACTTCGTATGGAATTAGCAACGCGATTAGGATTAAGAAATCCGGAAGAGTTTGCACCGTTATGGGTTATTGATTTCCCATTATTAGAATGGGATGAAGAGAGCGGTCGTTATCATGCAATGCATCATCCATTTACCTCTCCAAAACCAGAAGACATGAAACTAATTGAAACCGACCCTGGAAAAGTCAGGGCCAATGCCTATGATATGGTTTTAAACGGAAATGAAATTGGTGGCGGATCCATCAGAATTCACGATAAAGACTTGCAAAGCAGAATGTTTTCGCTTTTAGGATTTTCACCAGAACAAGCCGAAGATCAATTTGGTTTCTTGATGAATGCCTTCCAATTTGGAGCGCCGCCTCACGGTGGATTAGCTTTTGGTTTAGACCGATTAGTGGCCATTTTGGGTGGACAGGAAACAATCAGAGATTTCATTGCTTTCCCAAAAAACAATTCCGGAAGAGATGTTATGATTGATGCACCATCAGTAATTGATGAAAGTCAATTGAAAGAATTATACATAAAGCTCGATTTGTAGTAATTTATATCAAATTCACATAAATTTAAGATGCAACTGTTCAAATAGTTAAAAACAGTTGCTTTTTTTACGATAATATTTAAAATTTCTCAAGTATTTCGTTATCAATAATTTAAAGTATGATTAAAAAATTAACAAAATTTTAATTATTTAACACTGAAATGTTTGTTATGTCGCAATAAAATTTATCTTTGACCATTATTAATTATTTTTACAATACAAAATGCGCACAGGAACAGTAAAATTTTTCAACGAGTCTAAAGGTTATGGTTTTATCACAGATGATGAAACTGGAAAAGACATTTTCGTACATGCTACCGGAGTTAAAACTGAAAATTTAGCAGAAGGAGACAAAGTATCTTACGAAGAAGAAGAAGGTAGAAAAGGTAAAGTAGCAGCTCAAGTAGTAGCTATCGAAGAGTAATATAAATTAATTTTTGATTACCTAGATTAAAAAACGTCCCGAATTTCGGGACGTTTTTTTATGATTTAAACCTGTTATTTAAAATTAATTTAAATAACCTTTTTTAAGAAGTATATAACAAACGTTTATCCTTTGATTTTTGCGAATTAAATAATGCGATGTATATTTGTGGCTGATTTAATTACTTCTAATTATTCTCATTATGCAATCTAATCAATTAGATTATTTACCAATCCTTATGCAAGCAGGTTTAGCCATAGGATTTGTGGTTTTAACCATTATTGGTTCTGGTTATTTAGGCCCAAAAAGACATTCAAAAAACAAAGACAAAAACTTTGAATGCGGAATAGAATCTGTTGGTAATGCAAGGATTCCTTTCTCTGTGAAATACTTTCTTGTGGCAATCTTATTTGTTTTGTTTGATGTCGAAGTGATTTTTTTATATCCTTGGGCAATCAATTTCAAAGCATTGGGAATTGAAGGAATGATTAAAATGGTGATTTTCATGATGCTGCTTTTAGTGGGATTCTTCTATATCATAAAGAAGAAAGCACTTGAATGGGAATAATATTAATTTAGGATTTTGAAAATCAGGATTAAGGATTTTCAAAATTTAAGGATAGATTTTGGTTTTAAGGTAAATCCAAAATCCTAAATCTAAAAATTACAAATGAGTACAAGAACAAAAATGGTTGCTCCACCCGAAGGAGTTGTTGGCGAAGGTTTCTTCGCTACAAAATTGAACGATGTTGTTGGAATGGCGCGTGCTAATTCGCTTTGGCCTTTACCTTTTGCTACTTCTTGTTGCGGAATCGAATTTATGGCAACGATGGCTTCTCACTATGACTTAGCCCGATTTGGTTCAGAAAGAGTTAGCTTCTCTCCGCGTCAAGCGGATATGCTAATGGTGATGGGAACGATTTCTAAAAAAATGGCGCCAATTTTACGTCAGGTATACGAACAAATGTCAGAGCCTCGTTGGGTTATTGCCGTTGGTGCTTGTGCTAGTTCAGGCGGTGTGTTCGATACTTACTCTGTTTTACAAGGAATTGATAAAGTAATTCCGGTAGACGTTTACGTTCCGGGTTGCCCACCAAGACCGGAACAAATTGTGGATGGTGTAATGCAATTACAGGAATTGGTTAGAAATGAATCGGTTCGCCGAAGAAATTCACCAGAATATAAAGAATTATTAGCTTCTTATAACCTATAATATGGCTTTAGAAACTGCTTTTATACAAGAAAATCTATCAAAAAAATTTGGCAATAATGTGCTGAATTTTGAAATGAAAAGAGATATTTTTTCCTTCGAAGCTACTCCAGATAATATCCATGAAGTAATTCAAACATTGAAAGAAGACGAAAGCTTAAACTTCCATTTTCTTACCGATTTGACCGGAATTCATTTTCCCGACAATGATGAAAATCATCAGTTTGCCGTGGTATATCAATTACACAATTGGGTTGAAAATGTTAGAATTCGAGTAAAAACATTTTTGCCCGACCCTGCAGAAGTACAAACGGTAACCGATTTATTTCTATGCGCCAATTGGATGGAGAGAGAAGCCTGGGATTTCTTCGGAATCAATTTCAAAGGACATCCGCAACTGAAACGAATCTTAAACATGGATGAGATGGTCTCACATCCAATGCGTAAAGAATTTCCAATGGAAGATAGCGGAAGAACAGATAAAGACGACCGTTTCTTCGGAAGAACACCAGTCAATAATGGATAATTAATAATTAACAATTATAAACTGTAAAAAAGAATAAAATTTAATGACATCAAAAAAACTAATTATTAATTATCAATTGTCAATTGTCAATTAAAAAATGTCAGATTTATTATTACCACCAGAGCATCGCTATGCTAAAATTATAGAGCAAAGCCGAAATGAAGACGGAAGTGAATTTTCTATCTTAAATTTAGGGCCAACTCACCCGGCTACCCACGGAATTTTCCAAAATATTTTACTAATGGATGGTGAGCGTATTTTAGATGCCGAACCAACCGTTGGTTATATTCACCGTGCCTTTGAAAAAATTGCTGAAAATCGTCCGTTTTATCAAATCAATGTATTGACAGACCGAATGAACTATTGTTCGTCGCCTATTAATAATATGGCTTGGTGGATGACCGTAGAAAAACTGTTGAATATTGAAGTGCCTAAAAGAGCTCAATATTTGAGAGTTATTGTAATGGAATTAGCCAGAATTACCGATCATTTGATTTGCAATTCTATCCTTGGAGTTGATACAGGCGCCTATACTGGTTTTCTCTATGTATTCCAATTCAGAGAAAAAGTATATGAAATCTACGAAGAGATTTGTGGTGCTCGTTTAACAACAAATATGGGAAGAATTGGTGGTTTCGAAAGAGAATGGTCGCCAAAAGCATTTGAATTGCTTAACACCTTCCTTGAAGAATTTCCGATTGCCTGGAAAGAATTCGAAAATCTCTTTGAAAGAAACAGAATCTTTATTGACAGAACGGTTAATGTTGGTCCGATTACTGCTGAAAAAGCGATGCAATACGGATTAACAGGTCCAAATTTACGTGCCGCTGGAATCGATTACGATGTCCGTAAAGCTGCTCCATATTCTTCCTATGAAGATTTTGAATTTGATATCCCTGTTGGAAAATCAGGCGATACGTATGATCGTTTTTGTGTTCGTAATGCCGAAGTTTGGGAAAGCTTAAGCATCATCAAACAAGCCTTAGCTAAATTACCGGAAGGCCCAATCCACGCTGATGTTCCTGATTATTATTTACCTCCAAAAGAAGATGTTTACACGAATATGGAAAGCTTAATCTATCACTTTAAAATTGTGATGGGTGAAGTTCCAGTTCCTGTTGATGAAATTTATCATGCTGTGGAAGGCGGAAACGGAGAATTAGGATTCTATTTAATTACGGACGGGAGTCGAACACCTTACCGATTGAAATTCAGAAGGCCTTGCTATATTTATTATCAAGCGTATACCGAGATGATTAAAGGCGGAATGCTATCCGATGCTATCGTAATATTATCAAGTTTGAATGTAATTGCCGGCGAATTAGATGCCTAGAATTAAGATTGAAAAATCCTAAATCTCAAATTAAAAAATGGAAAGATCTCACATTAAACAAGAAATAAATATAACTGAACACTTGATGAATCGCATCAATGAATTAATCAGTCATTATCCTTCAGACAAAAAAAAATCAGCTTTATTGCCTGTATTGCACGAAGTTCAGGATGCTCACGATAATTGGTTAAGTATTGAATTGCAAAACAAAGTGGCAGAGATTTTAGAAATACAACCTATTGAAGTCTATGAGGTAGTAACATTTTATACGATGTACAATCAAAGACCAATTGGAAAATACATGTTTGAATTCTGTCAAACTTCGCCTTGTTGTCAAAACGGAGTAGAAGATTTGATGGATTACACTTGTAACAAATTAGGGGTAAAAGTTGGTGAACCAACAGCAGACGGACTTTTCGAAGTGCGTGGTGTTGAATGTCTTGGAGCCTGTGGTTATGCGCCAATGTTGCAGTTGGGTGATTTCTACCAAGAACATTTGACAGAAGCAAAAATCGATCAGTTGATTGCTGATTGCAAAGATGGAAAAATCACTTTACACGATAAATAATATCATGGGAAGAAAAATATTATTAGACAAAATAAACGTTCCGGGAATTAGAACCTATGAAGTATACCGCAAAGAAGGTGGTTATGCTTCTGTAGAGAAAGCCTTGAAAAAAATGACTCCGGACGAAGTAGTCGAAGAAGTAAAAACTT
>CANJWG010000032.1 GCA_947478365.1 Flavobacteriaceae bacterium | reverse complement strand
CAACCGGACTTAAACGATGAATTTCATCAATAAAAAAAACATCTCTTTATTCTAAATTAGTTAACAATCCGGCTAAATCGCCTGGTTTGTCTAAAACAGGCCCTGACGTAATTTTAATTCCAACGCCTAATTCATTAGCCAAAATATTTGCTAAGGTAGTTTTTCCTAATCCGGGTGGGCCGTGAAACAAAGTATGGTCGAGTGCTTCACTTCTTTGATTGGCAGCTTCAACAAATACTTTCAGATTATCTAATACCTGATCTTGTCCAGTAAAATCATCAAATGATAATGGCCTTAACTTTTTTTCTAAGTCAAGTTCTTCGGGATTAAAATTGGAATTCGTTGGGTCGAGATTTTCGTTCATATGACAAATATATGACAAAGTTGGGTTCAAATAAAAATGCCTTTCTTATTGAAAGGCATTTTTATATTATATACTAATGAATTAATGGTGTAACTGTTCTTCACCAGGTTTCATTGGAATATTTTGAGGAACAAAATCTTCATCATACCCTGGTTTACTGTAATCATATGGCCATCTGTGTACGTGAGGAATTTCACCTTCCCAGTTACCATGTATATGCTTAATTGGTGCTGTCCACTCTAGAGTATTTGATTTCCATGGGTTTTGAACAGTTTTCTTACCATAGAAAATACTAGTAAAGAAATTCCACAAGAAAACTAATTGGAAAGCTCCACCTATTAATGCAAACATTGTAATAATAACATTCACATTTTGCAAATCGTCAAATAATGGGAAGTTTGTATTAGTATAATATCTTCTTGGCAAACCAGCCATTCCAATAAAGTGCATTGGGAAGAAAACTCCATAAGCACAAACTGCAGTTACCCAGAAGTGAACGTATCCTAATGTTTTATTCATCATTCTACCAAACATTTTTGGAAACCAGTGGTAAATACCTGCAAACATTCCGTAAAGAGCTGAAATTCCCATTACTAAGTGGAAATGAGCTACAACAAAATACGTATCATGCACGTTAATATCTAGCGTACTGTCTCCAAGTATAATTCCTGTTAAACCTCCAGTGATGAACGTTGAAACCAATCCGATAGAGAATAGCATAGCAGGGTTTAACTGAAGATTACCTTTCCACAATGTAGTGATGTAGTTGAATGCTTTCACTGCTGAAGGAATAGCAATCAATAACGTTGTAAAGGTAAATACCGAACCTAAGAATGGATTCATCCCGGAGATAAACATATGATGACCCCATACGATAGTTGACAAGAAAGCAATTGCAATAATTGACATAACCATCGCTCTGTAACCAAAGATTGGTTTACGAGAATTGGTTGCAATAACTTCAGAAGTGATTCCAAGTGCAGGCAACAAAATAATATAAACTTCTGGATGACCTAAGAACCAGAATAAATGTTCAAACAATACTGGAGAACCACCTTGATAATGTAAAACTTCACCAGCAATATAAATATCAGACAAGAAGAAAGAAGTTCCAAAACTTCTATCCATAATTAACATTAAGGCCGCAGATAATAAAACTGGGAATGAAATAACCCCAATAACCGCAGTAATAAAGAAAGCCCAAATGGTTAATGGCAACCTTGTCATTGACATCCCTTTTGTTCTTAAGTTGATTACGGTTACTATATAATTTAGTGATCCTAATAAAGAAGCTGCAATAAATATAGCCATAGAAACTAACCATAAAGTCATTCCTGTTCCAGAACCTGAAATAGCTTGAGGCAATGCACTTAATGGAGGGTAAATAGTCCATCCTGCACTTGCAGGTCCAGATTCTACGAAAAGAGAGCTAACCATCACAACACTTGAAAGGAAAAACAACCAATAAGAAATCATGTTCAAAACTCCAGACGCCATGTCTCTTGCTCCAATTTGTAAAGGAATCAATAAGTTACTAAATGTACCACTCAAAGCAGCTGTAAGTACAAAGAAAACCATTATCGTTCCATGAATTGTAATTAACGAAAGGTAAGCTTCGTTTGTCATAACCCCATTTGGAGCCATTTTTTCTCCAAGAAAAAAGCTGAATACTTTGAAAGACTCTTCAGGCCATGCCAATTGTAATCTAATAAGTAAAGACATACCAACCCCAATAACTCCCATGATAATACCAGTAATTAAATACTGCTTGGCAATCATTTTATGGTCAATACTAAAAATGTATTTAGTAATGAAAGTGTCTTTATGGTGGTGTTCATGTTCGTCGTGACCGTGATCGTGATTATGAGCTTCTGCTGACATATTAGCTAAACTTTAAATTTTATAAATTATTTCATTTCTGCTTGAGCAACAACAGTCGTGTCATTGCTTGTTACAGTAGTTGAATCTTTTGTTTGTGTTTCTCCTGCTTCAGATGCTTTTGCTTCTGCAGCTGCTGTTTTTACTGCTAAAACAATAGTCTTAGAAGCATTTTCTTTTAACCAAGCTCTGTATTCTTCTGGCGTATCAACAACAATTTTCATTTGCATATTATAATGAGAAGCACCACAGATTTTGTTACACAACAATAAATAATCAAAGGTATAAGGATCAAGAGCTGATTCGCCTTTGGCAACTAAATCAATACTTTTCTTAGCTCTGATATTGTTTATATTAGCAACCTTTTCAATCATGTCTGGCTTTTCTCTCATTTCAGCAGTAGTAACAGTTGGAATAAATGAAAAATTTGTTACCATGCCAGGAACACAATTCATTTGTGCTCTAAAGTGAGGCATATAAGCCGAATGCAATACATCTTGAGAACGTATTTTAAAAATAATTCTTGTTCCTTTTGGAATATGCAATTCTGTAGAAGTAAAGTCATCTTGCGCATTTGGATCTGACAAATCAACTCCTAAATTATTTACGCCTTCAATATATCTAACGTTGGCTTTACCTAATACATCATCTGCACCAGAATATCTTGCTTCCCATTTAAATTGTTGTGCATACAATTCGATAACAATCGCATCTTTTTCGTCTTTTTCGTCCACAAACATAATGTTTGTCCAAGCATACAATCCATAAAGAATTAATACCGCTAAAACAATAGCCGGAATGACACTCCAGATAAATTCTAATTTATTACTGTCGGCAAAGTAAAGTGCTTTTTGTCCTTGTCTTCCTCTATATTTGAAGGCAAAATAATGCAATAATGCTTGTGTAATAGTTTGTACAAAAAAGATAAGGGCCATTGTGATAACCATTAGTTTATCATGTTCTGGCCCGTGCTCAGATGCAGAATCACTAATTAAAGGAAATTTTCCATAATACACAAGACACCAAATTGTTGTCAAGTAAATGAAAACAAGAAAACCAAACATCAAGTAACCGTTAACTTTATTATCATTATCATTTGCAACCTGAGTGTCATTAACGTTTACGCCAACTTGTGTTAAGTCGAATATCTTAGTTAACTGCCACAAGGCAACTGCCAATAAAACTACAACTATAAGTACCAAAAGAGTTGTCATTTGTAATTTACTTTAAATATTAATAATGAAAATGTTTACTTTCTTCAATGAAAGGATTTCGTTTTGGAACTAACGGTGCTTTTGTTAAAGCGCTGAATACTACAAAAATAAATAATCCGGCGAAAAATAATAATGCTGCTATTTCAGGAATTCCGATAAACCATCTGTCTCCAACTGTTGCAGGCATAATCATATTGAAGAAATCAATATAATGTCCTGCTAAAATTACGATCCCGCCCATAACCACAATCCAGAAAATACGTTTGAAATCGGTGTTGATTAAAAGTAAGATCGGGAATACGAAATTCATAAAGAACGCTCCAAAAAATGGTAAGTTGTATACTTCTATTCTTGTTTTAAAATAGGTAACTTCTTCAGGGATGTTAGCATACCAGATCAACATAAATTGTGAAAACCATAAATAGGTCCAGAAAACACTTATACCAAACATAAATTTAGACAAATCATGAATATGACTAGAGTTTACATTTTCTAAATACCCTTTAGATTTTAAATAAATAGTTACCATTTGAATTACAGTAATACCACTTACAAAGAAGCTGGCAAAAACGTACCATCCAAAAAGTGTACTGAACCAATGCGGGTCTAATGACATTATCCAATCCCAAGCCATAATAGATTCAGAAACAATAAAGAATACTAAAAATGCCGCTGACATTTTGAAGTTCTTTTTGTAGAAAACATCATCATTAGCTTCGTCTTGAGCCAAACAGTTTTTTCTAGATAAATAACGGTATACATTCCACCCCAATAAGAATATTGCAGCTCTTGAAATCCAAAAAGCAAAATTTAAATATCCTGATTTTCCAGCGATAATTTCGTCATAATTAGGACTAGTTGGATCTGTAACTCCTTCTTTCATCCATACAAACAAATGGTTAAGATGGAATCCCGATAATAATAAAATTACAAAGAAGATAATCGATATTACTGGTAAATAAGCCGTAATTCCCTGCATTACTCTAAACAAAACCGGAGACCATCCAGCTTGTGCTACTTGTTGTATAGCATAGAATGCTAAAACCCCCATTGTAATTAACAAAAAGAATATACAAGCAACGTATAATGCTGCCCATGGTTTATTTTGTAATTGATGAAAAACATGCTCTACATGTTCCTTATGTTCTGCATGTTTAACCGCTTCCTCATATTTAACACCTACTTCATGACTTTCACCTTTTTCTGCATGAGCTTCTGCAACAGGAACTGACGCTACAGCCAAGGTGTCTTTTGCAATAGTATCATGAGTAGTCATTACTTCTTCTTTATTTACTGTTGCTTCATGAACTATCACTTCGTGAGTTGATCCTTCATGACCTGCTGTTTCATGACCGCCTTCATGGTGAGCTTCTTCATCTTTCAGAATCTTCTCAACATCTTGAACAGTTTTTGGTGCAGTTAAAAAACCATAACCTATCCCAAGAATACCAACGATCATTAGGACAAAAGAGAAGGTTTTTAATTTACTTGAAAATGTATACATATCTATAACAATCTGTTTGTTCTACAATTATAATTTGCTTTTAAGTTCAAGAACATACGCTGCAATCATCCAACGTTCTTGTTGACTCAATTGATTCGCATACGAACCCATTGAATTTAATCCATATGTTTGAACATGAAAAATACTTCCTACAGTAATCTGTCTGTCTTTGTAGTTAGGTACCCCAAGGAATTTTTGTTGTTTTACTAATTTACCTTGACCATCACCAGCTGTTCCGTGACATATGGCACAATAGATACCATATAATTCTTCTGCTTTTTTAATATCTAAGGTAGTAGAATCAAGCGGTGAAGTTGTAATTGTTTTAGAGAAGTTATATCCTTCTGTAGTATTCGGAATCCCATAAGGAACAAATCCTCTTTTTATTGAACCTTCAGCAGGTAATTGACCTTCTTTGCCTTTTAAGCCTGTTGGCGAATTGAAAGCACCAGACTCTGAATAGGTTTCATAAGCCACCGATTCGTACATATTGGGCATGTATTGGTAATTTGGTTTCAAATTATCTTTACAAGACGAAAAGGAAACAACGATACCTAATACAAATGCTATTTTAAGTAAACTTTTCATATCTATATTAATGCTTATCATTTTCAACTTCAACTACTTTAACTTCTACTGCACCTGTACTTTTCAGGAACTTTACCAATTCGGCTTCATTATCTTTAACGGAAACCTCCATTAAGAAATGGTCGTCTGTTGTTCTAACATCAGGATTTTCAGCTTGTTTGAATGGCCATAATCTACTTCTCATATAAAAAGTGATTACCATTAAATGCGCTGCAAAGAATACAGTCATCTCGAACATTACAGGAACAAAAGCCGGCATATTTTGATAGAAAGCAAAACTTGGTTTCCCTCCAATATCTTGTGGCCAGTCCTGAATCATGATAAAATTCAACATGGTTATTGCAACGCTTAATCCAATGCAGCCATAGATAAAGGCACAAATAGCTAATCGTGTTGGTTCAAGTCCCATTGCTTTATCTAAACCGTGAACCGGAAATGGAGTGAAGACTTCTTCAATATGGTGATGTGCTTTTCTGGTTTGCTTTACAGCATCCATTAAGATATCATCATCATTGTATATTGCGTGTATAACTTTATTACTACTCATAGCAATTATTAATGTTTATCTGAATGATTGTGACCTTGTACTTCTCTATGTCTCTTGTAATTTTCTCCTGATGATTTCAAGATTGTTTTAACCTCTGCTTGAGCAATCACAGGGAAAGTTCTGGCATATAAAAGGAATAATACAAAGAAGAAACCTATTGTTCCTATGAAAATTCCAATATCTACAAATGTTGGTTGGAACATCGTCCATGATGAAGGAAGATAATCTCTGTGTAATGAGGTAACGATAATTACGAAACGCTCAAACCACATCCCAATATTTACCACAATCGAGATAATGAAAGAGAACATAATACTTGTTCTTAATTTCTTGAACCACATAAACTGTGGAGAAAATACATTACACGTCATCATCGACCAGTATGCCCACCAATATGGTCCGGTAGCTCTGTTCAAGAAAGCGTATTGTTCAAATTCAACTCCTGAATACCAAGCAATAAATAGCTCAGTAATATAAGCAACACCTACGATAGAACCTGTAATCATAATTACAATGTTCATTAATTCGATATGTTGAATGGTGATATAATCTTCAAGATTTGATACTTTTCTCATAATGATAAGCAAGGTGTTTACCATTGCGAATCCAGAGAATACTGCTCCTGCAACGAAGTATGGTGGAAAAATGGTAGTATGCCAACCTGGTACAATAGAAGTTGCAAAGTCCATACTTACTATCGTGTGAACCGAAAGTACAAGTGGTGTTGCTAAACCTGCAAGTACCAAAGACACTTCTTCAAAACGTTGCCAATCTTTTGCTCTACCACTCCATCCAAAACTTAATATAGAGTAAATTCTTTTACTAAATGGCTTAACTGCTCTATCTCTTAGCATTGCAAAGTCAGGTAGTAATCCTGTCCACCAGAAAACCAATGATACAGAAAGATAGGTTGAGATTGCAAATACGTCCCAAAGTAATGGCGAGTTAAAGTTTACCCAAAGAGATCCGAATTGATTTGGAATTGGTAATACCCAATACGCTAACCATGGACGACCCATGTGAATTACTGGAAATATTGCCGCTTGGATAACAGAAAAGATGGTCATCGCTTCTGCAGAACGGTTAATTGCCATTCTCCATCTTTGACGGAATAATAATAAAACGGCAGAAATAAGGGTTCCAGCGTGACCAATACCTACCCACCAAACGAAGTTAGTGATATCCCAAGCCCAACCAACTGTTTTATTTAAACCCCAAGTTCCAATACCTGTTGAAATGGTATAAATGATACAGCCGATTCCCCAAAGGAAAGCTATTAATGCAATACTAAATACAGTCCACCACTGTTTGTTAGCTCTTCCTTCTATTGGAGCAGCTATATCTACAGTTATATCGTGATATGATTTATCACCAATAACTAATGGTTTTCTAATGGGTGCTTCGTAATGAGACGACATATTACTTTATTTCTTAATTAATATTTTTGTACTACGTATTTCTAACTTTAACGTGATAAAACACATTTGGTTTTGTACCAACACTTTCTAATAAATGGTACATTCTTTTATCTTCAGCTAATTTTGCAACTTGATCTTCTTTATTATTTACATCCCCAAATACCATTGCGCCAGTTGAACAAGCTGCCGAACAAGCTGTTTGGAATTCATTAACAGCTACTTCTCTTCCTTCACGTTTTGCTGTTAAAATAGTCAACTGTGTTTTTTGAATACACATAGAACATTTTTCCATAACTCCACGAGAACGAACATTTACATCTGGGTTGACAACCATACGACCTAAATCATCATTCATATGGAAATCAAATTCGTCGTTACCGTTATACAAGAACCAGTTAAAGCGACGTACTTTATAAGGACAGTTGTTTGCACAATAACGAGTACCAACACATCTATTATAAGCCATTTGGTTTTGACCTTGACGACCATGTGAAGTTGCAGCCACTGGACATACAGTTTCACAAGGAGCATGATTACAATGTTGACACATTACAGGTTGGAAAGCTACTTGTGGATTATCAGCTGGACTTTCCATTTCTCCAAATCCGCCTAATGATCCTTTTTTACCAAATAAACCATCAAAGTTTTCTTTTTTCTCGTTGTCTTCAGTAAAGGTTTCTTCAGATGAATAGTATCTGTCAATGCGCAACCAATGCATATCCCGACTTCTTCTAATTTCTGATTTTCCAACAACAGGAACGTTATTTTCAGCATGACAAGCAATGACACAAGCACCACAACCGGTACAAGCATTTAAGTCGATAGATAGATTAAAATGGTGACCTACTGAACGATCAAATGAATCCCATAAATCTACTGAAGTTGCAGGAACTTCTTTGTGATCTAAAGAAACCATAGGAATGGTATTCCATTCTTTTGCCTCTTTAGTATTAAAGATTTCTAGTGTGGTTTCTTTAATAATATCACCTCTACCCATCAACGTTTTTTGTGATTGAACACAAGCAAACTCATGTTCTCCACTTGCCGCTACAATAGTAGCTGACTGTAAATTATTGAATCCGTTGTAGAATGCATAAGCATTAAGACCCACTTGCATTTCTACTTTTAGCCCAACTTTTTTACCATAACCTAAAGCCATTCCTAAAGTCCCTTTAGCTTGCCCAGGTTGAACTATAACCGGAACATTTTCCAGTTTTATTCCGTTTACTGTTAGTGTAGCATAACTTCCGTTAAGACCCCCATTAGCAACGATTTTATTTTCTAAACCTAATTCTTTTGCATCAACACTTGATACCGTAACATAGTTATCCCAAGCTACTCTTGTAATTGGGTCTGGGAACTCTTGTAACCATGGATTATTAGCTTGTTGACCATCACCTAAACCTGTTTTGGTATACAATACCAATTCAAATCCGTTTGCTGGTCTAGATTTTGCCAAGGCGTTAGCTGCTGCGGCATAATCAGCTGAACTTGCAGAAGCTCCTGAAGAAGCTCCAATAGCAACACCATCGTGAACTGTTTGGTTCCATGAAGCACCATTAGTATACGATGCAGCAGTTGCTTTTATGTAATCGTAATAATCTGCATTATTCCCAATCCATGATAATAACCCTTCTTGGAATTGTTTAGAGCTGAATAACGGACGAATTGTTGGTTGTGTCAAAGAATACGTTCCTTTGGTCAACATTAAATCGTTCCATGACTCTAAATAGTGAGGAGCAGGAATTGCAATAGTTGTAATTGAAGCTGTTTCATCTTCTCTTAAAGAAAAGGCTGCTGATAATTTTACTTTTTTCAATCCGCTAACAAATTTACCACTATCGGCTAAAGTGTATGCTGGATTTACGCCACTCATAATTAAAGTATGAACACTTCCAGCATTCATATCAGCAACTAGTTGAGCTACTTTTTCGTTAGACCCTTTTCTAATTTGGCGAGTTCCGATAGTTGAAAATGCCTCACTAGCCAAAGCTTGATTTATAGCCAAAACTAATAATTGTGCATTTTTATCTTGAATACCTGAAACTAAAAGTCCTTTACTTCCTGCAGCTTTTAATTGTTGTGCTGCTCTTATCACTACATCTTCGTTATCAACTTTTCTAGTTGATACCGCCGAACCTGTAATTATATTGTATATTTTAACTAAAGCTTGTTTTTGATTAGCAATTGTCATTGGTACACGCTTATCAGCAGCAGCTCCAGACAAAGTCATGTTAGCTTCAAACTGATAGTGTTTTGACATTTTGCCTGCTTGAGGAATTCTTCCTTTGGCATATCCTGAATCAAAACTTCCACCTTGCCAATCTCCTAAAAAGTCAGCATCAAGGGAAACTATAGTATTTGCTTTTGAAAAATCATAATCTACCAGAGCTCTTTCTCCAAAAACTGTTTCGAAAGCATCTAATGCAGCCGATTCTGAAACAGCATCATAAACAACGTGTTTTGCAGTTGGGTTTTTAGCAATAAATTCGGCTATTAACTTTTCAGTAGATGGACTTGCTATGGTATTTGTCAATAAAACAATTTGTCCACCTTTTGCTTTTGCATCGGCTAAACTTGCTTTTATTTTCAAATCAGCTTCCTGCCAAGTGGTATCATTTTGAGCCACTTTCGTTCTCTTCAAACGCATGCTATCATATAATGATAACACAGATGCATGAACTCTTGCATTGGAAGCAAACTTCGCTCCTGCAATAGTATTATTTTCAATTTTGATTGGACGCCCTTCACGAGTTTTTACTAATAAATTAGCAAAATCAAAACCATCAAACATAGTGGTTGCATAATAATCTGCAACTCCAGGAATGATTTGTTCCGGTTGTAAAACGTAAGGAATTGATTTATGTACCGGCCCTTCACAGGCTGCTAATGTTGCAGCAGCTGTTGTAAATCCAACGTATTTCAAGAAATCACGACGAGTAGTTGAAGAAGATGATAATGCCTCTTTGTCTGATAAAAATTCGTCTGTTGGAATTTCCTCTACAAATTCATTATTTCTAAGCGTCTCAACAATAGAACTGTTTTCGTTTAGTTCCTCAACACTTTTCCAGTATTTTTTGTTCGATGACATCGTATATAAATATTAGCTTCTTAAATTATTTTATTAGTAGTGACATTTCCCACATTCCGTTCCTCCCATTTGCGCAGCGGTCAATTTGTCTACCCCATATCGTTTAGAAAGTTCATCGTGAATTTTTGTGTAGTACGCATTTCCTTCCATTTTTACATCGGTCTCGCGGTGACATTTAATACACCAGCCCATAGTTAACGGAGCAAATTGCTTTTGTATTTCGTAAGTCTGAACCGGACCGTGGCATTTTTGACATTCAATACCAGCCACCGTTACGTGTTGTGAGTGATTGAAATAAGCAAAATCAGGTAAGTTGTGAATTCTAACCCATTTAACCGGACTAGTTTTTCCAGTATATTTTGAACCGTCCCAACCTACAGCAGCGTATAATTTTTTTATTTCTCCGTCGTAAAATGCTTTTGAATGTTCTGGAGTAGCTGTAGTGTCAGATACTTCAGAAATATTTTTGTGGCAGTTCATACAAACATTTAATGATGGAATACCTGCGTTTTTACTAACACGTGCTGCCGAGTGACAATATTTACAATCGATACCATTGCTTCCTGCATGAATTCTATGAGAGTAATGTATAGGTTGAATTGGTTCGTAATCCTGATCAACCCCTATTTGCATTAAGTATCCATAAACAAAAAATCCACTTGCTAATAATAAGAATATTGAAGAAACTAAAACCAAAAATTGGTTTCTAGCAAATGCTTTCCAAATTGGTAATCTTTTTTCTTTTTGTGCAACTTCAATACCATTTGCTTTGGCAACTTTAGTTAATACATTGTTCACCAAAAACAACATAATTACCAACATCAACAATACTAAGCATAAAGCACCTAGAATAAGGTTGTTTGAAATTCCAGCATTGTTGTCTGCCTTTAATCCACCATCAGCTGTAGTAGTTAATCCTTTAGGAGCTTCTGGTTTTGGCTCATCTGTATATGCTAAGATATTATCTACATCTTGCTTAGACAATTGAGGAAAAGCAGTCATTACAGACTTGTTATATTCATTAAATATTTTAACGGCATCAGCATCCCCCGACT
This sequence comes from Flavobacteriaceae bacterium, assembly GCA_947478365.1. Classification (GTDB taxonomy): domain Bacteria; phylum Bacteroidota; class Bacteroidia; order Flavobacteriales; family Flavobacteriaceae; genus Flavobacterium. The sequence goes on along the minus strand of CANJWG010000032.1, from coordinate 4,530 downwards.
TAATCATGGCAGAGCTATTTGCAATCCAAGGATAAAACCATTCTCTTGCGTGACGTCCTGTAACACCTCTTAATGCAGGGCCCGTCATCTTCCTGTCTAGGTTGTGACAAGCTGCACAATTAGCGTTAAACAATGCTTTTCCTGCTACTGCGTCACCTCCAGCAGTTGCGGTTGCTGGTGTTGATGCAGTTACTGGTGTAGCTGCTGCTGGTGGAGTTGCTTGTGAAAATGAAGTGAAGGAGAATGTTAGCATTAACGCTAAACTGAAGATTATTTTCCTTGAAATCGAGTTATGGTTACCCACTTTTTTCATATAATATAGTAATTATCGGCTAATTTTGGCATGATTTTTTTTGAAATTTTTTCACTGTAAAATCGACGCTTTATTAAAAACTTGCACAAAAATACGACTTATGAACTATTCTCAAAACCATAAATATATCTTAAATTCAATTTATATTAATTCTAAATAATGTTTTCTCTATTGTTTAATTCTATATGTTTTACATTTGTATAAAAATCAAACCATTATGAAGTTTTTTAAAGAATTAAAATTAAATTTTGCCATTCTTACTCTTGTGATTATGTCTCAAAAAAGCTATTGTCAAGAAGCTAAAGTGAGTATAAGCCAAGACCCAAAGTTTGAGCAACTGTTGAATGAAAAAAGAAAAATTAACAGTTCAATTACGATAAATGACCGTTATAAAATTCAGATTTTTAACGGCGACACCGAAAATTCTAAAAAAACGTTGCTTGATTTTAAAAGAGAAAATAAAAATATTGATGCAACTATTGTTTTCAGTACACCATTATATAAAGTTTGGGTTGGAAATTTCAAAACCCGAATTGAAGCTGAAAAAAACCTCAACGATTTAAAAAATAAATATCCAAATGCGTTTTTGATTAAACCGAATAAATAAAAACCGCAAAAACCATTAAACAAAAAATCCCGATTGCTCGGGATTTTCATTTGTATTACTTCATCTTTTTCTTCACTTCCACTTCTTGGAAAGCTTCGATAATGTCAAGCTGTTCGATATCGTTATAATTCTTAATCTGCATACCACAATCATATCCTTTGGCAACATCTTTTACATCGTCTTTAAAACGTTTTAACGTAGCCAATTCGCCTGTGAAAACAACAACACCTTCGCGGATAATTCTGATTTTAGAATTTCTGAATATTTTACCATCAGTAACCATACAACCAGCAATAGTTCCTACTTTAGATACTTTGAAAATCTCTCTGATTTCTGCCGTACCGGTAACTTCTTCTTTCATTTCTGGAGAAAGCATTCCTTCCATAGCATCTTTCAGATCATTGATGGCATCGTAAATAATAGAATAACTTCTGATATCAATTTCCTCTTTTTGAGCTATTTGACGGGCATTTCCGGCAGGACGCACATTAAATCCTATGATGATAGCATCAGAAGCTGAAGCCAACATTACGTCAGTTTCAGTAATCGCTCCAACCCCTTTATGAATAATATTTATTTGGATTTCATCCGTAGACAATTTAGAGAACTCACTCGAAAGTGCTTCTACAGAACCATCTACGTCTCCTTTAAGGATAATGTTTAATTCTTTAAATTGACCTAAAGCAATTCGACGACCAATTTCAGCCAAAGTAATATGACGTTGTGTTCTCACCGATTGTTCACGCATTAACTGTAAACGTTTCGTTGCAATTTGTTTAGCTTCTCTTTCGTCTTCAAACACGTTGAATTTATCACCGGCTGTTGAAGCACCATCTAAACCTAAAATAGATATTGGTGTTGATGGCCCGGCCGAAGTAACATTATGTCCTCTTTCATCGTGCATGGCTTTTACTTTTCCATGATTTTTCCCTGCCAATACATAATCGCCTACTTTCAAGGTTCCGGATTGAACTAATATGGTTGATACATAACCTCTCCCTTTATCTAACTGTGCTTCTACCACAGTTCCGACAGCAGGTTTATTTGGATTTGCTTTTAAGTCTAATATTTCAGCTTCAAGCAACACTTTTTCTAATAATTCTTTTACCCCAGTTCCTTTTTTAGCAGAGATATCATGTGATTGGTATTTCCCTCCCCAATCTTCAACCAATAAATTCATGGCGGCTAATTTCTCCTTAATCTTTTCAGGATTAGCGCCTTGTTTATCAATCTTGTTAATCGCGAATATCATTGGAACATTAGCAGCTTGAGCATGACTAATAGCTTCTTTGGTTTGTGGCATGATATCATCATCCGCAGCAACTACAATAATAGCTATATCGGTAACCTGAGCTCCACGGGCACGCATCGCGGTAAATGCTTCGTGTCCTGGTGTATCAAGAAATGTGATTTTTTGTCCGCCTTCAAGCGTAACAGCATAAGCGCCGATGTGTTGTGTAATTCCTCCAGATTCTCCTGCAATTACATTTTCGTTACGAATATAATCCAGCAAGGAAGTTTTACCATGATCAACGTGACCCATTACCGTTACAATTGGTGCACGTGGCACTAAATCTTCTTCTCTATCTGCAATAATTTCAATAGAATCTTCAATATCTGTGGTAATAAATTCAACATCAAAACCGAACTCATCAGCAACAATTGATAGCGTTTCTGCATCCAATCTTTGATTCATTGTCACCATGATTCCAAGTGACATACAAGTCCCAATTACTTTTGTAATAGGCACATCCATCATGGTTGCTACTTCGCCAACAGTAACAAATTCAGTTACTTTGATTGTTTTGCTTCCTTCTTCAAGAGCCTGCATTTCATCTTCACTTCTTTGTCGGTGAGAATCACGCTTATCTCTTCTGTATTTTGCCGCTTTCGATTTGTTCCCTTTTCCTTGAAGACGCTCTAAAGTTTCTTTGATTTGATTTTTAACTTCTTCTTCCGTTGGCTCCACTTTTTGAACTATAGCAGGACGATTCCCTTTTTGGAATCCGCCTCCACCTGGTTTTGCTCCACCTGGTTTGTTAGGACCAAAAGCATTGCCTCCGCCTCCACCACCAACAACAGGTTTGCCTAGTTCTGGTTTGCCAGGAATTCTTTTTCGTTTATTCTTATTGACGTTATTATTATTTGCTGCTACATTTGCTCCGGTTTCTGGAGTCGCAGGTTTACCAGCATCTTTTTTAAACTCTTCTTTTTTCTTTTTGGGTTTATTAAATTGGGCTAAATCTATTTTTTGTCCTGTTAATATTGGACCTGTAAGATTTTGATATTGTGTTGTATGCGTTTCATCTATTTGAGATTCTTCATTAGATGGGGCATCGCCTTTTTCTACTTTCGAAGCTACTTTTGATACTGCTGCTTCTTTTTTTGAAACGACTTCTTTCTTTGTAATTAGCTGTTTCTCATCTGGATTAGGTTTTTCCGTTTGAGTTGGACTAGCTGTAGTTTTTGATTCTAAATCTATTTTTCCAACCTGTTTTGGTCCAGTTACCGTTCCTTTAGCTTTTATCAACTCTTGTTGTTGTTGACGCTCTTCATCTAGCTTGCGTTTGTCTTCGATTTCTTTTTCTCTTTCTATTCGAAGGGCTTCTTTTTCTTTTCTGATTTCTTCGCTTACCCCTTTTGAAGCTTCTTTATTTCCTTTGTCGCCGGCAAATTGTCCGCAAAGAATAGCATATACATCATCGGAAACTTTTGTGTTTGGACTTGCCTCAATGACAATACCTTTATCCTTTAGATAATCCACAGCTCTTTCCAAAGAAATATTTAATTCCCTTAAAACTTTATTAATTCTAATATTTCCTTCAGACATAAAATTTTATTAATGTTATCTATTTTGCGTTAAAAGATTAGTCTTGAAACTCTTCTTTTAATATTCGTATTACTTCTAAAATGGTTTCTTCTTCTAAATCTGTTCTTCTCACTAAATCAGCAACATCTTGATTCAAAATACTTCTTGCTGTATCCAATCCGATTTTTGCAAATTCGTCAATTACCCAACCATCGATTTCATCCGAGAACTCTGTTAATTCAACATCATCTTCTTCAATTGCAGCACCTTCTCTAATTACGTCTAATTCATAACCCGTTAAAAGTCCGGCCAATTTAATGTTGTGTCCTCCTCGACCAATAGCTTTTGAAACTTCTTCTAATTTCAAGAAAACTTCAGCTCTTTTTTTCTCTTCATCAATTTTAACCGAAGATACTTTTGCAGGGCTTAATGCTCTTGTAATATATAATTGCAAATTTGTAGTATAGTTTATTACGTCAATATTTTCGTTCCCCAATTCGCGTACAATTCCATGAATTCTAGAACCTTTCATACCAACACATGCTCCAACAGGATCAATTCTATCATCATAAGAATCCACCGCTACTTTAGCTTTTTCACCTGGAATTCTTACCACTTTTTTAATCATAATTAAGCCATCAAAAACTTCTGGAATTTCTTGCTCAAATAATTTTTCCAAGAATTTATCTGCCGTTCTCGACATGATAATTTGAGGTTTATTCCCTTTCAATTCAACGCTTTCAATTATTCCACGAACATTGTCTCCTTTACGGAAAAAGTCAGATGGAATTTGTTTTTCTT